>NZ_LZKQ01000308.1 GCF_001668675.1 Mycobacterium asiaticum | reverse complement strand
AGAAACGCCCGCCCGCGCGGCGACAGCCGGTAGCCGACGTCCAGGCTGATGGTCAATCCGAGCTCTTTGAGCCGACGAACGACCGGCACTGGCCGCCGATGCCGCGTTGTCGCCCGCCGACCTCGATGCCATCGCGGCGCGCCTGCACCGGCTGGACACCGCGAGTGAATCGGGGCCGTGGACTCGGCGCTACCTGCGGCTCGTCGCCGGCAACGAGGCGGCGCGCGCCTGCCGCGCGGTGACCCGGTAGTCGGCTGGGCGTTCCTGCACGTCGTCGATGCGCACGGTTCCCGCCATGGTTCGCTGCCTGCCGCCAGGTTTGGCGCGAGGGACGTCCCAGCGGCGCAGCACCAAACTGACTTCGCCGCGGGCAATGCCTTCGGCCGTTGCGCGGTTCAGCAGCACATCGGCGATGGTATTCCGCGCTAGCCCGCAGCGGTGGCGACCGGGGTGAACAGCTGCACGATGGTGGGGAGCGCGTAGCCGACTGCGGCGAGAAACAGCAAGAAGGGTGGCCCGAGGACAAGGGTCAAGAGGATGCCGAGCAGGGGCGCGGTTATGTCCTCGAGCGTGGTGGGAATCGTCACGCCCAGCACATCCACGGCGGCGCTGCCCACGCTCGCGGCGGCTGGCTGCAGCAGCGCGGCGTTACCGGCCTCGGCGCTGGCGTAGCCACCGGCACCAGCGGTCAAGCGCTGCACGAATTGATCGTGGAATGCTGTGGCCTGCCCGGCCGCCTGCTGGTAGTGCTCGGCCTCACGGGAGAACAGCTGCGCGATCGCCGCCGAGACCTCGTCGGCGGCCGCGGGCTGGATGGTGAGCGTAGGTCCCGCCGCTTCGATGTGCGCGGCGTCGAGAGTCGAACGCACCGTCGCCAATTCCGTTGCCGCCGCCTTGATCAGCTCCGGCGTCGCCATCACATTCGACATGCCCGATACGATCCCCCATTTGCTCGAACAGCGCCTGCGGATTCCCGGATTTGGTCGGGCCGGATCACCACCAGCGGCGGTTCATCGCGCGGGACATGCAGGAATCGTCCAGGAACGAGTGGCGCCTGGGGTGGGATACCCGCTCTGGCGAACGGTCGCGGCGAGTCGATGTTTCGGGGTTGCGGGTCAGGTACTTCACTTCGTGCTCCTCGGGATAGAACGGGACGATTCGACTGTGCCCCGTCCGCCCGCAACAACCATCGGTCGGAACGCGTAATTCCCCAGGCCCGGGGTCGTACGTGTCACATGCCGCCGAAAGCTGGCCTACGTGTTTTCGCTGACGGTCATCCGATCAGCACCGCATACCGCGGCTTGATGACGTCGTCGATGATCTCCAGCCGTTCGTCGAACGGGATGAACGCCGACTTCATCGCGTTGATCGTGAAGCGCTCCAGATCACTCCACCCGTAGCCGAACGCCTCCGAAAGCCGGCTCATCTCCTGGCTCATCGTCGTATCGCTCATCAGCCGGTTGTCGGTGTTCACCGTCACCCGGAACCGGCTGCGGGCCAACAGGTCGAACGGGTGCTCGGCGATGCTGTTCACTGCGCCGGTCTGCACGTTCGAGCTCGGGCACAGTTCCAGCGGAATTCGCTTGTCCCGCAATATCGCTGCCAACTTACCCAGGGAGACGCCGCCGTCCGGGCCGACGGTGATGTCGTCGACGATGCGCACCCCGTGCCCGAGCCGGTCGGCACCGCAGAACGCGATCGCCTCGTGGATGGACGGCAGGCCGAAGGCCTCCCCGGCGTGAATCGTGAAGCGGGCGTTGTGATCTCGCATGTACTCGAAAGCATCCAGATGCCTGGTCGGCGGGTAGCCGGCTTCCGCACCGGCGATGTCGAATCCGACGACGCCCTTGTCCCGGAACCGGATTGCCAACTCCGCGATCTCCCGCGACATCGCGGCGTGGCGCATCGCGGTCACCAGGCAGCGGACCTTGATCGGACGGCCGTCGGCGGCACACGCCTTCTCGCCGGCGGCGAAACCGGCCAGCACCGCGTCGACCACTTCGTCGAACGACAGGCCGCGGTTGATGTGCAGCTCGGGCGCGAATCGGACCTCGGCGTACACCACCGAGTCGGCGGCCAGGTCCGCTACGCATTCGTGCGCGACGCGATACAGCGCTTCGGGTGTCTGCATGACGGCGACGGTGTGCGAGAACGGCTCGAGATAGCGCTCCAGCGAACCGCTGTGCGAGCGGGTGCGAAACCACGCCGCCAGCGCATCGACGTCGGTGGCCGGCAGGCCGTCGTAGCCGATCTCGCCGGCGATCTCCAGCACGGTGGCCGGCCGCAGCCCGCCATCGAGGTGGTCGTGCAGCAGCGCCTTGGGTGCTTGCTTGATCCTGTCCAGACTCAGGCTCATCGCGTGATCCGATCGATAATCAGGGGCCGCGGCGGCGGCGGTTGGTCCACCACACTGAAGGCGCCGTCCAGCTCGGCTATCGCGGGCGCCAGGCGGTCCGGGGTGTCGGTGTAGAGCGTGAAAAGCGCGTCGCCGACGGCCACCGGCTCACCGCGGCGGCGGTGGATCCGCACGCCCGCGCCGTGCTGCACCCGCGCGCCCGGCCGGGACCTGCCCGCACCGAGTCGCCAGGCCGCCAACCCAACCGCCATTGCGTCGATGTCGCCCATTGTGCCGCCCTCAGCGGCCGGCACGGTTTCCGAATGCCGACCAATCGGCAACGGTTTCGCCAAATCCCCACCTTGGGCGGCCACCAGCCGGCGGAATCGGTCCATCGCGGAGCCGTCGCGCAGCGTCTCGGCGGGGTCGCGCCCGTCGATCCCGGCCAGGTCGAGCATCTCGCTGGCCAACCGCACGGTCAGCTCGACCACGTCGGGCGGCCCGCCGCCGGCGAGCACCTCCAGGGACTCCGCCACCTCTAGGGAGTTGCCGACCGTGGCCCCGAGCGGCGCCTCCATGTCGGTGAGCAGGGCGCGGGTGGGCACCCCGTGTGCGATGCCCAGCTCGACCATGGTGTGGGCCAGGTCCCGGGACTCGGCCTCGGAGTTCATGAAAGCTCCGGAGCCGACCTTCACGTCCAGCACCAGCGCCCCCGCACCCTCTGCCAGCTTCTTGCTCATCACCGAACTGGCGATCAGCGGCAGCGATTCGACGGTCCCGGTGACATCGCGCAGCGCGTACAGCTTGGCGTCGGCAGGAGCCAGCTCGCCGGCGGCGAAGATGGCGGCACCGATGTCCCGCAACTGCTCACGCACTCGCTGGTTGGACAGCGCCGCAGTGAAGCCGGCGATGGATTCCAGCTTGTCCAGGGTGCCGCCGGTGTGGCCGAGCCCGCGGCCGGAGGCCTGCGGGACCGCTGCGCCACAGGCCGCTACCACGGGCACCAGCGGGATCGTGATCTTGTCGCCCACGCCGCCGGTGGAGTGCTTGTCCACCGTCGCCAGACCCAGGTCGGTGAAATCCAGCCGCGGTCCCGACGCCAGCATTGCCGCGGTCCAGCGGGTGGTCTCGCCGCGATCCATGCCGCGCAGGAAGATCGCCATCAGCAACGCCGACATCTGCTCGGGTGCCACACGGCCGTCTGTGTAGGCCTCGATCACCCAGTCGATGGCGGCATCCGAGAGCCGGCCGCCGTCCCGCTTGCACCGGATGACCGTCGGCGCATCGAATACGTTGTCCGTCAACGGCTTACCCGCGCGATATCGTCGGGACCGAAGGGATCGGGCAGCAGCTCGGCGAGTCGACGGGGCCCGTCGGCATGGTCGATCAGCAACTCCGGTCCGCCGTGTTCGAGCAACAGCTGACGGCATCGTCCGCACGGCATCAGCAACGAACCGACGCCGTCCACACAAGCCAGCGCGAGCAACCGGCCGCCGCCACCGGAATGCAGCGCACACACCACCGCGCATTCCGCACAGAGACCAAGGCCATATGAGACATTCTCCACATTGCATCCGGCGATAATGCGGCCGTCGTCGACCAATGCCGCGGCGCCCACCGGGAACCTCGAATATGGCGCATACGCGCCGGATGCAACCTGAATTGCCTTGTCGCGCAATAAATTCCAATTCACTTCCGGCATTTGGCAACCCCGCTCGCCGTTGGGCTTAATTGAGCAAGGCCACCCTAACCTGTGCTACGACACACAATTCGGATGGGACTGTTTGGTACCGCTCGCTCGTTGCTCAAGTTAAGCTCGGTTGCCCGGCTAGACCCGTTTACTGACGGTTTTTGGGAGGCGGTGGAAATGGTAAGCACCCAAGCGACAACCGCGGATCCGGCAACGCCCTCGACGTCACGTAAGCGGCGGCCACCTCGGACCCTGTACCGAGGCGATCCCGGAATGTGGGCGTGGGTGCTGCATCGCATCAGTGGCGCCACGATTTTCTTCTTCCTGTTCGTCCACGTGCTGGACGCGGCAGTGCTGCGGGTCAGCCCGCAGACCTACAACGAGGTGTTGTCGACTTACAAGACCCCGATCGTCGGCCTGATGGAATACGGCCTGGTGGCCGCGGTGCTTTTCCACGGGCTGAACGGGATTCGGGTCATCCTGATCGACTTCTGGTCCGAAGGTCCGCGCCACCAGCGGACCATGCTGTGGATCGTGGCGGTCGCCTTCCTGGTGCCGCTGGTGATGGCCGGCGTCGTGATCGGCATCCACGCTTGGGAGCACCTGCGATGAGCATCAACGACCTGCAGCTCGGCCCCGGCCAGACGGCGCCGATCCGCCAGCGCAGCCACGACCGGCCCGCCAGCCTGGACAACCCGCGCTCGCCGCGCCGCCGCGCCGGCATCCCGAACTTCGAGAAGTTCGCCTGGCTGTTCATGCGGTTTTCCGGGATCGCGCTGGTGTTCCTGGCCATCGGCCACCTGTTCATCATGCTGATGTGGGACGACGGCGTGTACCGCATCGACTTCAATTTCGTCGCACAGCGCTGGGCGTCGCCGTTCTGGCAGTTCTGGGATCTCGCGCTGCTGTGGCTGGCGCAATTGCACGGCGGCAACGGGCTGCGCAACATCATCGACGACTACAGCCGCAAGGACGTCACCCGCTTCTGGCTGAACAGCATCCTGCTGCTGTCGATCGGCTTCACCTTGGTGCTGGGAACCTACGTCATCGTGACCTTCAACCCGAACATCGCCTGAAAACCGTTGAAGGAGAGGTCTTGATCCAGCAACACCGATACGACGTCGTCATCGTCGGCGCGGGCGGTGCCGGGATGCGCGCCGCGGTCGAGGCCGGGCCGCGGGTACGTACTGCCGTGCTGACCAAGCTTTATCCCACTCGTAGCCACACCGGCGCCGCCCAGGGCGGCATGTGCGCGGCGCTGGCCAACGTCGAAGAGGACAACTGGGAGTGGCACACGTTCGACACCGTCAAGGGCGGCGACTACCTCGCCGACCAGGACGCGGTGGAAATCATGTGCAAGGAAGCCATCGACGCGGTGCTCGACCTGGAAAAGATGGGGATGCCCTTCAACCGCACCCCGGAGGGCCGCATCGACCAGCGCCGCTTCGGCGGGCACACCCGCGACCACGGCAAGGCGCCGGTGCGCCGGGCCTGCTACGCCGCCGACCGCACCGGCCACATGATCCTGCAGACGCTGTACCAGAACTGCGTCAAGCACGACGTGCAGTTCTTCAACGAGTTCTACGCGCTCGACCTCGCGCTGACGCAGACCCCGACCGGCCCGGTGGCTACCGGCGTGGTGGCCTACGAACTGGCGACCGGTGACATCCACGTCTTCCACGCCAAGGCCATCGTGCTGGCGACGGGCGGTTCCGGCCGGATGTACAAGACCACCTCCAACGCGCACACCCTCACCGGCGACGGCATCGGCATTGTTTTCCGCAAGGGACTTCCGTTGGAGGACATGGAGTTTCACCAGTTCCATCCGACCGGACTGGCCGGGCTGGGCATCCTGATCTCCGAGGCCGTACGCGGCGAGGGCGGCCGGTTGCTCAACGCCGACGGCGAACGCTTCATGGAGCGCTACGCCCCGACGATCGTCGACCTGGCGCCGCGGGACATCGTCGCCCGCTCGATGGTGCTGGAAGTGCTCGAAGGCCGCGGCTGCGGCCCGCACAAGGACTACGTCTACATCGACGTCCGGCACCTCGGTGAGGACGTGCTGGAGGCGAAGCTGCCCGACATCACCGAGTTCGCCCGGACCTATCTGGGCGTGGACCCGGTCCACGAACTGGTGCCCGTCTACCCGACGTGCCACTACGTGATGGGCGGCATCCCGACCACCGTCACCGGGCAGGTATTGCGCGACAACACCAACACCGTGCCCGGGCTGTTCGCGGCCGGCGAGTGCGCGTGCGTGTCGGTGCACGGCGCAAATCGGCTGGGCACCAACTCGCTGCTGGACATCAACGTGTTCGGGCGCCGGGCCGGCATCGCGGCGGCCGCATACGCCCAGGGACACGACTTCGCCGACATGCCGCCGGAGCCGGCGTCCATGGTGGTCGGCTGGGTGGCCGACATCCTCTCCGAGCACGGCAACGAACGCGTCGCCGACATCCGCGGTGCCCTGCAGCAGACGATGGACAACAACGCCGCGGTGTTCCGCACCGAGGAAACACTCAAACAGGCGCTCACCGACATTCACGCGCTCAAGGAGCGGTATTCCCGAATCACGGTGCACGACAAGGGAAAGCGCTTCAACAGCGACCTGCTGGAGGCCATCGAGCTGGGCTTCCTGCTGGAGCTGGCCGAGGTCACCGTGGTAGGAGCGTTGAACCGCAAGGAATCCCGCGGCGGGCACGCGCGCGAGGACTACCCCAACCGGGACGACGTCAACTACATGCGTCACACCATGGCTTACAAAGAGGGCACCGATCTGCTCAGCGACATCCGGCTGGACTTCAAACCCGTCGTGCAGACCCGGTACGAACCGAAGGAGCGCAAGTACTGATGAGCGCTGAGACCGACGTCGAAACCCTCGACCCGCCGCTGCCCCCGGTGCCCGAGGGCGCGGTGATGGTGACGGTGAAGATCGCCAGGTTCAACCCCGACGACCCGGATGCCTTCGCCGCGACCGGCGGCTGGCAGAGCTTCCGGGTGCCCTGCCTGCCCAGCGACCGGCTGCTCAATCTGCTCATCTACATCAAGGGCTACCTGGACGGGACGCTGACCTTCCGGCGGTCCTGCGCGCATGGCGTGTGCGGCTCCGACGCGATGAGGATCAACGGCGTCAACCGGTTGGCCTGCAAGGTGCTGATGCGCGACCTGCTGCCGAAAAAGCCGGGCAAAAAGCTGACCATCACCGTCGAGCCGATTCGCGGACTGCCCGTGGAGAAGGACCTTGTAGTGGACATGGAGCCGTTCTTCGACGCCTACCGCGCCATCAAGCCCTACCTGATCACCACCGGCAATCCGCCTACCCGCGAACGCATTCAAAGCCCCACCGACCGGGCCCGCTACGACGACACCACCAAGTGCATCCTGTGCGCGTGCTGCACCACCAGTTGCCCGGTGTTCTGGCATGAGGGCAGCTACTTCGGCCCGGCCGCGATCGTCAACGCGCACCGATTCATCTTCGACAGCCGTGACGAGGCCGCCGCCGAACGGCTGGACATCCTCAACGAGGTGGACGGGGTGTGGCGCTGCCGGACCACGTTCAACTGCACCGAAGCCTGCCCGCGTGGCATCGAGGTGACGAAGGCGATCCAGGAGGTCAAGCGCGCGACGATGTTCTCGCGCTAGGGTCGCGTTGCCTGGCGCGAGCAGACGCTAAAGCCCCCAATTTCCTTGCGAAATGGGGGCTTTAGCGTCTGCTCGCGCAACTAACTGGGCGGCAACTTCAGCACCCGGTTGTTCCCGCTGTCGACGACGTACACGTTGCCGGCGGCGTCGACCGCGATCCCTTGCGGATTCTTCAATCCCTGGAAGGGCAGCGGGTCCGAGGTGTTCGATGCCTTGACCAGCTTCACGACCTTGTTCGCGTGGCCGTCTGACACATACAGGTCATCGCCTTCACCGACGGTCATGAAGTCGGGCCGGTCGACCGCATAGGGCAGCACGGTCGCGACGATCGCGGTCGGCGGCAGCCGCAGGATCCTTTCGTTGTCCCGATCGACGACAAACAGGACACCGTCTTTGTCCACCACCACCGCCGACGGATGCTCCAAACCGGTGAAGGGCAGCTCGGTTTGACCCGTCGGCTGCAGCGTCAGTACCCGGTTGTGCAGCGAGTCGGCCACGTAATAGATCCGGTCGGCTCCGCGTGCGTAGACCGCAATACCGGTGGGCTCGGTCAGGTCGGTGAACGGGAGAACGGTGGGACTGGTCGAACCCGCCGGCAACTCGAGGACCCGACTGTTGGCAGCTTCGGCGACCACCATGTCCCCCTGGCCGTCAACCGCGATGGCGGTCGGATGGTTCAGATCCGTGAACGGTGCGACGGTCTGGTTCGTCGCGCCCGCCGCCAGCTGCACCACCCGGTTGTGGCCGCTGTCGGTGACATAGACGGTGCCGTTGGCGTCCACCGCAACGCCCACCGGCCCGTCCAGGCCCTGGAACGGCAGGACCGTTTGCGCCGAGTCCGGTGCCGAACGAAAAGGGTTGTCCAGCAACATGATTGCGGTGACAGCAAGGGCGACGGTCACGACGGCGGCCAGGCCCAGGACGAGCGGCCGCCGACTTCTGCGCGGGGACTCGACCGGTGCCAGCACCGCGGCGTCCTGTGTCGAGTCGGCGGGACCGGTGCCGGGTGTGGGCTTGGCGTGCCTGGGTCCGGCAGCGGTCAGTGCCGCGCGCGCGGCCGCCGCCAGTTCGCTGGCCGACTGGTACCGGTCATCGGGATTCTTCGCCATGCCGCGCGCGATCACCTCGTCGAACTTGACCGGGATTGCAGGCTGCGCCTCGCTCGGCCGCGGCGGCTCGTCACGTAGGTGAGCGACGGCCAATCCCTCAATACCGCCGCCGCTGAACGGCAGCTTGGCGGTCAGGCATTCGTACAGCACACAGGCCAGCGAGTAGACGTCGGCGCGAGCGTCGGCGGTCCCTTCGCCGGTGAAGCGCTCCGGAGCCATGTACCCCGGAGTTCCCGGAGTCACGTTGGTGAGCGTCAGGCGAGCGGCCGAGGCTTCATGCACGAGGCCGAAATCGATCAGATAGACGAAGTCGTCACCGACCATCAGGATGTTCGACGGCTTCACATCCCGGTGCACCAGCTCCGCGCGGTGCGCCGTGTCCAGCGCCGCGGCAACCTGTTCGATCACCCGCACCGCCTTGGCGGGGCTCATCGGCCCTTCCCGCTGGAGCACGGTGTGCACATCGACGCCGTCGACCACCGGCATCACCAGATAGAGCCGCCCGTCGATCTCGCCGGCCTCGTAGATCGGGATGATGTTCGGGCTGCTGAGCCGGCCGGCGGCGTACGCCTCGCGGCGGAATCGCTCTTGATAACCCGGCTCGGTGGCCAGTTCCGGCCGCAACACCTTGACTGCCACGTCGCGCCCCAGGGCGGTGTCGTGAGCGCGGTACACCGAACCCATTCCGCCCGAACCCAGCATTTCGAACAGTCGATAGCGGCCGAATTCCACCTCACTGAGCGAGCCCGCCGGTGCAATTGTGTTGGAGGCGAGCGCATTTCGCGCAGCGCCGGCCAATTCGCGGGACGATTGGTAGCGCTCGTCGGGATTTGTGGCCATGCCGCGCGCAATCACCTCGTCGAATCCGACCGGGACTGCCGGATTGACCTCGGTCGGTTTCGGCGGTCCATCTTCCAGGCGGGCGGCGACCACCTGCTCGAGGCTGTCACCTGCCACCGGCGGGCGCCCGGTGAGGCATTCGTAGAGCACCGCGGCCAGCGCGTAGGTATCCGCGCGGACGTCCGGGGGTTCGGACTTGATGCGCTCCGGCGCCAGGTACGCCCAACTCTGCCTCGCGTCGTCGTCGACCTGGTCCACAGCCGGCGTCTGGGAGGCGACCCCGAAATCGATCAGGTACACGAATTCGCCGCCGACCACGAACAGGTTCGACGGCTTCACATCGGCGTGCACCAGCCCTGCCGAGTGCATGGCGTCCAACGCCGCGGCGGCCTGCTCGATCACCCGCACCGCCAGCGTCGGGTGCATCGCTCCGTCACGGCGCAGCAGACTGCCCGCGTCCAGACCGTCCAACAGCGGCATCACCAGGTAGCGCTGACCCTCGATTTCGCCGGCCTCGTAGATCGGGATGATGTTGGGATTGTTCAGTTGGGCCGCGATGGACGCCTCATGGCGAAATTGCTCGTCAGACTGCGCCTCGCCGGCCTGCTCGGTCGGAAGCACCTTGATGGCGACTTCGCGCGTCATCATCGTGTCCCGGGCGCGATACACGGTCCCCAACCCGCCCCATCGAAGCACTTCGAGCAGCCGGTAGCGGCCGAAAATCTCCCCGTCCACGCCCGTTTCCAGCGAAGCCTCCTCCGAGCTCATGAGTGGTGCCTGATGCTACCAACGCGACTTTGCGTTTGGGCCGCCGTCGGCAAAGCTGCAAGCATGCAACGCACACCCGATCTGGCCCGGCGGTTCTACGACCGGTTTGAGCCGATTCACGCCCTGACGTATTTCGCCCCCGAAGCGCGTTCGGCGCTGGACGGTCTCGGGTACCGCGGCTTCTGGATGGGCTATTTCGCCGCCCGCTCGGCTCCCCTCGGCGCGGTGCCGCCGCAAGTGGTGACCGCGGTGTTTTACAACTTCGCGCCCGCCCGGGTGGCCAAGGCGCTGCCGGCGGCCTGGGACATCGCCGGGCCGGAGCTCGCACTGCGGGCCCGGCAGGATTCGGCGGTCGCCGCACTACGCCGCTGCGGCGTCACCGATGACGAAAATGTCCGCACCGCAGCACAATTGGCATTGCGCGCGGCGCATCAGACACCGGTGGACGGTCGGGCGTTGTTCGCGGCCAACCTCGCCCTGCCCGATCCGTCGGACCCGGTGGCCGCGTTATGGCATGCGACGACGTTGTTGCGGGAGCATCGCGGCGACGGACACATCGCGGTGCTGGCAGCCGCGGGCATCACCGGGCGCGAGTCGAACGTGTTCCACACCGTGTCCAGCGCGCTGCCCGCCGAATACATGAAGACCACGCGGCATTACGACGACAACGAATGGTCGGATTGCGCGCGGCGCCTCGCCGACCGCGGTCTGCTGGCCGACGACGGATCACTGACCTCGACCGGACGTGAACTCAAGGACCACATCGAGACGACCACCGACGCGCTGGCGTTGCGGGCGTTCGACCGACTCGACGACGACGAGCTGCAGACGTTGTTCGGCGCGCTCACGCCGATAGCGCGACAGGTGATCGGCGGCGGCGACTTGCCCGCCACCACGCCCATGAGTGTGCGCCGCGACTTCTAGCCCGATAGCTGGCATCGGGGGCCAGCACGCCACCGTTGTAGGCCGACATCACGCTGTGCACCACGTTGCTCCACAGCGTGGCGTCGGCGCACAGGTGGCTGGCGGTGAGCACCAGGCGCTCCGGGACGCCGGGAAGCAGCGACACCGCGAACAACCGGCCAGTGCGCATGTCGAAGCTCCCGCGGTGCCGGGCGATCACCTCGGGCACGGTGACTCCGGGGGGCTCGACCGCCCAGCTCCAGTCGCCGCCGGGGCGTGACAGCCAACGGTCCCGACTCGGTTCGAACACCGCACCCAAGTTGGGGTGGGCTTCGAAGACGGCGTCGATTGCGGCACGGACTCCGGTCTGGTCCAGGCGCGAGTCGGCGACCAGGACCTCCTCGTGCGTGCTGTCCTCGAGGTCGTTGACCATCGGAATCTCGGAATAGGTCCAGTAAGAAGATGTTCCCTGCTCCACCGAGCCAGGCTCGGACGCAGCGCTTGAAAGATTCTTGAAGGATTCTTGGAAAGGGCCGGTGACCTGGGCTGTCACGTGTGGGCGGGCTACCTCGTCTGACTGGTATGACACAAAAAACCCGTATCGAGCCCCTGCCCCCCAAGCGCGCCGGCCTGCTGATCCGCGCCATGTACCGCGTCGCCAAGCGGCGCTTCGGTGAGGTCCCGGAACCGTTCAGCGTCGCCGCGCACCACCCACGGCTGCTGATGGCCAACGCCGTGCACGAGACGATGCTGCAGAGCGCGTCGCGCACACTGCCGGCCAGTGTGCGGGAGCTGGCGGTGTTCTGGACGGCGCGCACCATCGGCTGCTCGTGGTGCGTCGACTTCGGTTCCATGCTGCAGCGACTGGACGGCCTGGACATCGAGCGCCTCAAGGACATCGACAACTACGCCACCTCACCGGCCTTCACCGACGACGAGCGCGCCGCGATCGCCTACGCCGACGCCATGACCACCGACCCGCACTCGGTGACCGACGAGCAGGTCGAAGACCTGCGCGCCCGGTTCGGCGAGGCCGGCGTCATCGAGCTGAGCTATCAGATCGGCATCGAAAACATGCGGGCCCGGATGTATTCGGCGCTGGGCATCACCGAGCAGGGTTTCAACTCCGGGGACGCCTGCCGGGTGCCGTGGGCCGATTCGGGGACCAACTCCGTTTCAGCTGGCTAACATGCGGTGATGTCGTCGTACCTGACCGCAGTGCCCGAAGCGCTTGCCGCGGCGTCGGCAGACCTGGGCGGCGTCGGGCAGGTGATCAGTGACGCCGCCACGACGGCGGCGCCGTCCACCACCCGTATTCTCGCGGCGGCCGGCGACGAGGTCTCGGTCGCCGTCGCGAGTCTGTTCGGCGGCTATGCGGACGAGTTTCAGGCGCTGATCGCGCGGACGGCCCTCTTTCACGCCGAGTTCGAGCGTGCCTTGGGCGCGGCCGCGACAGCGTATGCGACGGCCGAAGCGGCGAGTGTGCCTGCGCTGCAGACGCTGTTGCAGCAGGTTGAGAACTTCCGGCGGCCGCTGTTCGGCGGCACCGGGGCCGCGACGCTGGGCGCCGTGCTCAACTGGGCCAGCGACACCGTGGGCCTGGGCGGGGTGCTCAACTTTCCCTCGACGGTGGCCGTCGCCGGCACCGACGGCGTGACCGGGGTCAGGATCGGATTCTCCTTCCTGCAGATCCCGGTCGGCCCGAGTTCGTTCCTGGGCTTGACGATTCCGCAGTTCAGCTATCCCGCTCCGACGCTGTGGTACTTCCCGACGCAGGCGAGTGGGGCGGTGGATGCCGCCGGCACCGTTTATCTGCAGCACGGGTTCGCCGCGATCGGCTGGTTCTACCAGCCGCTGGCCATCGAATTGGCCGGCCAGACCAACAGCGTCGTGCTCACCCCCACCATCCCGTCGGTGCCGCTGCCGTTCGGGGTGTGGCTGAGCAGCCCGCAGATGCAGCAGGGTGTGGGCTCGCTGTTCCTGGGCGATCAGGCGGCGCTGAACACCGCCGCCCGCTGGGCCGGTTTGGCGGGCACGCTGCCGCAGGACTTCGTGCTGACCGGCCACTCCGCCGGCGGTGGCCTGGCGACGATGGCGGCCAGCAGTTACGTGACGAACCTCGGGGCCGGCACCAATCATCTGCTCGGCGTGGTGATGTTCGACGGGGTCGCCAACAATGCCGCGGCCTTCGGATCCGCGGTGGCGAACCTGCAGGCGGCGAGCATCCCGCTTTATGCGGTCGTGGCACCGCCGCAACCGTGGAATGCGTTCGGCGCCACCACAACTCAACTCGCCGCTTTGTACCCGAACCAGTTCTCCGGCGTCGAGATCGTCGGCGGCTCGCATGTGGACTCCATGCTTGGCGGGAGCCCGCTCGTCGACCTCGCCGCCCAGCTGTTGACCGGGTTCTCGCCGCCGGGCGCGACCGCGGCGGTGTACACCCTGGCCACCGGCTGGATCAACGACTTCTATGCCGGCGGCACTCCGGCCGACCCGATGTTCGGCATCTACGGACCCACCGGGCCGTACGAATCGCCGGGCGGCCAGTTGATCACTTTGGGGCCGGCGACCGGGATCGTGCTGCCGTAGTCCGTTAGTCGGATTGCCGCAGCGGCGAACCGGTGAACTTGTCCGGGTTGGCGATGTCCCAGAGCGCCACGACCTTTCCGTCGCGCACCGTCATCGCGGTGATCCGCGGCGCCATCTCCCGGCGGCCCTCGGCGGCCGGGACACCCTTTGTGTACGAACCGAGTTCGCCGTTGACCAACGCCAGTTGGTGCTCGGTGTAGAAAGCGTCGCCGTAGCGGTTGGCCAGGCCGAGCATGAACCGGACCACCTTGTCCACCCCGTGGATGACATTAACCGCCGTCGACGTCCGGCCGTTCGCATCGCCGGTGAAGGTGACGTCGGGATGCAGCAGCGACACGATGGTCTCGATGTCGCCGGCCGCCATGGCCGCCATCAACCGGCCGACCACCTCCGCGTGGCTGGGGTCGGGCTCGGGTGGCGGGGCGGCGGCAACCGCCTTGCGGGCCCGCGACGCCAACTGCCGGGCGGATGGCTCGCTCGTGCCCAGCACGTCGGCGACTTCGGCGAACGGCATCGAAAACCCGTCGTGCAGCACAAACGCCACCCGCTGATCGGGGCTGAGCCGTTCCAGCACCACCATGGCCGCGAACCGGGCGTCCTCAGCCGCCACCACGGCCGACAGCGGATCGGCCGGTGAATCCGAGAAGGGCGTCACCACCGGCTCGGGCAACCAGTTGCCGGTGTAGGACTCGCGCCGGTGCGCCGCCGACCGCAGCCGGTCCAAACCGAGCCGGCTCACCACCGTGGTCAGCCACGCCTGCAGGTTGTCGATCGCGGTGTCCTGAGTGGACCAACGCAGCCATGCGTCCTGGACGATGTCTTCCGCGTCGGCCACCGTGCCGGTCAGCCGGTAGGCGACCGACATGAGATGTGGCCGCAGCGCCTCGAACTCGGAGACCTGTTGGGCTACCGCCATGTTCTGAGCGTAACGCTAGGCTCGCGATCACTATGTCCAGAAATCTTTGGCTGCACTTCGCCCAGCACGGCAACGGCATCACGCCGCCCGTCATCACCCGTGGCGAAGGGGTCACCATCTTCGACGACCGCGGCAAGAGTTACCTCGACGCGCTGTCGGGTCTGTTCGTCGTGCAGGTCGGCTACGGCCGCGCCGAACTCGCCGAGGCCGCCGCGCGCCAAGCCGAAAAACTGGCTTTCTTCCCGCTGTGGGGCAACACCACCCCGCCGGCCATCGAATTGTCCGAGCGCCTTGCCGGCTATGCGCCGGGCGACCTGAACCGGGTCTTCTTCACCAACGGCGGCACCGAAGCCGTCGAAACCGCGTGGAAGGTGGCCAAGCAGTACTACAAGCTCGTCGGCAAACCCAATAAGTACAAGGTGATTTCGCGCGCCATCGCCTATCACGGCACCACCCAGGGCGCGTTGTCGATCACTGGCCTACCGAAGTACAAGGAAGCGTTCGAGCCGCTGGCCCCAGGCGGTTTCCGGGTGCCCAACACCAATTTTTATCGCGCGCCCGAACCGTTCGACACCGACGCCAAGATGTTCGGCCGGTGGGCCGCCGACCGCATCGCCGAGGCCATCGAGTTCGAGGGGCCCGACACCGTCGCCGCCGTCTTCCTGGAGCCGGTGCAGAACGCCGGTGGCTCCTACCCGCCGCCGCCGGGCTATTTCGAGCGGGTCCGCGAGATCTGCGACGCCTACGACGTGCTGCTGGTTTCCGACGAGGTGATCTGCGCGTTCGGCCGGATCGGTTCGATGTTCGCCTGCGACGATTTCGGCTACCGGCCCGACATGATCACCTGCGCCAAGGGCATGACATCGGGCTACTCCCCGTTGGGCGCAATGATCGCCAGCGACAAGGTCTTTGAGCCATTCAACGACGGCAAGACGACATTCCGGCACGGCTACACCTTCGGCGGCCACCCGGTGTCGGCGGCGGTGGCGCTGGCGAACCTGGACATCTTCGAACGCGAGGGCCTCAACGACCACGTCAAGAAGCAGTCCCCGACCCTGCGCGCCACCCTGGAAAGGCTCTACGACCTACCGATCGTCGGCGACGTTCGCGGCGAGGGATTCTTCTTCGGCATCGAGCTGGTCAAAGACCAGGCCACCAAGCAGAAGTTCGCCGACGACGAGCGTGCCGCGCTGCTCAAGCGGGTCGGCGCGGCACTGTTCGAAGCCGGGCTGTATTGCCGTACCGACGACCGCGGCGACACCGTCATCCAGATTGCCCCGCCGTTGATCAGCGGTCCCGCAGAGTTCGATGCCATCGAGTCGATCCTGCGCGGCGTGCTCAGCGACATCGGCCTGGATTGAGGCGCGCCGATGCGCGAGCGTGCACAGATGCGCGGCGACACGCCGCTGTAACCGGCAATCTGCGCACGTTCACGCACGGAAGGAATTACGTCCAGAAGCGCCGCTTGCTGGCCGGCCTGGCGTGCAACGCCAACGCCCGCTTGACCGCGTCGACCGCAACCAGCAGCTGGCGCCCCTGTGGTCCCGTCGGGTGCTCCAGGAACCGCGCCAGCGCCGCGCACAACTGGTCGAGTGCCGCGCGCAGTTCCCGATCCGACTCGTTGCCGCGGTGCTGCTTCAGTTCGGACAGCACCGTGTCGAGTCCGGAACGACGGACCTGCGCGCTCTTCTCCACCATCTTGAGCAGCTTGTCCAGCGGCCGCAGCGTCGCCGGCTTCGCACCGGCCGGCGGCGGGGCGGCGGCCATGGCGGCGGGTGCGGGCATCACCATGCCGAAGCCCGGCGTGGATACCTTTGCCGCCCGCACGAACCCCACGGTCGTCGCCCATCCCGACGGCTCCTCGACGGGCTGGATCACCTCGGTCAGCGGGCCGGCGTCGGTGCGTTCCGGGTCGACGGCCACGAACGCGGTGAACCGGGACAGCACCCCGAACCGGACGGAATGCGCGACGATCCGTTCGGCCAACTCCTCGTCCGCGCCGTACGACGCGTAGTCGTCCTCCAGGTCACGGACCACCGATCGCGCCCAAATTGTCTGCACCGCAACGGCTTCCGGGGCCACTCGGGCGGGCAGCGTCACCGCGGCCGAGTCGCCCACCACCTTTAGCGTCGCGGCACCGGCGCCCCGGTAGCGCCCGGAAACCACCCACGGCACACCAGCGAAGGCGTCGGGCAACGGGCCGGGCGTGAGGGTGCCGTCGATGATGTCGATCCCCTCGGCGGTTACCCGCAATCCGGTCAGCGCCGGGCGCCCGATGGTCCGCGCCAGCCGCGCCATCGCATCGTCCAGGCGCTCCTCGGACTCGACGAGTTCGGAGCGGCCGCGGCCCAGCTTCGCCAGCCGGTCGAGGAAGCCGGCGTTGACCGCGCGGTCGATTCCCACGCAATAAATGCGCGAGTCGCCCAGGGCCGGTGCCAGCGTCCCCAGCAGCTGGTCTTCCCCGGTGATTTGCCCATCGGTCACCAACACCACACTGGCCAGCCGGTCTTCACCCGAGCCGGCAAGCAGCTCCGCCGCCTTGAACAGCGGCTGCGCCATCTCGGTCCCGCCGCGGCTTTGCAGCCCACCCAGCCACGACGCGGCCGCGAACCGGTTCCGATCGCTGGCATCGACCAAACCGGCCGGCAGCCCCGCCGGACTGTCGATGCAATCGTCGAAGGCCAGCACGCAAAACCGGTCGGCGGCATCCAGCATGTCCACGATCCGGCCCGCGGCGCGGCGGGCGGCGATCATCTTCCAGCCGTGCATCGAACCCGAGCGGTCCAGCAACACCACCACGTCGCGCGGTGCGCTGCCGGTCTCGGCGGGTGGTACCAGCGTCACCGACCAGGTGCCCTCGTCGCCCTCGGCGTCCGGGACCAACAGCGCCGACGACGACAGCTCGCCCCGGTCGATGCGGAAACGCAGCACGAAATCCCGGTCGGCCCGAGCGCCCGGCTCCACCAGCAACCGGGTCGCACCCTCGGCTTCGGACACCGCCGTGGGCAGGCTCGACCGCAGATCGGACACCGGCAGGCCGCCTCCGTCGACGGTCAGCGCGATCTGCAGATCGGGGCGCTCGTCCTCCTCGGCCAGGCGTGGCGGCGTCACCCGCGACGCGTCGGGCACCGCGTCGGTGTCGTCGGCCAGGCCGGCGCCGGTCCGGTCGCCCGGCAGAGGTTTGCCGGCCGTATAGCGCGGGGCGACCACGAGCGGGAAGCGGAACGTCGCCTCGCCGTCCTCGAAGGACAGCGGCCCCGTCAGCCGCAACTCGATGGTGGCTTCCTCGCCGGGGCCGAGGTTGCCGACTCGCACCGAGAACACGTCCGAGCGGTCCTCCTCGACGATCGCGGCACGCTGGCCGGCGAGCAGCGCCTGCTCGTAGTCGGCGCGGGCGTGACCCCGCTCCTTGAGGAGCCCGATCACGCGCCGCCCCGCCAGATCGGCGGCGAAGTCGGTCACCCCGGCGCGAGCCGGCAGGGGAAATACGTAGGTCGCCTCGATGGCGGTATCGCCGGTGTTGACGAACCGCTGTCGCACGGTGGCCGTGGCGGTCAGGCCGACCAGGGCGGCGTCGACGGTCAGCGACTTCAGGGGGAGGGATCGGCCGTCCGGTCCCGACAACTCACCGCACGTCGGGCCGCCCGCCGGCACCGGGTGTGCGGGGCCGGCGGGCAGCAGGGGTAACAACTGAGCACTCATGACGAGTCCTTTCGGGTGTGGGCGAGGAGCTCCAGCAGCGGGGCCGCGGCGTGGCGCAGGGCATCGAGGGACGGCAGCCCGTCGCCGTCGACCAGCAAGGTGACAGTGTCGGACAGCCGCACGGCCTGCAGGCTGGTGACGGCCGGCTCGGCCGCCGGCTCGGCAGCCCGGTCAGGGACCGTCCGCCAGAACGCGCCGGCGGCGCGGGCGGGCGCGGGCGTCGGTTCGGGGTCGCCCAGATCCGCCGGCATCGCCGCCTGCGGGATGGCGGCCAGTGCCGCTTCCTCCGCCGCCGTCATGCTGTCGAGCCGCTCGGCGATCTGCTCTAGCGAGAAGCCCTGGCCCTGCAGCCGTTTGATGGCGACCAGCCGGATCAGGTGCGAACGCCCGTAGGTCAACGCGCGGCCCCGGTTGCCCGGCCGGGGCAGCAGGCCCCGCGCGGTGTAGTAGCGGACCATCCGCTCGGCCGGGATGGGCTTGGCTTGCCGGTTCTCCGGCACGGCGCCGGACGACTGCACCGCGGCAGCGGCCGCGGCGGCGAACTCGGGAAGCGTCAGCAGTTTCATACTGATTGACAGTGTCACACCGTATATTGACACTGTCAAACGGACTAGGCATCTGCTTCGGTTTGCCTGCGGACCTCGAGTGGCGCACTTAGGGTCGACAGATGAATTGGATGACGTTGCTAGCAAACGCGCTCGTCCCTCTCGCGTCCGTGATTTCAAGTGCCACCGTCGCGATCTGGACCAAGCGCATCGACGCCAGGAACAAGGAGGAAGACCGCCGTCACGAACGTGTGCTCGACTTCGAGAAGCGGGCGGCCGACGACAAGAAGGCCGTGCTCAAATCGCTGATCTCAGCGACCATGTACGTCAAACGCGCGGCCCAGTACGAAGGGCGCGGGACCGCCGAGGAGATCGCCACCCAGCGGCGCGCCGAAGCCATCCGGGAGCTCTATGACTTCCGCATGCGGCTGGGCCTCGACGACGGAGTGGCCGAGCTTCTGGTCTACGCCGCGCCGCCGGTGCAAGAGCTGGTAGGTCTGCTACTCGACGAGTGGGATCGTCAGTTCCGCGAACACGGCTACTCACTGACCCAGCTGGACGCCTGCAAGCGGCAGTTGGCCCAATCCGCGGCCTGCCCCGCCCCCGCGGACGACGCGACCGTGTACTACGAGGGCGAACTCAAGTGGTCCGAGCTGCGCAGGCAGGAGACGGTGTTCCTGGACATGCTGGGCAAAGATTCCGATCTCGACCTCGACGCGCTCGTGGACCTGTGCGATCGCATCCTGGCGGCCGCACACACAGACCTGCGCGGGGGCTACGGGCTCGATTTCTGATCGGCAGTGCAGCAGACCCAACACCGCGCGGCATCCTGCGATCCCCGGTTCGATCACTTAATCTGCTGAGCGATGCTGTTTTCACGGACCTCTTTGCGCGCCGCATCATGCCTGGCCGCAGCGTTTTTGGCGGTCACCGGAGCGGGTGCGCTAGCGCTTCCTGCGGCGGTTGCCGAGCCCAGTGCCGCGGTGAATGCCGGGACCGAGAACTGCCCGTACAAGATCAACACCCCGCCCGCGGTCGACTCCTCCGAGGTACCGATGGCGGGCGACCCGCCGCTCCCCCTGGCCCTGCCCCCGTCGCCGATCGGCGGGAACGCGCTGGGCGGCTGCGGCATCATCACCGCGCCGGGCACTCCCCCGCCGCCGGGCGATGTCTCCGCCGAGGCCTGGCTGGTCGCGGACCTCGACAGCGGCGCCGTGATCGCGGCGAAGGATCCGCACGGCCGTCACCGCCCCGCCAGCATCATCAAGGTGCTGGTCGCGATGGCATCGATCAACGCGTTCAACCAGAACAAGACGGTGCCCGGCACCGACGACGACGCGGCCGCCGAAGGCACCAAGGTCGGCGTGGACGCCGGCGGCGTCTACACCATCAACCAGCTGCTGCACGGCTTGCTGATGCACTCGGGCAACGACGCGGCGCACGCGCTGGCGATGCAGCTAGGCGGCATGCAGGCGGCGCTGGAGAAGCTCAACGTGCTGGCCGCCAAACTCGGCGGACACGACACCCGGGTAGCCACACCGTCCGGGCTCGACGGGCCCGGCATGAGCACCTCGGCCTATGACATCGGGCTGTTCTACAGGTACGCCTGGCGCAACCCCGTCTTCGCCGACATCGTCGCGACCAGGACATTCGACTTCCCTGGCCACGGCGACCACCCCGGCTACGAACTGGAGAACGACAACCAGCTGCTCTACCACTACCCCGGCGCGATGGGCGGCAAGACCGGCTACACCGACGACGCCGGCCAGACTTTTGTCGGTGCGGCAAACCGCAACGGCCGACGGCTGGTTGCGGTGTTGCTGCACGGCACCCGGCAGCCGATCGCTCCGTGGGAGCAGGCGGCGCACCTGCTGGACTACGGCTTCAGCACCCCGCAGGGCACGCAGGTGGGCTCGCTCATCGAACCCGACCCATCGCTGTTGCCCAGCAATCCCAACCCGGCCAACCGGGCCCCGGAGAACAACCAGGCGGCGGGGCTGATGTCCTCGGCGGACACACTGCCGATCCGGGTGGGGGTGGCCGTCATCGGCACCGTCATCGTGTTCGGATTGATCCTGGTAGCACGGTCGATGAATACCCGTCGTGGGCATTAGCAGCCGCTAGACTCAGGCGCCATGACGGCCCTGTACGAGGACGCCAACCTCACGCTGGATGAGGAAGGCATCACCATTCGGCACTACTACTTCCCGTTTGCCACCCCCAAACGAGTCGCCTACAGCGACATCGAGGGCATCAAGAGCGAGCAGATGGGCTGGGCCAGCGGCAAGGGCCGGATCTGGGGCGCCGGTGATCCGCGCTACTGGTTCCCGCTGGACATCCACCGCGGCCGCAAAAGCACCCTCCTGGTCATCGACGTGGGCAAGCGGGTGCGGCCCTGCATCACGCCCGAGGATCCGGCAAGGGCCATCGAGGTGCTCAAAGCGAAGGTGAAGACCTGACCGGTCGGGGTTTGCTGGTCGGCCTGACCGCGGCCAGCGTCGGAATCATCTACGGCTACGACCTATCCAGCATCGCGGGCGCACTGCACGTCATCTCGCGCGACTTCGACCTCACCGACGACCACAAGGAACTCGTCACCACCATGGTGGTGATCGGCCAGATCGGCGGAGCGCTGGGCGCCGGCGTGCTGGCCAATGCAATCGGGCGACAGAAGTCGATGGTGCTGATCCTGCTCGGCTACGCGCTGTTCGCCTTGTTGGGGGCGATGTCGGTCTCGGTGCCGATGCTGCTGGCGGCGCGGCTGCTGCTGGGCGTCACGATCGGTGTGTCGGTGGTGGTGGTCCCCGTGTATGTGGCCGAATCGGCGCCCGCCGCGGTGCGGGGTTCGCTGCTGGCCGCCTACCAGCTGGCCACCGTCAGCGGCATCATCCTGGGCTACGTCGTCGGCTACCTGCTGGCCGGGTCACAGGGCTGGCGGTGGATGCTGGGACTGGCCGCCGTGCCGGCCACGCTGTTGCTGCCCCTGCTGTTACGCATGCCCGACACCGCACGTTGGTATCTGCTGAAGGGCCGCGTCGACGACGCGCGCCGCGCGCTGTTGCGCATCGAACCCGAGGCGGCGGTGGATGCGGAACTGGCCGAGATCGCCGTCGCGGTGAAAGAAGACCAGAACACCCCCGGCGGCGGCATCGCCGAGATGCTGCGACGGCCCTACCTACGCGCCACCCTGTTCGTGGTGGCACTGGGCTTCCTCATCCAGATCACCGGCATCAACGCGATAATTTATTACAGCCCACGGCTTTTCAAGGCGATGGGCTTCGAGGGTGATTTCGCGCTGCTGGCGCTTCCTGCCCTGGTTCAGGTTGCCGGCCTGGCCGCGGTGGGCACGTCGTTGTTCCTGGTGGACCGGGTGGGCCGGCGGCCGATTCTGTTGTCCGGCATCGCGATGATGATCGCCGCGGACGCCGTGCTGATCGCCGTGTTCGCCGAGGAATCCCACGCCCCGCTGCTGCTCGGATTCGGTGGGGTGCTGCTGTTCATCGTGGGGTTCAGCTTCGGGTTCGGCTCGCTGGTATGGGTGTTCGCCGGGGAGAGCTTTCCGTCCCACCTGCGTTCGGTGGGCTCCAGCGTGATGCTGACTTCCAACCTGATCGCCAACGCGATCATCGCCGGCTTCTTCCTCACCCTGCTGCAGCTGCTCGGCGGCGCAGGCGTCTTCGCGGTGTTCGGGGCTTTCGCGGTGATCGCATTTGGCGTGGTGTACCGGTTCGCGCCGGAAACCAAAGGCCGTCAGCTCGAGGACATCCGGCATTACTGGGAAAACCGCGGGCGCTGGCCAACGGAGGACGCCGAGAGCGGAAGCCGCCCATGACCCTGATCCACGCCGGCACGGTCGTGGTCGATGGCGACGTCTGCCGCCCCGGGTGGGTCGACACGCACGGCGCGCGGATCGTCGCCTGCGGTTCCGGGACGCCGACCGCATCGGCCGATGTCGAACTGCCCGATTCCGTTGTGGTTCCGGGCTTTGTCGACATGCATGTGCACGGCGGCGGCAGCGCCTCCTTCAGCGACGGCGAGGTGGAGCGCGCCGTTGCGTTTCACGCGCGGCACGGGACCACCACGATGCTGGCCAGCCTGGTCACCGCCGCGCCCGCGAAACTCATTGCCGCCGTTGGTCTGCTGGCCGATGCGACCCGGAGCGGGTTGATCGCCGGCATCCATCTGGAGGGGCCGTGGCTGAGCGTGGGGCGTTGCGGCGCGCACGACCCCGCCCAGATCCGCCCGCCGGACCCCGAAGAGGTCGACGCCGTCCTGGCCGTCGCCGATGGCACCGTGCGGATGGCCACGCTGGCCCCGGAACTGCCCGGCAGCGACGAGGCGATCCGGCGGTTCCTGGACGCCGGAGCCGTCGTCGCCGTTGGGCATACCGACGCCGACTACGAACAGACCCGGCACGCGATCGCCGCGGGCGCCACCGTCGGCACGCACCTGTTCAACGCGATGCCGCCGTTGAACCATCGCGATCCCGGGCCGGCGCTGGCCCTGTTGGCCGATCCGCGGGTGACCGTGGAACTGATCGCCGACGGGGTACACGTCCACCCGGACATGGTGCAGGGGGTGATTGCCGCGGTGGGTGCGGACCGGGTCGCGGTGGTGACTGACGCGACGGCCGCGGCAGGTTGCGGTGACGGGGAGTTCCGGCTGGGATCGGTGCCGGTGGTCGTCACCTCGGGGGTGGCCCGGGTGCGCGGTACGACCACCATCGCCGGCAGCACCGCCACCATGGACCGGGTCTTCCGCGCCGTTGCCAGCCGAGCGGGCCTGGCCGCCGCGGTCAAGACCGCCTCCGCGACCCCGGCGCGGGCGCTCAGACTCGACGGCGTGGGCACGATCCGGGCCGGATTCGCCGCCAATCTGGTTGTGCTGGATCAGGATCTGCGGGTGACGGGTGTGATGGCGAACGGGCAGTGGAGCCACGTTCCGGGGGTGCAGTGATGGCCTGGCTCGTGCTGGTGGTTTCCGGAGTCCTGGAGGCGGTGTGGGCGACCGCCCTGAGCCGGTCCGACGGCTTCACCCGTCTAGGACCGTCGGTGATCTTCGGTGTGGCCCTGCTCCTCTCGATGACCGGCCTCGCGGTAGCGATGCGCAGCCTGCCCACCGGCACCAGTTACGCGGTGTGGGTGGGCATCGGCGCCGTGCTGACGGTCTGCTACGCGATGGCGACCGGTGACGAACCCGCTTCGCTGGTCAAGATGCTGTTGATCGCCGGGATCGTCGGCTGCATCGTTGGCCTGAAGTTGGTCAGCTAGCGGTTGCGGAGCCGGGTCAGCCGCGAAAGGGTCAGCGCGCCAACGGCTCCCGCTGCCATTGCGGCCAACGTCTGGCGCGCGCTGGGGCCTTCCTGAACCTGGATGCGCGGTCGGATGATCGCCGGAGCGGGCGGGTCCACGTGACTCTCCCGCTCGTCGTCGGCGGCGGTCGCGGCCCAAGCGGTGGCGAACAACAGCAGCGACCAGGTGACGAACGCGAAGACCATCAGGCCCAGCACCGGTCCGAAGGTGGCACCGGCGGGGCTGCGCACCACGGTCTGCAGGTAGATAGACCCCAATTGCTTGAACACCTCGAACCCGACGGCCGCCATCAAGCCGGCGCGCATCGAGGTGACGAAGCTGCCCGGCTCGCGCGGCAACCGGGCGATCATCCAGGTGAACAACAGCCACGACACCAGCACCGACACGAGCACCGACACGACGCGGAAGATCTCGTCGAAGAACGAGAACTCGGGTATATGAAGCAATCTCAGCAACGCCCCCATCGGGCCGGACTGCCCGAGGGCACTCAGCGCGATGGTGACCAAGATGACCACGAACGTACCCAACATGGCCAGTAGGTCGGACAACTTGGTGCGCACGAATCCCGCCGGGTCGGCTACCTGTAACCACATCTCGCTCAACGCTTCCCGCAGGTGATACATCCAGCCCAGGCCGGCCCACGCCGCGGTCAGCAACCCGATGACCCCGACCGAGGCGCGCGCGTCGATCGCCGAGTTCATCAGATCGACAAGCTGCTGGCCCAGCTCCCCGGACACCGCCGTGCGGATGCGTGCCTCCAGCGTGCTCAACAGCTGCGGCCGGCGGGACAAGGTGTAACCGGCAACCGCGAAACCGACCATCAGCAAAGGAAATAACGCGAAGATCGTGTAGTAGGTGAGCCCGGCCGCGAAGAAGGTGCCCTTCTGCTTGCTGAAGCGTTGGTAGGCCTTGACCGCGTGGTCGAGCCAGCCGTGCCGGGCCCGCAGGCGTTGCAGGAACCCCAGGGCGGCAGCGTCGGCGTCGGTGTCGGTGTCGGTCATGAAGCTCCCGCCGTCGCGGCCCAAGCGGTACTGAACAGCACCAGCACCCAGGTGACATAGGCGAACACCAGCAGCCCGAGCAGCGGCCCGAAAGTGGCACCGGCCACGCTGCGCAGCACCACTCGCAGATACAGCGACCCCAGCAGTTTGAACAGCTCGAACCCGACGGCCGCGATCAGACCGGCCCGCATCGACGTGGCCACTCCCACCGACTCCCGCGGCAACCGGACGATCACCCAGGTGAAGACCAGCCACGAAACCAGGAACGAGATCAGCACGGAAAGCACCCGCAGCAACCAGTGGAAGACCGAAAGTTCCGGGAGGCCAAGCAGTTTGAGGGCCGCTTCCATCGGCTCCCGATGCCCCAGCGCCGAGAGTGCCATGGTGGCCAGGATTACCCCGAACGTCGCCACGACGGCGGCCAGATCGGACAGCACCGTGCGCACCAGACCCACCGAGATAACCGGGTGCCCCCAGATTCTGCCGAGTGCTTCGCGCAGCCGATACATCCACGTCTGACCCACCCAGGCCGCGAAAAGCAGTCCGATCACGCCGACGGAGGTGTGCGCCGCGACCGCCGAGTTCATCAGGCCCACCAGTTGCTGCCCCAGCTCCGGCGACACCCAGGACCGGGCGCGGTCGTCGATGGTGTCGACCAGTCCCGGCTGCCGCGACAGCGCGAAACCGCCCAGCGCGAAACAGATCATCAGCAACGGGAACAGCGCGATCAGCGTGTAGTAGGTGAGCCCGGCCGCGAAGAGATTGCCGTTGCAATCCCGGAAATGCAGGAAGGCGCGCACCGCATGATCGAACCAGTCAGCCCGGGCCCGCAGCCGGTCCAGGACTCCCGGGGTGGACGGCACGGGCTGATGATTCGCGGTCAACTTATTCCTTAAGCGGAAGGAAACCTAACCGATCGTAGACCCGCTGCACGGTTTTGCTGGCGATCTCGTTGGCGCGCTGCGCCCCGGCCGCCAGCACGGCCTCCAGTTCGCCTAGGTCGGCGGTCAGCTCGTCGACCCGCGCCTTGATCGGCCGGACGTATTCGACGACCGCTTCGGCGGTGTCTTTCTTCAGGTCGCCGTAGCCGCGCCCGGCGTACCCGTCGACCAGGGCGTCGATGCCGACGCCGGTGACCGCCGACTGGATGCTCAGCAGGTTCGACACGCCGGCCTTGGCCTCCGGGTCGTACCGGATCTCCCGTTCGCTGTCGGTGACCGCGGAGCGAATCTTCTTGGCGGATCTGGCCGGATCGTCAAGCAGGCTGATCAGCCCGGCGTCGGTGGAGGCCGACTTGCTCATCTTCGACGTCGGGTCCTGTAGGTCGTAGATCTTGGCGGTGACCTTGGGAATCAACACGTCAGGGACGACGAAGGTGTCCGGGAAGCGGCTGTTGACGCGCTGCGCGATGTCGCGGGCCAGCTCCAGGTGCTGGCGCTGGTCCTCGCCCACCGGCACCAGGTCGGTGTCGTAGGCCAGCACGTCGGCGGCCTGCAGCACCGGGTAGGTGAAGAGTCCGACGGTGGTGGAGTCGGCGCCCTGGCGCGTCGACTTGTCCTTGAACTGCGTCATCCGGGAGGCCTGGCCGAAGCCGGTGAAGCAGCCCAGTACCCAGGCCAGCTGACTGTGGGCGGGCACGTGGCTCTGCACGAAGATGGTGGCCTTGTCGGGGTCGATGCCGAGCGCCAGGTACTGCGCCGCAGTGATCAGCGTGCGGCGCCGCAGCGCGTCCGGGTCTTGCGGAATGGTGATGGCGTGCAGGTCCACCACGCAGAAGAACGCGTCATGCTCGTCCTGCAGCCCGACCCACTGGGCGACGGCGCCCAGGGCGTTGCCGAGGTGTAGCGAGTCAGAAGTGGGCTGCACACCGGAGAAAATCCGGCGGGATCCGGTAGGGGTGCTCATGATGCCACCGATCTTTTCACGGGCCCCGACCACGCGAACGTGATGCCAACGAGACTTGGTTGCGGTACCAGCGGTACCGCATTTACTGTCGAAATTATGCGAAGCCTGCGAAAGCCTTCATCGGGCGCCGCCACCCGCAAGCCCATTCACTTGGGTTCGGGCGAGCCGGTGCTGCTGCTCCACCCGTTCCTGATGTCGCAGACGGTGTGGGAGGTGGTCGCGCAGCAACTGGCCGAAACCGGCCGCTACGAGGTTTTCGCCCCGACGATGGCGGGCCACAACGGCGGCCCCCGCGCCGGCACCTACTTCCTGTCCTCCGAGGTGCTGGCCGACCACGTCGAGCGCCAAATGGACGAACTCGGCTGGGACACCGCGCACATCGTCGGCAACTCGCTGGGCGGCTGGGTCGCGTTCGAGTTGGAACGACGCGGGCGCGCGCGCAGCGTGCTGGGCATCGCCCCGGCCGGCGGCTGGACCCGGTGGAGCCCGGCCAAGTTCGAGGTGATCGGCAAGTTCATCCTGGGCATTCCGATGCTGATACTCGCCTGGCTGTTCGGTCCGCGGGTACTGCGCATACCGTTCAGCCGGCACCTGGCCACCTATGCGATCAGCGCCACCCCCGACGGGGTCAGCGAGCGCGAACTCAGCGTCATCGTCGATGACGTCGCACACTGTCCGGCCTACTTCCAGCTGCTGGTCAAGGCGTTGCTGATGCCCGGGCTGCAGCAACTCGCCGAGAACTCCGTACCCGCCCATCTGGTGGTCTGCGAAAAGGACCGGGTTGTCCCTTCGCCGCGGTTCAGCCGGCATTTCCGCACTGAACTGCCCGACGACCACCGGTTCACCACGCTCGACAACGTCGGCCATGTGCCAATGTTCGAGGCACCGGGGCGGGTCACCGAGGTGATCCTGGATTTCCTGGACGAGTGCGTGGGGGCCAGCGGCGGTAATCAGGTCAGCCAGCCACCCGCCAGTTAGGAATTGGCGGGGATCCGCCGCCATACGATAGTCTTCAAATCGGTCATGAGCGCCAGCGTCAAGCCCCGGCTTGCTGGCCGGCAACCCTCCAACCGCGGTGGGGTGCCCCGGGTGATGACCAGGTTGAGTAGCCGCACCGGCTACGCGGCAAGCGCGGGTCCGCCGTCAACCGGGCCCCTGAGCTGACAGGGAAACGTGATGTGCACTTATCAAACCCACTCGGCTCTGCAAGCTGTGCCTCTCTTCGCCTAACCGCCATTTCCCCCAGCAGAAAGCGACCAGAGTGAGCTCCGAGACCACCGACCCGACCGCGAATTGGTCTTTCGAAACCAAGCAGATCCACGCCGGGCAGCGACCGGACCCGACCACCAACGCGCGGGCGCTGCCGATCTACCAGACCACCTCGTACACCTTCGACAACGTCGCGCACGCCGCCGCCCTGTTCGGCCTCGCGGAGCCGGGCAACATCTACACCCGCATCGGTAATCCGACCACCGACGTCGTCGAGCAGCGCATCGCCGCGCTCGAGGGCGGCGTGGCCGCGTTGTTCCTGTCCTCCGGACAGGCGGCCGAGACTTACGCCATCCTGAACCTGGCCGCCGCCGGTGATCACATCGTCTCCAGCCCGCGGCTCTACGGCGGCACCTACAACCTGTTCCACTATTCGCTGGCGAAGCTGGGCATCGAGGTCAGCTTCGTCGAGGATCCCGACGACCTGGACTCCTGGCAGGCTGCGGTGCGGCCCAACACCAAGGCGTTCTTCGCCGAGACCATCTCCAACCCGCAGATCGACGTGCTGGACACGCCGGGCGTCTCCGAGGTGGCGCACCGCAATGGGGTGCCGCTGATCGTCGACAACACCATCGCCACGCCGTATCTGATCCAGCCGCTGGCCCAGGGCGCCGACATCGTGGTGCACTCGGCCACCAAATACCTGGGCGGGCACGGCTCGGCCATCGCCGGTGTCATCGTCGACGGCGGCACCTTCGACTGGACCAACGGCAAGTTCCCTGGGTTCACCACTCCCGACCCCAGCTACCACGGCGTGGTGTTCGCCGAGCTCGGGCCGCCGGCGTTCGCGCTCAAGGCCCGCGTGCAACTGCTGCGCGACCTCGGCTCGGCCGCTTCGCCGTTCAACGCGTTCCTGGTCGCCCAGGGCCTGGAGACGCTGAGCCTGCGGGTGGAGCGCCACGTCGCCAACGCCCAGCGGGTCGCGGAGTTCCTGGAGGCACGCGAGGACGTGCTTTCGGTCAACTACGCCGGGCTGCCCAGCTCGCCCTGGCATCAGCTGGCGACGAAGTTGGCCCCCAAGGGCGTCGGAGCGGTGCTGGCTTTCGAGCTCGCGGGCGGCGTGGACGCCGGCAAGGCGTTCGTCGACGCGCTGCAACTGCACAGCCACGTCGCCAACATCGGGGATGTGCGTTCGCTGGTAATCCACCCGGCCTCGACCACGCACGCCCAGCTCAGCGCCGCCGAGCAGCTCGCGACCGGCGTCACTCCCGGATTGGTACGGCTGGCCGTCGGCCTGGAGAACATCGACGACATCCTGGCCGACTTGGAGCTCGGTTTCGCCGCGGCCGGGGCGCTCGGCTCGTCGGCGGCCGGTTCCGACCCGCAGGCCGTAGCGGCGTTCTGAGAGCGGCGGACGTGACGATCTCCGACGTGCCCACACAAGCGCTGCCCGCCGAAGGTGAGGTCGGCGTCGTCGACATCGGCGCCCTGCGGCTGGAAAGCGGTGCGGTCATCGACGATGTCCACATCGCAGTTCAGCGCTGGGGCGAGTTGTCGCCGACGCGCGACAACGTGGTGATGGTGCTGCATGCGCTCACGGGTGACTCGCACATCACCGGGCCCGCCGGCCCGGGGCATCCCACGCCCGGCTGGTGGGACGGGGTGGCCGGACCCGGCGCACCGATCGACACCAACCGCTGGTGCGCGGTGGCCACCAACTCGCTCGGCGGGTGCCGCGGCTCCACCGGGCCGAGCTCGCTGGCGCGCGACGGAAAACCCTACGGCTCAAGGTTTCCGCGGATCACCATCCGCGACCAAGTCGAGGCGGACATCGCCGCGTTGGCGGCGCTGGGAATAACTCAGGTGGCCGCTGTCGTTGGCGGGTCCATGGGCGGTGCACGAGCGCTCGAGTGGATTGTCGGCCACCCCGACCGGGTGCGCGCCGGCCTGCTGCTGGCGGTGGGCGCCCGCTCCACCGGCGACCAGCTCGGCACGCAGACCACGCAGATCGCGGCGATCAAGGCCGATCCGGACTGGCAGGGCGGCGACTACTACGAAACCGGTCGGGCTCCGGACGACGGGCTGAAAATCGCGCGCCGCATCGCGCACCTGACCTACCGCGGCGAGGTCGAGCTGGACCGCCGGTTCGCCAACGAGCCGCAGCTGGGCGAGGACCCTTCGGCCGGCGGCCGCTACGCCGTGCAGAGCTATCTGGAGCATCAGGGCGACAAGCTGCTTTCGCGCTTCGACGCGGGCAGTTACGTCACCCTGACCGAGGCGCTCAACAGCCATGACGTCGGGCGCGGGCGCGGCGGCGTACACGCGGCACTGACCCGGTGCCCGGTCCCGACCGTGGTCGGCGGTATCACCTCCGACCGGCTCTACCCGCTGCGTCTGCAGGACGAGCTGGCCGAGTTGTTGCCCGGTTGCGGCGGGGTGCGGGTGGTCAAGTCCATCTGCGGCCACGACGGCTTCCTGATCGAATCCGACGCGGTGGGTGTGTTGATCCGCGAGACCCTCCAGCTGGCCGAAGGTGCGTGTTCGCGGTGACACGATCCCAGCGCGACCGTTCCCTGTCCTTCGGCGCGGCCGCGGCCGCCTACGAGCGGGGCCGGCCGACGTATCCGCCGGAAGCGATCGACTGGCTGTTGCCGTCCGGTGCCCGCGAAGTCCTCGACCTCGGCGCGGGGACCGGCAAGCTGACGACCCGCCTGGTCGAGCGCGGCTTGGACGTGGTGGCCGTGGACCCGGTTCCCGAAATGCTCGAGGTGCTCACCGCATCGCTGCCGCAGACGCGAGCGCTGCTGGGCACCGCCGAAGAGATTCCGTTGCAGGACAACAGCGTTGACGCGGTGCTGGTGGCGCAGGCGTGGCACTGGGTGGACCCGGCCCGCGCGATTCCGGAGGTGGCCCGGGTGTTGCGTCCGGGCGGCCGGCTGGGTCTGGTGTGGAACACCCGCGACGAACGGCTCGGCTGGGTGCGCGAGCTCGGCGAGATCATCGGCCGCGACGACGATCCGGTCCGCAACCGGGTGACCCTCCCCGAGCCGTTCACCGACGTGGAACGCCATCAGCTCGAGTGGACGAATTACCTTACGCCGCAGGCGCTTATCGACCTGGTGGCCTCGCGCACCTACTGCATCACCTCGCCCACCGAGGTACGCACCAAGACGCTGGACAAGGTGCGCGAGTTGCTGGCCACCCACCCGGCTCTGGCGAATGCCAATGGTCTTGCGCTGCCCTACATCACCGTGTGCGTGCGGGCCACCCTGGCCTAAAGGTCTATCGGTAGCCGCGTTTGAGCAGGTGCCTCGCGCCGGCGTCCATGGCCGCGGGTTCGGCGATCGCGAAGTCGAAGGCGTTGGCCAGCCGGTTGGTGATGTCGAAGGCCAGGCACACGGCCAGCGCATCCTCGATCTGCTCGGCCGAGACGCCGGCGTCGAGAACGGTTCGGATATCGCCGGCGTCGACACGGTGCTCCCGGGCGAGCTTGCCGAGCAGGCGCAGGGTCTCCCGCAGCGGCGCGCCGATCGGTGCTGCATCCAAATCCTCAAGTGTGGCAGCGACTTTCGCGTCGTTCTGATACCACTGTCTGGAAGTGGCGGTGTGCGCGGCGACGCAGAACGGGCAGTCGTTGGCTTGCGAGACGACGGCGGCCATCAACTCACGATCACCGACCGACCATTCCGAAGCGCCGCGCATGGCCTCGTGGGTCAGTTCGCCACCGCCGTAGAAATCGCGTCGGTAGAAGGCCAGTTTGACGGCATCGACGACCGGATGCCGCGACACCAGCCGGATCACGCCGAACAGCGCCTTGATGTGCGGCGGGTGACCCCCGTCCAGGACCTGCAGCCTCATTGGTCTGCCCCAGTGGCTTCGGCGAGTGCGGCCATAGCACCGCGGTAATGGCGGTTGGCCTGGCCGACGGCCGCGCAGACCACGATCTCGAACACCTCGTCTTCACTGAAGCCTGCGGCGCGGACCTCGGCTACATCTTCGTCAGTGACCTGGTAGGAGCGGTTAGCCACCTTGTCGACCAAGGTGCGCATCGGCTCGGTCAGTCCGGCGTTGCCGAACGCGGCGCGGCGCAGCGCGGGCGGCGCCGTTGCGTCACTGTGGAGCACGCGAGCGACGAGCTCGCTGTGCAGTCGGGTGATATCGGTCATGGTTACTCGGCCCCCTTCACTTCCATAGATTTTCGTCCCGTAGTGACGACGAATGAAGGGCCGCGATTGCGACGGCTGCCCGGTCGTGGGTCGGCCGGGCGAAATTAAGTACTTGGTTACTCAGGTCGACCTCGTCGGTCGCAGCCAAACTCAGCTCAACGCCGCGCACGATCGGCCGAGTAAGGAGGTGGGCGGACATGTCGCAGGTGATCGTGAGGCCCGAGTTGATGTCCGCGGCGGCAGCGGAGTTGGCCACCATCGGTTCCGCGATAGACGAGGCCCACCGTGCTTTGAGCCCGTCGATCCAGGCGATCGCGCCCGCGGCGGTCGACGAGGTTTCGGTCTGCATAGCGCGGCTGTTCTCCGAACATGCGCAGGAATACCGGGCGGCCGCCCAGGCGGCTGCGGCGTTCCAGGGTGACTTCGTTCAGAACCTGATCGCAGGCACGGGGTTGTATACCAACCTCGACAACGTCATGGCCGGGTTGCTGCGGGTATGGGAATCCGAGGTGAGCTATTACAGCACTGCGGGAACTGCCCTGTTCAACATGGTTGCCTGGCTTCCCATCCAGACCCTGGCCTTCGTGACGTTCCCGCTTTTCTGGCCGCTGCTGCCCCTTTTTCCGTTCTTGGCGATGCAGAATTTCGCGACGCTGTTCGCCGAGGTGCTGTTCAGGCAGCCGATCTCTTATCCATATCTGCAGAGTCCGCTCGTCACGCTCCAGCTTATTCAGGCGATGCTCACTGGGGTGGACCCGTCCGGGGGCGCCGGGATCGGCTGAAACACCTTGTGCGTGGCGTCTGAATCATTGGGCACGCCCACGTTTACGGGCCCGCGTTGGTGAAGAAGAACCCCGACAGCTTCTCGCCGAAGTTGTGGAAGCCCGAGATCACCGCTGATGCAAACAGGTCCAAGGAGCTGAAATTGTAGAGCCCGGCAATGTCGGTGCCGCGGTTCAGCATCCCTGACAGCTGGGTGCCGAAGTTGGCGACGCCGGACAGCGAACCGGCCGCCGCGGTCGACACCGAGTTCAGGAAGCCGGACACGGAGCTGCCGAAGTTCATGAACCCGGAGACGGCGCCACCGCCGCTGTTGAAGAAGCCCGACGACGGCAGCAGGCTGGTGTTGAACAGGCCCGGGGTGCCGCCGAATCCGGCGAGCGGAATGTCGATGGGGCCCAGCGTGCTGGTCGCGTGCAAATCGAACAGGATCCGGTCGATGACGGCCGTCGGGAGGTCGAACGACGGTGTGCCGCTCTCGAGGCCGAAGCCCAGCGGCAGCGACGGAATCCCGCCGGCCGGGGTGTTGAAACCGGGGATGGTCAGTGACAGCGGCAGCCCGATCTTGATCGGACCGGTGGGCATCGTGAATCCCGGGATGGTCAGCGAGCCACCCAGGGTGTGGATCGGCTCGAGGTGGAAGCCAGGGGTGTCGACTCTCACACCGGCCGGCGAGCCCTCGATCGTGATCGGTCCCGGAATGACAAAACCGTAACTGGCGGCGACCACGAAACTTGAACTTCCGCCGGAGATCGAGAAACTGGGCGCGGTGCTGTAGTTGATGGTGATGTCCGGTCCGGTGATGGTGATGGGCGCGACGCTGATGGGGCTGATGTTGATGGCCGGGTTGATCGAAGCGTGTATCGACGGAATCGGGATGGACGGAATGTTGACCGGGCCGATCCCGCCGACCGCGCTGAGGTACCACGGAATGGTCGGGATGTGGATGGGCGGGATCACGGTGATGGGTCCCAGGCCGCCGACGATGTCGGCGCCGACCACCGGGATCACCGGGAAGGTGTATTCGAGCGAGAATCCGGGCAGGCCTTGGAAGTTGCCGCGCCAGAACAGCCCGTCGACGTAGTTGCCCGAGACCAGAGCGCCGGTGTTGACGCTGCCGGTGTTGAGCAGGCCGGTGTTGGAGTTTCCGGTGTTGAACCAGCCGGTGTTGATGTTGCCTGGGTTGAAGTCGCCGCTGTTGGTGTTGCCCGCGTTGAAGCTGCCGGTGTTGTGGTGTCCGGCGTTGCCCAGGCCGGTGTTGAAGTTGCCTGCGTTGAAGATCCCGGTGCTGCCAATTCCGGCGTTGCCGATGCCGGTGTTGTAGTTGCCGGTGTTGAAGAACCCGACGTTGCCGTTGCCGGTGTTGAAGAACCCGATGTTGCCGGAGCCCGAGTTGAACAGTCCGAGGTTGCCGCTACCGGAGTTCAGCCCGCCGATGCCGGTGAGGTTGTCGCCCTGCAGCCCGATGCCGATGTTGTTGTTGCCGGTGTTGGCGAAGCCGATGTTGCCGAGGCCGAAGTTTCCGAAACCGAAGTTGCCGCTGCCGGCATTGGCGAAGCCGAAGTTGTTGTTACCCAACAGGCCGGCGGCCAGACCGGAGTTGCCGAAGCCGAAGTTGCCGTTGCCGACATTGGCCAGCCCGAAGTTGCCATTGCCGACGTTGCCCAGTCCGAAGTTCTGGCCGCCGATGTTGGCCCCGCCCACGTTCAGGTCACCGACGTTGCCGAAGCCCACGTTGAAGTTGCCGACGTCGGCCAACCCGAGGTTGGCGATCAACGACCGGTTCATGTCCGATCCGGCCGTCATCATGCCCGACAGATGATGGCCGACGTCGCCGAAGCCGGAAAGCAGCGCCTGCTGCCCGAAGGGCAGCGTGCTGGTGTTGTACAGGCCCGACAGCCCCGTGCCCACATTCAGCAAACCGGAGTGCAGTGAGCCCACGTTCATGAATCCAGAACCGTTGCCCATCAATGCGTCGTGAGCCTGATTCAAGATGCCGGACATGCCCGCACCGAAGTTGCCCCAACCGGAGCCGCCGCCCGCGCCGCTGTTGAAGAAGCCGGAAGATGGTGTGGCCGTGGTGTTTCCGAAGCCCGGAGTGGGCGGGATGTGCAGTAGCGTGGTGTTGCTGCCGATGAGGTACACCGAGCCGTCGGCGTTGCCCAGAATCTGCGGGAACGTGATCGCCGGGATGCTGACCGCGCGGGTGCCGGCATCGAGGTTGAGGTTCAACAGGTTTGCCGCCGAGAAGTTCAATCCGCCGGGGAAGATAGTGATCGGGTCGATGACGCCGGGGGCCTGAACGCTGGCCAGCATTTGGCCGATGTTGATTTCGGGGGTATGGAATCCCGAGGTAATCAGCCTGAAGAAGGTATTGGACTCTCCGGCAATGCCTGCGAAGGTGACCAGGTTGCCCGTCGCGAAGTGGGGCCCCGGCCAGGTCGCGCCGATCGTGTAGTAGGTGGGACCTGTGTCGAGCGGGTGGCCTTGGCTCGGCCACGTCCAGATGATGAACGGGCTGATCGCCGATGTCGACCCGGTCGTCTGGTCGACGTGCTGGACAATCTCGAGATAGTTGATTGCCGGGATGGCAACCGACGGCAGCCTGATCGGGCCGAAGGAGATGGTCCCGTTGAAGTCGGGGTGCAGAGCGGGGATGTCGATCTGCGGGATGGTGAAAGCGCCCATCGCGACGTTGCCGGTGAGGTGCAGGTGTGTCACCGGCACCGGGATGGGCGGGATGACGACCGGCCCGAAGGAGGCGTTGGCGTGGATGTCCAGGAGGGTGACCGGCGGCATCGGCAAGGTGGTGGCGTAGCTGAACAAGCCCTGGTACTCGCCTCGCCAGAAGAAGCCGTTGCTGGCGTTGCCCGTCATGAAGGCACCGGTGCCGAGGTTGCCGGAGTTCAGCACGCCGGTGTTGGAGTTGCCGGTGTTGAACCAACCGGTGTTGATGTTGCCCGGGTTGAAGTCGCCGGTATTGGTGTTGCCCGCGTTGAAGCTGCCGGTGTTGTAATGCCCAGCGTTGGCCACACCGCTGTTGAAGTTGCCGGTATTAAAGAATCCGGTCGAAGCCATTCCGGTGTTGCCGATGCCGGTGTTGTAGCTACCCGAGTTGAACAACCCGACGTTGCCGGTGCCGCTGTTGAAGAACCCGATGTTGCCGGTTCCGGAGTTGAACAGCCCGATATTGCCGGCACCGGAGTTGAACCCGCCGATGCCGGTCAGGTTGTCGCCCGAAAGCCCGATGCCGATGTTGTTGTTGCCGCTGTTCGCGAACCCGATGTTGTCGCTGCCGGAGTTGGCGAACCCAAAGTTGTTGTTGCCCAATAGCCCTGCGGCCAGGCCGGTGTTGGCGAACCCGAAATTGCCGTTGCCGAAGTTGCCCAACCCGAAGTTGCCGTCACCGAAGTTGCCCAGCCCGAAGTTGCCACTGCCGACGTTGGCGAACCCGAGGTTCTGCAAACCGATATTCGCGGCGCCCAGGTTGAATCCACCGATGTTGCCGAAACCGGCGTTGAGGTTGCCCACGTCGGCCAGGCCGACGTTGGCCATCAGCGTCTGGTTCAGCGCGGTTCCGGCGGCGGACAGACCGGAAAGGTGGTTGCCGAAGTTGCCGATGCCGGAAAGGAGCGCGGGCGTGCCGAAGTCCAACGGGTTGGCGGTGTTGAAGAATCCGGAGACCCCCGAACCCACATCGAGCAGGCCCGAACTCAGCGTGCCGACATTGAGGGTGCCGGACAGGGTTCCGGTTAGCGCGGTGTGCGCCTGGTTCAGGAAGCCTGATACGCCAGAACCGAAGTTGCCGAAACCCGACACCCCGCCGGCACCGGAGTTGAAGAAACCCGACGACGGTGTGGCAGTGGAGTTTCCGAAGCCCGGCATCGCCGGGATGTCGATGAGGGTGACGCTGCTGTGCGGCATGGTGATGTTCAGCGCAGCCTTCAGTGGCAGCGGGTCGATGGTCAGACCACCTGGGAAGATCGTGATGGCATCCAGCACACCGGCCGCGTCGATGTTGATCGGGATCGCGTTCTGCGGGATGTTCAGGCCGCCAGGGAACAAGGTGAACGCCGGAATCCCGCCTGCCAGATCGATCTTCAACGGGATGGGGTCGCTCGCGATGGTCGGGATGGTGATGGTCGGCATGGTGATCTTGGTGTAGCCGGTCGATCCGCTGCTCGGCCCGCCGAACAAGGTGATACCGGTGACCGGCTTTCGGGCCCAGTCGTGTTCCATCAGGCCATTCGGTTGTCCGATCGTCCACACGTCACCGAGGGCTTTGACGGTGATGACGGGCAAGGTGAAGGGCGGCGGGGCCGGCGCCGCCTGGTTGATCATCGGGAAGATGTATTCGCCACCGAGGGTGATGCTCTTGAAGAAGACGATCGGCGGGATCTCGATGGTCTGGTGGATGTCCGGGCCCAGCGCCGGAACATCGATCTGCGGGATGGTGAACGGGCCGACGTTGACGACCTGGTGAATGTCGAACAACGACATGCTCGGGATGTCGATTTGCGGGATGGTGACGGGACCGAAGTTGAAGGTCTCGTTGAAGTCCAGGATGGTGCTCGGCTGGATTTCGATGCTGTATTTGAAGCTGAACACGCCGTGGTATTCGCCGGTCCACAACACGCCGTTGTTGAAGTTGCCGGAGTTGAAGGCGCCGGTGTTGACATTGCCCGTGTTGAACATGCCGGTGTTGGTGTTGCCGACGTTGAACCAGCCGGTGTTGGTGTTGCCGGTGTTGAAATCGCCGGTGTTGGTGTTGCCCGCGTTCCCGGTGCCGCTGTTGTAGTGCCCGGCGTTGGCCAGGCCGGTGTTGAAGTTGCCGGCGTTGAACAGACCGGTGGAGGCTGTCCCCGAGTTCCCGACGCCGGTGTTGTACTCGCCGGAGTTGAACAGCCCCCAGTTGCCGGTGCCGGTGTTGAAGAAGCCGATGTTTCCGGTGCCGGAGTTGAACAGCCCGATGTTGCCGCTGCCGGAGTTCAGACCGCCGATGCCGGTGAGGTTGTCTCCCTGCAGCCCGATGCCGACGTTGTTGTTGCCGCTGTTGGCGAAGCCGATGTTGCCGACGCCGAAGTTGGCGAATCCGAAGTTGCCGCTGCCGGCATTGCCGAACCCGAAGTTGTTGTAGCCCAACAGTCCTGCCGCCAGACCGCTGTTGCCGAACCCGAAGTTTCCGTCACCGATGTTGCCGAATCCGAAGTTCCCGTTGCCCAGGTTGCCGAAGCCCAGGTTGCCGCCACCCAGATTGCCGCCACCGAAGTTCATGCCGCCGGCGTTGCCGGCACCGAGGTTGAACTCGCCGAAGTTGCCGAAGCCGATGTTGATGCCACCCGCGTTGCCCAGGCTCAGCAGGTTTACCGGATCCAGCGCCTCTAGTTCGTGGAAGAAACCGTCGATCAGTTGCGAGATCGGGGACGGGCTCGAGGGGGCGGTGAGTATCGCGACCAGGCCCTGGTAGGAGATGCCCGAGACGTGGTTGCCGAGGTTGCTTAGTCCCGAGATGTTCGCCGTCGTGTCGAAGTCCAGCGAGCTCACGTTCAGCAGGCCGGAAATGCCGGTGCCGGCGTTGGACATACCCGATACCAGCGAACCCACGTTGCCTACACCGGAGAGCACGCCCAGGGTCGCACTCGACGCGTTGTTCATCAAACCCGAAACCATCGCGCCGGTGTTGAAGAAGCCAGAGCCTCCCCCGGCACCGGAGTTGAAGAACCCCGACGACGGCAGGGTAGTCGAGTTCCCGAAGCCCGGAGTCGGCTTTAGGTCGATGATCGACAGTGTGTAAGGCCCTGCGGTGGTGGCGATGTCGTAGTTCAGCGGAATCCCGGCGATCGTCATCCCGGGAATGGTCACGGCGGGGATGTCCGCGGAGAAATTGATCGGCAGGGTCTGCGCCATCGACATGCCCTTGATCACAGATGCGGGGATGTCGATCGGCGGGATCTCGATCGGGAGCGCCTGGCTGATCGAAATCGCATCCATTTCGATGGCCGGATTGGCGAATTCCAGCGGCAGGTTCAGCTGGCCCAGGGTAATGAAATTGAGGACGACGGGAGCCTCGAGCTCGATGCCGATAGATGACGGAAGGCCGAACCAATCTTGCAAAAACTGCGGGACGGCCCAGTTCACCTTGAACGGGTTCAGCGTGATGTTCGAGGCGGTGACCGGACCCCCGAAAAACTGTCCTTTGACGCTGATCGGGGACAGTAGTGTGGTCGCCGGTGCCTGGAAGTTGATGTTGCCGGTTCCGTCGAAGCTGATGTGAATGGCCGGGATCGGGATGTCGGGCACGGTGAAGGCGTAGCTGCCGCTGCCGTCGATACCGAAGTGCAGTGGCGGCAGAACGTGGATGTCCGGGATGACGATGGGTCCGAGGCCGCCGGTGGTGGTGACGTGGATCGGGAACTCGGGAATGGTGATCCCGTAGTAGAGGCTGGCCAGTCCTTCGTAGTTGCCCCGCCAGAACATGCCGTTGTTGTAGTTGCCCGTGATGAAGGCACCGGTGTTGACGTCACCCGAGTTCAACACGCCCGTATTGGCGTGCCCGGTGTTGAACCACCCGGTGTTGTAGTTGCCGGGGTTGAAGTCACCGCTGTTGCCGGTGCCGGTGTTGAAGCTGCCGGTGTTGTAGTGGCCGGAATTGCCCAGCCCGGTGTTGTAGTTGCCGACGTTGAACAGGCCGGTGCTGGCGGTCCCGGCATTTCCGATGCCGGTGTTGTAGCTCCCGGAGTTGAACAACCCGAAATTGCCGGTGCCGGTGTTGAAGAAGCCAACGTTGTTGGTGCCCGAGTTGAACAGCCCGATGTTGCCGCTGCCGGAGTTCAGCCCGCCGATGCCGGTGAGGTTGTCGCCCGCCAGCCCGATGCCGATGTTGTTGTTGCCGCTGTTGGCGAACCCGACGTTGCCCACGCCGAAGTTGGCGAAGCCGTAGTTGCCGGTGCCGGCATTGCCGAACCCGACGTTGCTGTAGCCCGACAGTCCTGCTGCCAGACCGCTGTTGCCGAACCCGAAGTTTCCGTTGCCGACGTTGCCGAAACCGAAGTTGCCGCTGCCGATGTTGCCCCCGCCGAAGTTCTGCCCGCCGATGTTGGCAGCACCCAGGTTGAGGTCCCCCACGTTGCCGAAGCCGAAGTTGCCGCTGCCGAGGTCGGCCCAGCCCAGGTTGAGGATGCTGCTGCCCTGGTTGAGAACCGTTCCGGCGGTGAACAATCCGGACAACTGGTGGCCGACGCCGCCGAACCCGGAGAGGAAAGCGGAGGTTCCGAGCGGCAGTGCGCTGGTATTGAACAAACCGGACACGCCCGAACCGGCGTTCAACAGCCCCGATCCCGACGTGCCGAAGTTGGCGAATCCAGAACCCGCCCCGACCAGTGTGTCGTGCGCCTGGTTCAGCATGCCCGACATTCCGGCACCGAAGTTGCCGAAACCGGAGCCACCGCCACCGCCGGAGTTGAAGAAGCCCGACGACGGGGTGGTGGTCGAGTTCCCGAAGCCCGGGAGCGGCTTGATGTCGATGAACGGCAAGTGGATGTCACCAACCATGCCCTTGGCGTCGAGGGTCATCGGCACGGTGGTGATCGTCAACCCGTTGGGCAGCAAGGTAAATGCGTCGAGACCACCGGAGAAGTTGGTGATGCCGCCGGATGCCTTCGGGACGGTGAGCCCGTTGGGGAAGAAGGTGAACGCGTCGTTGCCACCGGTGATGGCGATGTTCGCAATGGTTTGGGCGGGGATCGAGAAGCCATTGGGCAGCACGCGCACGATGTTGGTGCTCAGGCTCACCGCCAGTGGGATGTCGCTGCCGATGGTCGGACCGCTGATCGTGACTCCGCTCAGGGAGAGGTCGGAGATGAAGAAGCCGTTCGGGTTGCCCAACTTGTCGATCTTGACCAGCGGATTGTTGAAGCTGAAGGATCCGATGCTGGCTGAGATGCTGTCGAAGCGCGAATTGAGCGCGACGATCGGCGAGATGAAGGCCTGCGCCAGGTCCACCGAACCCAGAGCTTGCAGCGGGATCGCGGGAACGGTGATCGGCGCGAAGTCGATCGGTCCCAGACCGACGGCCGCGTTGCTGATGTTGAAGTGCAGCGCGGGGATGGGCACCGGCGCGACGTGCACGGGTCCGACGCCACCGATGGCGTGCACGGTGATGGGCGCGCGAGAAATCGTGAGGTCCGCGTAGGCACTCATCAGGCCCTCGTACGTGCCGCGCCAGAACATGCCGTTGCTGCCGTGACCGCTGATGAGAGCGCCGGTGTTGAGGCTGCCGGAGTTCAATAGTCCGGTATTGGACTGCCCGGTGTTGAACCATCCGCTGTTGAAGCTGCCGGGGTTGAAGTCGCCGCTGTTGGTGTTGCCCGCGTTGAAGCTGCCGGTGTTGAAGCTGCCGGGGTTCGCGACGCCGGTGTTCAGCACGCCGGCATTGAACAGGCCGGTGCTCGCCGATCCGGAGTTGCCGAGTCCGGTGTTGAAGCTGCCCGAGTTGAACAGGCCGAAGTTGCCGGTTCCGGTGTTGAAGAAGCCGACGTTGCCGGTGCCGGAATTGAACAACCCGATATTTCCGCTGCCGGAGTTCAGGCCGCCTATGCCGGTGAGGTTGTCGCCCGTCAGCCCGATGCCGATGTTGTTATTTCCGGTGTTGGCGAACCCGATGTTGTTCAATCCCAAGTTCGCGAAGCCGTAGTTGCCGCTGCCGGCGTTGCCGAAACCGAAGTTGCCGTTACCTGATTGGCCCAGCGTCAGGCCGGCGTTGCCGAATCCGACATTGCCGCCACCGAAATTACCCAGCCCGAAGTTGCCGTCCCCGACATTGCCGAAACCGAAGTTGGACCCGCCGATGTTGGCCGCCCCCAGATTGAAGTCGCCGACATTGCCGAACCCGACGTTGAAGTTGCCGACGTCGGCCCAGCCGAGGTTGGCGATGACTTCGCGGCTCAGCGCAGTACCGGCCGCGGTGACCCCGGACAGCTTCTCGCCGATGCTCGCGATACCGGACAGCGATGCCGACGTTCCGAACGGCAGCGAACTGGTGTTGTACAAACCGGACACCCCGGAGCCGAGGTTCAGCATGCCCGAATGCAGGGTCCCGGCATTGAAGGCACCCGAGCCGGATCCGGTCAGCAGGTTCGGCGCCTGGTTCATCCAGCCGGATACGCCAGCGCCCATGTTGCCGAACCCCGAAGTGCCGCCGGCCCCGGAGTTGAAGAAGCCGGACGACGGAGCGACGGTGGTGTTCCCGTAGCCGGGTGTCGCCGGAAGATTGAACGGACCCCGAATTTGGGTGGGTCCGATTTCGATGTGCGCCCCGAGGTTGATCGGGATGCGGTCGATGGTGATGGCGGGGGTGCTGAAGCCGTCGATTTGCCCGTCGATGTCAATCGTCAGCGGGATCGGTTGTCCGGGAATACTGAAGCCGGGGATGGTGAAGCCGGGAGTTCCCAGGCCCAAGTTAGCCAGCAGTGACAGCGGAGCATTCGGCACGCTGATGCCATTCGGGAAAATCGTGAATGACGGAGTATTCCAGTTGACTTTGACATTCAATATGGGGAGTCGGGTGTCGATATGTATCGGGCCGGTGACCGAACCGGCCGTATCGATGGTCTGGGGTATCGTGACGATCCCGAACAGATCGAATGGCCCGGCGGGGAAACTCGCCTGGAATGCCTGTGTGGCTATGAGTTCGAGCGGCGTCATGGTCAGCGGCCCGATGTTGATCGGGATAGCTGTGCCACCACCGATTGGCGGAATCACAATGTCTGGAATGGCCAGCGGGGGGATGAAAAATGTGTGGTGGATGTTCAGCGGAATGGTGGGAATGATCTGGATGGGTCGCAGGCTGATAGGCCCGATGCCGCCAAAGATGCCCAAGTCGAGCGGGATGACGGACACACGCGTACCGCTGGCGAAGCCGATCAGTCCCTCGTTGTCACCCACCCACAGGACGCCATTGCTCTGGTTGCCCGCAATGAAGGCACCGGTGTTGACGTTGCCCGAGTTGGCGAAGCCGGTGTTGATGTTGCCGGTATTGAGCCACCCGGTATTGGTATGGCCGGGGTTCAGATCACCGGAGTTAAAGCTCCCCACGTTCAGGGTGCCGGTGTTGTAGTTGCCCACATTGGCCAGACCGGTGTTGAAATTTCCGGCATTGAACAGTCCGGTGCTGGCAAGACCCGAGTTACCGAAACCGCTGTTGTAATCACCTGCATTGAACAGGCCGAAGTTGCCCGTGCCGGAATTAAAGAATCCGACATTATTGGTACCTGAATTGAACAACCCGATATTGCCAGTGCCCGTGTTCAAGCCACCAATACCGGTCTGATTGTCGCCAGTCAGCCCAATACCGATGTTGTTATTTCCCGTGTTTGCGAAACCGATGTTGTTGGCGCCCGTGTTCGCGAAGCCGATATTGCCGCCGAGGAAGGCGCCAAGAGCCGCGTTACCGAACCCGATGTTGCCGTTCCCGACATTGCCGAATCCGATGTTGCCGATGCCGCTGTTGCCGAACCCCAGATTCTGTGCGCCGAGGTTGCCCGCGCCCACGTTCCATTGACCGACGTTGCCCAGGCCGAGGTGGTAGTTGCCGACGTTGGCCATCCCGGCGTTGAACTGCAGCGCCCTCTCCCCGGCGGCGGCACCGATAGCGGCTGCCGTGCCCGCCAGCCCGGTCGGGTTGTGCACGAAGGGGGTCAACGCCGCAGCAATCACCGACGCACCGGCGTGATACTCGAAGATCGCCGCGACGTCCTGGGCCCACATCTGTTCGTACGCGGCCTCGGTGGCCGCGATCGCCGGCGCATTGAGACCGAAGATGTTGGACAGCGCCAACCGAACCAGCTCACTCCGGTTGGCCGCCACCGCCAGGGGGTGCGCGACGGCGGCTACCGCCGTTTCGAACGCGCTCGCGACGGCATTGGCCTGCGCAGCGGTCGTTTCGGCTTGGGCCGCGGCGGCACTCAGCCAGCCCACGTACGGGCCGGCCACCTCGGCCATCGCGGCTGCGGCCGGACCCTGCCATGCCCCCTCCGTCAGGCCGGACGTGACCGAACCGAACGAAGCGGCGGCCGACCACAGTTCGGCGCCGAGCCGTTGCCATGCCTGGGCCGCCTTCAACAACGGCCCGGTCCCAGCGCCCGCGTACATCAGAGCGGAGTTGATCTCCGGCGGCAGCACCGGAAATTCCATGACCAAATCCCTTCAGGATGTGCACACCGCATTGCTTGCGGATTTCACAGTCCTTGCGGAGACCCCCGACCCAGCAGTCCTGTCATTACATTTCACCAGGATCCTGCGCGGGAAATGGCGCATTTCGCCAACAATTTAGGTAGCTCATGCATTCTGCACAGAGCCTTGTGCAGAATGCACATCGGCGTTCCGACGGAGCAATTGTTCCGTTCGGACGACCCTCAGAAGGTCAGACCGGAGTACATCAACCCGTCCGGGTCATAGCGTTGCCGGACGGCGGTCAACTGCGCGAGGTTCGGCCCGAAATACCGCGACGCTTGCGTGTTGGGCTCCAGGTAGTTGACGTAGCCACCCGCCGAGAACTGTTGCACCGTCTGGTGTGCGGTGGCCACCCAGGTGCTCGCGGTGGAGGTCTGACCACTCCCGGTTTCGACGTACCACTGCGCGACGGCGGAGTGCCGCCGCCATGGAAAGGCCGATGCCGCCGGATCCACGTCGCCGACGGCGCCGCTGAGGGTGTCGACGATCACCGACGCCTGTCCCCCGGCGGGCGGGTACTTGCCGATCGCGGACACGATGGCTTGCGCCGCAGCGGAAGTCATCGTGCCGATCACGTCGGAGCCGGCCACGAACCCACGCGGCGAGCTGGCCGCGCTGCCCCCGGCCAGGTAGTTGACCAGATCCAGGTGGCTCAGCGTCTTGTGTTCGGTCGCGGTGGGTTGTGCCCCGACGGCAGCCTTGATCGCATCGGCCACCGCCGCGCCGCTACCGGCCGGGCAAGTGGCCAGCACGTGGCAGTCCCCTTGCGTCCCGTTGACGGAGAGGTCGACCAGCCCCCAGGTGTTGCGGTCGGCTTGGGCCAGCCACGCTTGCCAGCCGGTGAGCACCTGAGGTGCCGCCGACGGAGCGAACACGACGCGCACCACATCGGAGTCGGAGGTGGCGAAGGTGGTGAACGTCATCGAGGTGACCACCCCGAAATTGCCACCGCCACCACCGCGCAGGCCCCAGAACAGGTCGGGGTGCTCGTCGGCGGATGCGGTGACCGTCTGGCCGTTCGGCAACACCACCGTGGCCGAGCGCAACGCGTCGCACGCCAGGCCCGCATGGCGGGAATCGGCTCCCATCCCACCGCCCAGCGTCAGGCCCGCCACGCCGACCGTGGGGCAGCTGCCGGTGGGAATAGCCCGCCCGGCGCCGGCGAGGGCCTGCTGCACCGCGGACAAGGTGGTCCCGGCCGGGACCGTGACGGTGCCAGCGGCGCTGTCGACGTTCACCCCGCCGGTCAACCCCCGCAGGTCGAGCACCATGCCGCCATTGGCGGCCGACGCGCCGATGTAAGAGTGCCCACCGCCACGCGGGGCGATCTTGAGCTTGTTGGCCGCGGCGAAGGCCACGGCCTTCTCCACGTCGGCCTGCGTAGTGACCACGACGATGGCCGCGGGGCTCGAGGCTTTGTAATTCGAGTTGAATATCTGTTTGCCGGTGCTGAACGCGGGGTCGGTGGGCAGCAGCACTTTTCCGCCGATGGAAGAAGCCAAACTGCTCCAGGCACCGGTCGGTTCCGCCCTGACCAGTGCCGCTGGAAACAGCGCGGAGGTCGCCACCGCACCGACCGCACCGCGCAGAAAAGCCTGGCGAGAGATCATGAACCGCATTGTTAATCGCCGCGGCGGCCAAAAGGTCTGTCCGCCAACGTGTCGCGAACAGCGTGACAAGATCGTGTTGTTAACCGCAGGCCCGATAATCGATGCCGCGTTTGCTGGCCAGCGACAAACGCCTCGAAAGCCAAAGCTTTATGTCATCGTGTCCCGAACGAGACCACCGTCGACAAAGGTTCATAGCGTTCATTGGAGTGCCACTGGGAGTCCTGGGTGCTCTCGACACAAATGAGGGAGCAGACATGAAGCCATGGCGTTACCAGCCACTGACCATTCGCCTACTGGCGGGAACCGCGGGCCTGCTGACCGCGGCCGCGGCGTTCGCCGGCCCCGCCGACGCGAGTCCCGTGGACGACGCGTTCATCACCGCGCTGAGCAATGCCGGCGTGAACTACGGCGACCCGATCAACGCAGAAGCACTCGGCCAGTCCGTGTGTCCGATGCTGGTCCAGCCGGGCGGGAACTTCGCCGCGGCGGCCAGCCGCATCCGGGGCAGCAACGGCATGTCGCCCGAGATGGCGAGCATGTTCACCACGATCGCGATCCAGATGTACTGCCCGTCGGTGATGGCCGACGTCGCCAGCGGCAACATTCCGGGCGGTCTGCAGCAGCTGCCCGGCCTGTCGGGCATTCCGGGGCTGCCGGGGTTCTAACCGGTACCCAGCGGGTCGATCGTCCAGGCGACGTAGACCATCGCGGCGCCGACCGACGCCGTCGTGAGGAAGTCGGTGCCCCTGCTGCGCACCACCAGCAGGCCGGCGCGCTCGTCGGGCAGGGCCAGCCGCAGTACGGCGGCGACCCCGACACCGATGCCGATCAGCAGGGCGCCGCGGCGCCAGAAGTTCGCACCGGCCAGCACGAACGCCACCAGAAAAATGAGCCCGACGAGCAGGATCGGCCACTGGGCGCGCAACACGCGCCCCAGAATGGCCCGAACCGTCATTGCTGTTCGGCCAGCTCGACGACGTTGGTGAGCAGGAAGGCGCGGGTCAGAGGCCCGACCCCGCCGGGGTTGGGCGACACGTGGCCGGCGACTTCCCACACGTCGGGGTGCACGTCCCCGGTGAGCTTGCCGTCCACCCGGCTGACTCCGACGTCGACGACGGCGGCGCCGGGCCGCACCATGTCGGCGGTCAGCAGGTGTGGCGCGCCGACGGCCGCCACGATGATGTCGGCCTGCCTGGTCAGGGCGGGCAGATCGCGAGTTTTGGTGTGGCACAACGTGACCGTGGCGTTCTCGGAGCGGCGGGTGAGCAGCAGCCCGAGCGGGCGGCCCACCGTCACACCGCGGCCGATGACCACCACGTGCGCGCCGGCGAGCTCGATGTCGTAGCGCCGCAGCAGATGCACGATGCCGCGCGGGGTGCACGGCAGCGATGCCGGCGTGTTGAGCACCAGCCGGCCCAGGTTGGTGGGGTGCAACCCGTCCGCGTCCTTGTCGGGGTCGACGCGCTCCAAGGCCGCGTTCTCGTCGAGGTGCTTGGGCAGCGGCAACTGAACGATGTAACCGGTGCAGTCGGGGTTGGCGTTCAGCTCGTCGATGGTCGCGTTGAGCGTTTCCGTGGAGATGTCGGCCGGCAGGTCGCGACGGATCGACGTGATGCCGACCTTCGCACAGTCGGCGTGCTTGCCGCGCACGTAGGCCTGCGACCCGGGATCCTCGCCGACCAGGATGGTGCCCAGGCCGGGCGTGCGGCCCGACTCGGTCAGTGCGGCGACCCGTTGTTTGAGGTCGACGAAGATCTCGTCGCGGGTGGCCTTGCCGTCCAGCGTGATTGCGCCCACGCCTGACAGTCTGGCATGGCCGCCGCGCCAGCCACCGCCGCCGACCTACAACGCCCAGCTAAGCTCCCGGTATGTCTGCAGCCCCAGACGTGTTCAGCCCGGCCAAGCTCGGTCCGCTGACGCTGCGCAACCGAATCATCAAGGCCGCGACGTTCGAAGCGCGCACTCCCAACGCGCTGGTGACCGATGACCTCATCGAGTACCACCGCCTGCCCGCGGCCGGCGGTGTCGGGATGACCACCGTCGCCTACTGCGGGGTCTCCCCCGGCGGGCGCACGGAAGGCAACGGGCTGTGGATGCGTCCGGAGGCGGTCCCGGGGCTGCGTCGGCTCACCGACGCGGTCCACGCCGAAGGGGCGGCGGTCAGCGCCCAGATCGGCCACGCCGGGCCGGTGGCCAACGCCAAGTCCAACAAGGCCACCGCCCTGGCCCCGGTGCGCTTCTTCAACCCGATCGGGATGCGCTTCGCCCGCAAAGCCAACCGCGACGACATCGACGACGTGCTGGCCGATCACGCCAAGGCCGCCCGGTTCGCCGTGGAGGCCGGCTTCGACGCCGTCGAAATCCATCTGGGCCACAACTATCTGGCGAGTTCGTTCCTCAGCCCGTTGATCAACCGTCGCACCGACGAGTTCGGCGGGTCGCTGGCCAACCGCGCGAAGGTGGCCCGCGGACTGGTGCTGGCCGTGCGCCGCGCCGTGGACCAGGGACCGCGCCAGATCGCGGTGACGGCAAAACTCAACATGTCCGACGGCATCCGCGGCGGCATCAGCACTGACGAGGCCCTGACCACCGCGAAGTGGCTGGAGGAAGACGGCGGACTCGATGCGATCGAGCTGACCGCCGGCAGCTCGCTGGTCAACCCGATGTATCTGTTCCGCGGCGACGCGCCGATCAAGCAGTTCGCCGCCGCATTCAAACCGCCGATCCGCTGGGGTATGCGCATGACCGGCAAGAAGTTCCTGCGCGAGTATCCCTACCACGAGGCCTACCTGCTGCGGGAAGCCAAGCTGTTCCGCGCCGAGCTGAAGCTGCCGCTGATTCTGCTCGGCGGCATCACCAACCGGGAGACGATGGACCTCGCCATGGCCGAGGGGTTCCAGTTCGTCGCGATGGCCCGTGCGCTGCTGGCCGAGCCCGACTTGATCAACCGGATCGCGGCCGACGGCGCGCACACCCGGTCGGCGTGTACGCACTGCAATCAGTGCATGCCGACCATCTATCGCCGCACCCACTGCGTGGTGACCGGCGCGCCTGACAAGCCGTAACCCCGGCTCGACCGGCTAAAGTTGTCAGCGATGCCCCCTCCCGCCCCGCCTACGCTGACCGTTCGCCACGACGGGTCGGAACGTACCTTCGCGGCGGGCCACGACGTTGTAGTTGGCCGTGATTTACGGGCCGACATGCGCATTACCCATCCGTTGATCTCGCGCGCCCATCTGTTGCTGCGCTTCGAGCAGGGCCGCTGGCTGGCTATCGACAACAACTCCCTGAACGGCACCTATGCCAACGGCCGGCGGGTCCCGGTGGTCGACATCACCGACGGCCAGACCGTCAACATCGGGAACCCGGACGGGCCGCTGCTGATCTTCGAAGTGGGACGACACCGGGGACCGGCCGGTCGGCCGCCGCAAACCGAGTCGCTGCCGATCATCCAACCGGCCGCCGCGCCCGGGCCCGGCGGACCCCCGCCCCCACCAC
>NZ_LZKQ01000307.1 GCF_001668675.1 Mycobacterium asiaticum | reverse complement strand
TGCCAGGAGTTCATCGCCCAGTTGGGCCGCAACTTCCAGGTGATCTACGAGCAGGCCAACCAGCACGGCCAGAAGGTTCAGTCCGCCGGCAACAACATGGCGCAGACGGACAGCGCCGTCGGCTCCAGCTGGGCCTAACAACCGAAACTGCGGGCGCGGCAGCACACCAAGCAAGACGGTGTGCTGCCGTGCCTTGCAGTTAATTGGATATCGCATGACTGAGGACCACAGAGGGTAGGGATGGATCAACAGAGCACCCGCACCGACATCACCGTCAACGTGGACGGTTTCTGGATGCTTCAGGCATTGCTGGACATTCGGCACGTGGCACCCGAACTTCGGTGCCGGCCCTATGTGTCCACCGACAACAACGACTGGCTCAACGAGCACCCCGGTATGGCGGTGATGCGCGAGCAGGGCATCGTGGTCGCCGATACGGTCAACGAGCATGTGGCGGCCAGGATGAAAGTGCTCGCCGCGCCGGACCTCGAAGTCGTCGCACTGCTGTCCCGCGGCAAACTGCTCTATGGGGTGGTCGAGGACGAGAACCAGGTTCCGGGTTCCCGCGACATCCCCGACAACGAGTTCCGCGTGGTTCTGGCCCGGCGTGGCCAGCACTGGGTTTCCGCGGTCCGTGTCGGCAACGACATCACGGTGGATGACGTCACCGTCTCCGACAGTGCCTCCATTGCCGCTCTGGTGATGGACGGCCTCGAATCCATTCACCACGCGGACCCGGCGGCGATCAACGCCGTCAACGTCCCGCTCGAGGAGATGCTCGAGGCCACCAAGTCGTGGCAGGAATCTGGCTTCAACGTTTTCTCCGGTGGCGATCTGCGACGTATGGGCATCAGCGCCTCCACAGTGGCCGCGCTGGGTCAGGCCTTGTCCGACCCCGCCGCCGAGGTTGCCGTGTACGCCCGGCAATACCGGGACGACGCGAAGGGGCCCAGCGCTTCGGTCCTGTCCCTCAAGGACGGATCCGGCGGGCGCATCGCGCTCTATCAGCAGGCCCGCACGGCCGGCTCCGGCGAGGCGTGGCTGGCTATCTGCCCGGCCACTCCGCAACTCGTGCAAGTGGGTGTGAAGACAGTTTTGGACACTTTGCCGTATGGCGAGTGGAAAACACATAGCAGGGTTTAACAGCGCTGTTACGAGACGCGCTGTGCGACAACATTTTTGAACATAAAATGCGAGCTGGATGCCAACACGGCATACTGCTTTGGAGCAAGCTGCCAAAACTGAAAAACCACACGTCAACCACAACTATTGACCGCGAGGCGAGGCAAATGAAATCGGAGTCAGTCCAGCCGCAACTCCAAAAGGGTTACGGCGCCTCGGTGAATACACCGACGCAGCCGCCCGCGTTACCGACACTCATTAGCACGATTGCAAAGGCAGGGGGTGCAGGACGATGACCGCAGTAGCTGATGCGCCACAGACTGACGTTGAGGGCGTTTCGTCGCCCAGGGCCGTCGTCGTTGGCATCATGGCCGGCGAGGGTGTGCAGATCGGCGTATTGCTGGATGCCAACGCCCCGGTCTCGGTGATGACCGACCCGTTGCTCAAGGTGATCAACAGCCGGCTCCGGGAGCTCGGCGAGACGCCGCTGGAGGCAACCGGGCGGGGCCGGTGGGCGCTGTGCCTGGTGGACGGCTCGCCGCTGCGCGCCACGCAATCGCTGACCGAGCAGGACGTCTACGACGGTGACCGCCTGTGGATCCGGTTCATTCCGGACGGCGAACACCGCTCGCAGGTCATCGAGCACATCTCGACCGCGGTCTCGGCCAACCTGAGCAAGCGTTTCGCCGCCATCGACCCGGTCGTCGCCGTCCAGGTCGGTGCCTCGATGGTGGCCACCGGTGTGGTGCTGGCCTCGGGTGTGCTCGGCTGGTGGCGCTGGCACCACAACACGTGGTTGACGACCATCTTCACCTCGATCATCGCGGTGCTGGTGCTGGCGATGAGCGTGCTGCTGCTGATGCGTGCCAAGAATGACGCCGACCGCCGCGTCGCCGACATCCTGCTGATGAGCGGGCTGGTGCCGCTCACCGTGGCGGCCGCCGCGGCGCCGCCCGGTCCGGTCGGCTCCCCGAACGCGGTGCTGGGCTTCGGAGTCCTCGCGGTTGCCGCGACGCTGGCGCTGAAGTTCACCGGCCGCCGGCTGGCGATCTACACCGCCGTGGTCACCATCACCGCACTGGCGACGATCGCCAGCGTGGCCCGCATGGTTGCGGCCACGAGCGCGGTGACCATGCTGTCCTGCCTGTTGCTGACCAGCGTCATCCTGTACCACGCCGCCCCGGCCCTGTCCCGGCGACTGGCCGGAATCCGGCTCCCGGTGTTCCCGTCGGCCACCAGCCGGTGGGTCTTCGAGGCCCGGCCCGATTTGCCGACCACCGTGGTGCGCTCGGAGGGCGGTCCGCCGACCCTGGAGGGACCCGCTTCGGTCCGCGACGTGCTGCTGCAGGCTGAGCGTGCCCGCTCCTTCCTGAGCGGTCTGCTGGTGGGCCTCGGCGTCCTGGTGGTCATCTGCCTGACCGCGCTGTGCAACCCGCACGCGGGCGAGCGGTGGCTGCCGCTGATCCTCGCGGGCTTCACGGCAGGCTTCCTGCTGCTGCGCGGTCGCTCGTATGTGGATCGCTGGCAGGCCATCACCCTGGCCGCCACCGGGGTCATCATCATCGCCGCGGTGCTGGTGCGCTACGCGTTCGTGCTGGCCTCGCCGCTGGCAGTGTCGGTTTCGGCCGCGATTCTGATTCTGCTTCCCGCGGCGGGTATGACGGCCGCAGCGGTGGTGCCGAACACGATCTACAGCCCACTGTTCCGGAAGTTCGTCGAGTGGCTCGAGTACCTCTGCTTGATCCCGATCTTCCCGCTGGCATTGTGGTTGATGAACGTCTATGCAGCCATTCGATACCGTTAGCAGCCGATCGTGGCGCGGTCGCGCGACCAGCGCGACCGTAGCCGCGATGCTGCTGACAGTTGGTGCACTGGCCGGCATGCCACCGGCGCACGCGATCACGCCTCCGGCGATCGACCCGGGGGCGTTGCCGCCTGACAGCCCCCCGGGCCCCATCGCACCGACCAAGCAGAACTCCTACTGCACCGAAGTAGGGGTCATGCCGGGCACGGACTTCAAGATCCCGCCGAAGTACATGGAGATGCTCAACCTCAACGAGGCGTGGCAGTTCGGCCGCGGCGAGGGTATCAAGGTCGCAGTCATCGACACCGGCGTGACGCCACACCCGCGGTTGCCCCGCCTGATCCCCGGTGGCGACTACGTGATGGCCGGCGGTGACGGGCTGTCGGACTGCGACGCCCACGGCACCCTGGTCGCCTCGATGATCGGCGCCGCGCCCGCCAACGGGGCCGCGCCCCCGCCGGCGTCGCCGCGCCGCCCGGTCACCGTGCCGACCACCGAGAAGCCGCCGCCACCGCAGACCGTGACATTGTCACCGGTGCCCGGTCCGACCATCACGGTCATCCCGGCGCCGCCTCCGAGCGAGGGCGCCGGGCCGGGCCCGGCGCCGGGTCCGGGTCTGCCGCCGGGACCCGGCCAGGCTCCGTCCGGCAATCGCGGCGGCGGCACAGTGACGATTCCGGGTTACTCGGGCGGCGCCCGGGTGCGACCCGTCGACCACCCGCGCCCGCTGGCTCCGACGCCGTCGACATCACCGACGCCGTCAACCTCGGCTACATCGTCAGCGCCGTCCTCGTCAGCGCCGGCGCCGGCGACTCCCACGGCGGCACCGCAACTGCCCGCCCCGCCCGGACCGGCACCGGATGCTTTCAGTGGGGTGGCCCCGGATGTCGAGCTGATCTCGATCCGCCAGTCGAGCCAGGCGTTCGGTCTCAAGGACGCCTACACCGGCGACGAAGATCCGCAGACGGCCGCGAAGATCGACAATGTCCAGACCATGGCGCGCGCGATCGTGCATGCTGCCAACATGGGCGCGTCGATCATCAACATCTCCGACGTGACCTGCATGAGCGCTCGCAACGTGATCGACCAGCGCGTCCTGGGCGCCGCGGTGCACTATGCCGCGGTCGACAAGAACGCGCTGATCGTGGCCGCGGCCGGTGACAACAGCAAGAAGGACTGCAAGCAGAACCCGATCTTCGACCCGTTGTCGCCCAATGACCCGCGGGTGTGGAATTCGGTCACCACCGTGGTGACGCCGTCGTGGTTCAGCGACTACGTACTGACCGTCGGCGCGGTCGACACCAACGGTCAGCCGCTGTCGCAGATGAGCATCGCCGGGCCGTGGGTGTCGCTGTCGGCACCGGGAACCGACGTCATGGGACTTTCGCCCCGCGACGACGGCCTGATCAACGCGATCGACGGTCCGGACAACACGTTGCTGGTTCCGGCCGGGACCAGCTTCTCCGCGGCGATCGTTTCGGGTGTGGCCGCACTGGTGCGCGCCAAGTTCCCCGACTTGTCGGCTTACCAGGTCATGCAACGCCTGATCCACACCGCCAGGCCGCCCGCACGGGGGGTGGACAACCAGGTCGGATACGGTGTGGTTGACCCGGTAGCCGCATTGACCTGGGATGTCCCGAAGGGACCGCCCGAGGCACCCAAACAACTTTCGGCGCCGCTGTCGCTGCCGAAGCCGCCCGCTCCGCGCAATATGACGCCGGTGTGGGTGGCTACCGGGGGCCTGACTGCGGCACTATTGATAGGCGGAGCAGTGTTCGGTACAGCAACTTTGATGCGACGATCGCGGAAACAGCAATGAAGGCACAGCGGAAGCTCGGATTGGCGTTGTCATGGCCGCGGTTGACCGCGGTGTTTTTGGCTGACGTGTTGATCCTGGTGCTGGCCAGCCACGCTCCCGACTCGTGGCAGGGCGAGAACCGGATCGCATGGTGGGTCGGCGTCGGTATCGCCGTCCTGGTGACGCTGCTGTCGCTGGTCACCTATCACGGCATCACGGTCACCAGTGGCTTCGCCAACTGGCTGTGGGATTGGTCCGCCGACCCGGGTACCGCCCTCGGCGCCGGATGTACGCCGGCCGTCGACTACAAGCGACGCTTCGGGCGCGACACGGTTGGCGTGCGGGAATACCGCGGCCAGCTCGTCACGGTCGTCGAGGTGGGCGGCGGCGAGGCCGACCCGTCCGGCCGGCACCGGCACCGCACCGGGTCGGTCCCGATACTGCCGGTTGCGGCGGTCGCAGATGGGTTGCGCCAGTTCGATATTCACCTCGACGCCATCGACATCGTGTCGGTGCAGGTGCGCGGCGGCGCGGCGGCCGCAAAGGCGTCGGCCTCGTTGGAGGAGTGGGGGCCGGAAGAGTGGGGGATGGTCGGGGATCAGCCCGGCGGCAATCGCCGGCGGACCTGGCTGGTCTTGCGGATGAATCCGCTGCGCAACGTGGGGGCCGTGGTGTGCCGCGATTCGCTGGCCTCGACGATGGTGGCGGCCACCGAGCGGTTGGTCCAGGATCTCGACGGGCAGAGCTGCGCCGCCCGTCCGCTTACCGCCGACGAGCTCGCCGAGGTGGACAGCGCGGTGCTTGCCGACCTGGAGCCGACCTGGAGCCGGCCGGGGTGGCGCCACCTCAAGCACTTCAACGGATTCGTCACCAGCTTCTGGGTGACGCCGACAGACATCGACTCGGCGACGCTGGCCGACGTGTGGCTGTCCGACGCCGCCGAAGTGGGCGCGACCGTGCTCACCTTGCGCCTGGCGACGCACGACGGACGGCCGCGGCTGTCGGCCTGGGTGCGCTACCACAGCGAATCCAGACTGCCCAGGCAACTTTCCACCGGGCTCAACCGGCTCACCGGACGCCAGCTGGCCGCGGTGCGCGCCAGTTTGCCGGCCCCGTCCACCCGTTCGCCATTGGTCGTGCCGGGCCGCGACTTACGAGACCATGACGAGCTGGAATTACCAGTGGGTCCTGAGCCGGAGCACGCCATCAGCGCAGCAACGCAATGACGCGCACGCAGTCGACCGCCGAAGATGCCAGAAACGCCATGGTGGCCGGGCTTCTGGCATCCGGAATTTCCGTCAACGGGCTGCAACCCAGCCACAATCCGCAGGTCGCGGCGCAGATGTTCACCACCGCCACCACGCTGGATCCCGGGATGTGCGATGCCTGGCTGGCGCGGATACTCGCCGGTGACCAGAGTCTCGAGGTGCTCGCCGGCGCGTGGGCGGCGGTACGGACCTTCGGCTGGGAAACCCGTCGCCTCGGCGTGACGGACTTGCAGTTCCGGCCGGAGGTTTCCGACGGGCTGTTCCTGCGGCTGGCGGTGACCAGCGTGGACTCACTGGCCTGCGCCTACGCGGCGGTGCTCGCCGAGAACAAAAGGTACAAGGAAGCCGCGGACCTGCTCGACGCAACCGAACCCCGGCACCCGTTCGATTCAGAACTGGTCAGCTACGTGCGCGGGGTGCTCTACTTCCGCACCAAGCGCTGGCCGGATGTGCTGGCCCAGTTCCCCGAAGCCACGCCGTGGCGTCACCCGGAACTGAAGGCGGCGGGCGCCGCAATGGCCACTACCGCCCTGGCCTCCCTAGGGGTGTTCGAGGAAGCATTCCGGCGGGGGCAGGAAGCCATCGAAGGCGACCGCGTGCCTGGCGCGGCGAACATCGCCCTGTACACCCAGGGCATGTGCCTTCGCCACGTGGGCCGTGAGGAGGAGGCCGTCGAACTGCTGCGCCGGGTGTATTCCCGCGACGCGAAGTTCACTCCCGCCCGCGAAGCACTGGACAACCCGAACTTCCGGTTGGTGCTGACCGACCCGGAAACCATTGAGGCGCGCACGGATCCGTGGGATCCGGACAGTGCCCCGACGAGGGCGCAGGCCGAAGCCGCCCGGCACGCCGAAGAGGCCGCGAAGTACCTGGCCGAGGGCGATGCCGAACTCAACGCGATGCTCGGCATGGAGCAGGCCAAGAAGGAAATCAAACTCATCAAGTCGACGACGAAGGTGAACCTGGCGCGCGCCAAGATGGGGCTGCCGGTTCCGGTGACGTCGCGGCACACCCTGCTGCTGGGCCCTCCGGGGACCGGAAAGACTTCGGTGGCAAGGGCTTTCACCAAGCAGCTGTGCGGCTTGACGGTGCTGCGCAAGCCTCTGGTGGTGGAGACCAGTCGTACCAAGCTGCTGGGCCGCTACATGGCCGACGCGGAGAAGAACTGCGAAGAGATGCTCGAAGGAGCGCTCGGCGGTGCGGTGTTCTTCGACGAGATGCACACGCTGCACGAGAAGGGTTACTCGCAGGGCGACCCGTACGGCAACGCCATCATCAACACGCTGCTGCTCTACATGGAGAACCATCGCGACGAGCTCGTGGTGTTCGGCGCCGGGTACGCCAAGGCGATGGAGAAGATGCTCGAGGTGAACCAGGGCCTGCGGCGGCGGTTTTCGACCGTCATCGAGTTCTTCAGTTACACACCGGAAGAACTCGTCGCGTTGACGATCCTGATGGGCCGGGAGAACGAGGACGTCATCACCGAGCACGAGGCAGCCATCCTGCTGCCGTCCTACACCAAGTTCTACTCCGACGAGACTTACTCCGAGGACGGCGATTTGATCCGCGGAATCGACATGCTGGGCAACGCCGGCTTCGTCCGCAACGTGGTGGAGAAGGCGCGTGACCACCGCAGCTTCCGGCTCGACGACGAAGACTTGGACGCGGTGCTCAACAGCGATTCCATCGAATTCAGCGAAGCGCAGATGCGCCGATTCCGTGAGCTGACCCGCGAAGATCTCGCCGAGGGCCTGTCCGCCGCGGTCGCGGAGAAGAAGACCAAATAGCGTCGTCAGGCGCCCGGCAAAACCCCCGCGCGGCACGAACTATCTGTTCTGCCTAACAACCCTCCGCTGCCGCTTCGGCCCGATACGCTGTGTGCAACTCGGACCAGGACGAGCAGCAGTGCGATCACGGTGGCGCTCCCGTGTGCCCCGACGGTGACGGGAGGTGGGGCCTTACTGAGCCGATCAACAGCGACTGTACGAATTCGATGACCATTCCTTTCCGATCCGGTCACGGCGCTTTCCCGTCGTCGGAATCGGCTGGCGCACCTATCCGACGCGCGGCATCCACGCTTTCGGAAGCACCCCGACACCACCACAGCGGCCGAGGCCCGTAGCTGGGTCGGACCATCCGTTAGGAGAGTCCGATGCCTTCCGCTCAATATCATTGCGTCAGAACGTTATTCACCATGCACCCCGACGCCGCGGGCGGGAGGTGATTGCGGTGGATTTCGGCGCGCTACCCCCTGAAGTCAACTCACTGCGCATGTACACCGGGCCCGGTTCGGCACCCTTGCTGGCCGCGGTTGCCGCCTGGGACCGGCTGGCCGCCGAGCTCCATGCGACGGCAGCCGGGTATGACACGGTGATCTCCGTGCTGACCGGTGACGGCTGGCTCGGGCCGGCATCGAAGTCGATGCTGTCCGCGATCACCCCGTATCTGACCTGGATGAGCCTCACCGGGGTCAAGGCCGAGGAGGCCGCCAGCCAGGCGGCGGCAGCGGCGGCTGCCTATGAGGCCGCGTACGCGATGACGGTGCCCCCGGCGGCCGTCGCCGCAAACCGCGCGCAGTTGCAGATGCTTGTCGCCACCAACCTGCTCGGCCAAAACACACCCGCGATCGCGGCGAACGAGGCCGCCTATGGCGAGATGTGGGCCCAGGACGCGGCGGCGATGTACGGCTACGCCACCAGCTCGGCGGTGGCCTCGACGCTGACACCGTTCACCCAGCCGGCGCAGGTCACCGACCCGGCCGGGCAGGCGGCTCAGGCCGGGGCGGTCACCCAGGCAGCCGGAAGCGCCACAGGCACCGTGGCCCAGTCGCAGCTTTCGCAGCTCATGTCTTCGGTCCCGTCCACCTTGCAGGGTCTGGCCGCGCCGGCGGCGACGGCCGAAGCTTTCCCCGGCGCCGACCTGCTTGCCAACATCCTCAATTTCCTGGACGGCAACGACGGTAATCCGTACGGGATCTTCCTGAATTCCACCCTGGTCAACGGCTTCGTGTCGGCCGGCTATACCAGCCCCGCCATCGTGGCCCCGGCGGTCTTCGCCGGTTTGGCGGACATCAATGCGGTGGCTCTCGGGGCGCAGCAGTCGGCGATCCCACCGATGGGCTCTGGCGAGGGCAACGGATCCTGGATACCGGCCGGGTCGCCGGCCAACCCGACGAATCTCCCCCCGTTGATGGATGTGGCCGAGGCTTCCTTCGCCACCGGCAGCGGCGGCGTGACGGCAGGCATCAACCAGTCGGCGGTGGTCGGTCGGTTGTCCGTGCCGCAGACCTGGACCGCGGCCACCTCGGTGGTCAACCATGCCGGCGCGGCTACCGCCGGCGGTGGGTGGACCAGTACCGCCGTCGCTCCGGCCGCCGCCTCCGGCGTGCCCGGTTTCCCCGGCATGCCCGCTCCGGGCATGTACGGCCACAGCTTCGGCAACCCGCCGCGCTATGGCTTCCGTCCGACGATCATGGGGCGCCCACCGGCCGCGGGCTGACAGGAGGGAGAACCACCGTCGGTTAAGGAGGTGCTGGTATTGGATTACGGAGCACTCCCACCTGAAGTCAACTCGCTGCGCATGTACACCGGTCCCGGCGCGGCACCAATGCTGGCCGCGATGACGGCCTGGGACGCCGTTGCCGCGGAAATGCGTTTGACCGCAACGGCTTTCGAGTCGGTGATAGCGACCCTGATCGGTGACGGGTGGCTGGGCCCGGCGTCGGCGGCAATGGCCGCGGCCGCGGCGCCGTACGTCATGTGGCTCAGCGTCACCAGCTCGCAGGCCGAGCAGACCGCCGGTCAGGCTGCGGCTGCGGCGGCGGCCTTTGAGGCCGCGTTCGCCATGACGGTGCCCCCGCCTGTGGTGGCCGCCAACCGGGCCCGGTTGCTGGCACTGATCGCCACCAATTTCCTGGGCATCAACACCCCTGCCATCGCCGCGACCGAAGCCGAATACGCCGAGATGTGGGCACAGGACGCCACCGCCATGTACGCCTATGCCGCCAGCGCCGCCGACGCGGCAACGTTGACGCCCTTCACCGAACCCGAATTGATCGCCGACCCGGCCGGGCCCGGCGGGCAGGCCGCCGCGGTGGCCCACGCCACCGGGTCAGGACTCGCGCAGAGCGAACTACCGCAACTGATGTCCGCCCTGCCGGCCAGCTTGCAACAACTCGCGTCGCCGGCGGAGACATCGCCCTTCGACTCGCTCCCGCAGACGGGGCTGCTCGCCGACATCCTGAACTTCCTGGACGGCAACGACGGCAACCCCTACGGGATATTCCTGAACTCCGACCTGTTGAACGGGTTCGTATCAGCCCAGTACGTGTCGCCTGCGGTGATCAGTCCCGCCGTCACCGATTCGATCGCCGACGTCGAGGCGGTGGCGGAGGGCGGTGCCGAGGCAGCCGCGCCCGCCGCCGGCGATGCGGCGTCCGTCAGCGCCGGACTCACCGGCGCACCATCCGGTGCCGGGGGAGTGAGTGCCGGGGCCAACCAGGCCAACCTGGTCGGGCGGCTGTCTGTGCCGCCGAGTTGGACGACCGCCGTCGAGGCCGCCGGCCGCGGTGGCATCGCGATGACCGGCACCCCTTCCACCCCGACCGGGGCGGCGCCTGCTGCGGCAGGGACGCCGGGACTGCCCGGCATGCCCGCCGCCAATGCGTACGCGCGGAGTTGGGGCAACGGTCCGCGCTACGGCTTCAAGCTAACCATCATGCCCCGTCCGGTCGCGGCCGGATAATTGCGCAGATAAATTCGTGGGCGACCCCGCGAAAATACGTCTCATCATTTGTCTTCGGTCCCCGCCGACTTTCGTCAGCGTGCCGAGTTGACTCTTACCGACTTCAGTGCCACGATGGCCTTTGCATGCACCTCGCTAGGTGAGGCGTCTGCACGGACACAGGCCACTGACCTCGAACGTCGAAAGACGCCCAGGGTCAGGACAGCTCTTCCCGGCTTAAGGGTTGAGCCCAAGTGGCTTCCGGTACCCGCCGGATACGCCGTGTGGTGCCAAAGCTCTGTCGAGAGAGGTGCTGGCCCAGCGGTTTTGCGCTGTTGCCTCATCTCTGTGTCGCGTGCGCATGGCATCCCCGTGTGCCCTGGCCCGAAGGAGGTGAGAGCGGAGTGAGTCCCGGCGATAGTTCCTATCCGAGATCGACGACCATTTCGTTTCGATCCGACCCGGGCGCTGTATTCGCAAGCTGAATCGGCTCTGGCGTTAATCGCCGTCTGCTCGTAATTCTGTCGCAGACGCGCGTAATTGCTGTGTGCGAATTTGCCGCATGAATTTGTGATGCCGGCTGCCCAAAATCGGATTTGGGCATTAGTGGGGGAGGCCACCGATGACCGCTGTGCTGGATTTTGCAGCCTTGCCACCGGAAATCAATTCCGCGCGCATGTACACCGGAGCCGGCTCCGGCCCGATGTTGGCCGCGGCTTCGGCGTGGAAGGGGCTGGCCACGGAGCTGCGGGCTACGGCGCTGTCATACGGGGGCGTGTTGTTGGCGCTGACGGGCGAAGAATGGTTCGGTCCGGCTTCCACGGCGATGGCCGCGGCGGCCGCTCCCTACGTCGCCTGGATGAGCGCGACGGCCGCCGCGACTGAGGAGACCGCGGCGCAAGCCGAGGCCGCTGCCGCCGCGTATGAAGCGGCATTCGTAGCAACCGTGCCGCCACCGCTGATCGCGGCCAATCGCGCCCAATTGACGGCGCTGATCGCCACGAACATCCTGGGCCAGAACACCCCGGCGATCGCGGCGACGGAGGCGCAGTACGCCGAGATGTGGGCACAGGACGCCGCCACCATGTATGGATATGCGGCCTCGTCGGCCGCGGCGACCCAGTTGAGCCCCTTCGTCGAGCCGATGCCAACGACCAGCCCCAGCGGACCGGCGGCTCAAGCCGCCGCGGTCAGCCAGGCCGGCGCCTCAGCAGCCGGCCAGCAGAGCGCATTGTCGCAATTGATGTCAGCCGTGCCGGGGGCACTCGAGGCGCTGGCTGGAACCAATGGCACCACCGGAGCGGGCGGGTTGGAGGGATTTCTCAACACCTGGGGGCCCAACGCGAACATCTGGAACACCATCACCTCCACCGGGGCGCTCACACCGGGCGCCACCGTGGGAACCCTGTCCAGCCTGTTGGGCACGTCGGCCACCTCGGACGTGGCGGGCGCGGCGGGCGCTGCGCAGAACGCCGCCGCACCAGGAGCCATCGCGGCCCTGGGTCAGGTGGACACCGCCGCCGGCGGATTGCGCGGATTGGTCGCCGCCGGCACCGGCAATTCCGGCATCGTCGGCAAGCTCTCGGTGCCTCCGGCCTGGACGGCCGCCGCGCCGCTGAACGGCCCGCTGCACTCCGCACTCGGCGGCACCCCGATGGTGGCCCCGCCACCGGCGGGACCGGCCGGCATGCCCGGCGTACCGCTGGGCAGCGCCGCGAGCCAGCCGTTCGGCCGCGCGGTCCCACAGTACGGGTTCAAGCCCACCTTCGTTACCCGTCCACCGGCCGCAGGTTAGGCCGCTGAGCTGCGGAAATGCACTTCTCAGCGAACCTCCAGCAACGTGGCAGGCTGGTAACAGCGCTTCGGGCATACCGTCTCCTAACCTTTTGCATATGTTTGTTTCTTAACGGTAGGAGAACTCGCCGTGACGCTCGGCGTGACCAGGGCGGCATCGGCGGTGTCCGGGCGACAGGCACAGCCATCAACCCCTGACCGCCCGGGTACACGCGAGGAGGGATGGGGTCCGCATACCTGCAGTATTTCGACACAATGTTGCCTTCCACGGTCTCGCTGAGAGGCCGGCACGACCGTAATCGGCATGATTAATACTCACATCTGTTGAGTTTCACATTTGCCTATTTGAGGCGTTTATTTGGCATGCCTTGAATTAGCGCAATTATATTCAATGTAACCGGGATAATGCCTATTGCCTATCGGGCTGACCTGGCAGTTTGCCCGAAAAATCATTTCTTCGCGCCTGATATCACGCGCCCAAGTGAGAAAGTGAGAGTTCTTGTTCACTTCGCGATTACACGGCAGAAACGAAACGAAAATAGATTCAATGGAAAGTGTTAACAAATACACGGAAATCATCGGATCCGTGGGGGGCAACTTCACCGCAGGGGCAGCGCTGCCGTCTGAGGCCGGACGGAAAAAGGGGTAATACGCATGGATTACGGGGCGCTACCGCCTGAGATCAACTCGGGGCGCATGTACACCGGCCCGGGCGCCGGCCCGATGTTGACAGCCGCAGTGGCATGGGACGCGCTGGCTGCCGAAATGCATTCCACAGCAGCGGCTTACGCCTCCACCCTGGAGGGGTTGACTTCTGGGTCCTGGCATGGGCCCACGGCGATTGCAATGTCGGCTGCGGTCGCACCGTTCGTGTCATGGATCTCGGCCACCGCCACCCGCGCCGACCAGACGGCCGCACAAGCCAAGATCGCCGCGGCGGCCTACGAAACCGCCTTTGCCGCAACAGTTCCCCCGCCGATCATCGCGGCGAACCGGGCGCAGTTGATGGCGCTGATCGCCACCAACTTTCTCGGCCAGAACACGCCGGCGATCGCGGCGACCGAGGCACTGTATGCGGAGATGTGGGCCCAGGATGCCGCCGCGATGTATGCATACGCCGGATCATCGGCAACGGCAACGCAATTGACGCCGTTCACCGAACCGCCGCAGACCACCAACGACGCCGGTGCGGCCGCGCAGGCGGCCGCGGTGTCGCAGGCCACCGGCGCCGCCACCGGTGGAGATGTCACCACCCAGTTGGGTCAACTGATCAGCTCGCTGCCGAACGCGCTACAGGGCTTGGCATCAACGATTTCTGCATCGCCGACCACCGGATCGACGTCGTTCTTGCCCGGACTCGCGCTGCCGCAGATCAGTTCGCTGACATTGCCGCCGGGATTGATGACCGATTTGACGAACTTCAACTCGATCTTCAGTGTCCTTACCGGCCCGTTCTCGGCGCAGGGCTTCACCTCCATCCCGGGTGGGCCGTTCCTGTCCTTTGGCCAGGTTTATTCCTACGCTCAGAACGGGCAAGGTGTGCAAGCCTTTTTGACTCCGGCAGCACCCATCTCCGGGACGCTGGCGCCGATCGCGCAATCGCTCGCCCCACACCTGAGCAGCGCGACTTCGGTCGGCGGCGCGGCCTCGGGCGCCATGGGCCGCGCCGCCCTGGTCGGGGGTCTGTCCGTGCCGCAAGGTTGGACCACGGCCGCCCCCGCTATCCGGACGGTCGCCCAGACCCTGTCCGCCAATCTGGCGGCGGCAGCGGCTCCGGCCGCGTCAATGGGCGAGACCGGCGTGTTCGGCCAGATGGCCCTGTCCAGCCTGGCGGGACGGGCCCTGGCAACGACCGTGGCGACGTCCGGAGGCAGCGGCGGCGCGGTGGCGGGTTCCCTTGGTGGCGTCGTCGCTGAGGCCGACCCCGCCGCGGCCATGATCTTTGTGCTGCCCGCACTCGAGGACGAGTGACGGCATGCGTGTGACGACGAAATATCGCTCAGCACAGGCCATTCAATGCGCACTCCGGGTAGGGGGTAGGTAGAGGTGTTTTACGCAGCGTTTCCGCCGGAGGTAAATTCGGGCCGGATGTACACCGGCCCGGGCGCGGGCCCATTGCTCGACGCCGCGGCGGCCTGGGATGGGCTCGCGACCGAATTGCAGTCCACCGCAGCGTCATACGGCTCGGTGATCGCGAGCCTGACAAGTGGGCCGTGGGTGGGTCCGTCCTCGCTGGCCATGGCGGCGGCGGCTACGCCTTATGTGACGTGGATGAGCGCCACCGCCGCCCAAGCCGCCCAGGCCGCGACACAAGCCACCGCGGCGGCGGCGGCCTACGAGGCCGCCTTCGCCGGACACGTGCCGCCCGTCGAGATCGAAGCCAATAGAACACAATTGGCATCACTGGTGGCAACCAACCTGTTCGGCCAGAACACCGCGGCGATCGCAGCCACCGAGGCCCAGTACAGCGAGATGTGGGCACAGGATGCGGTGGCGATGGATAGTTACGCCGGTTCTGCCGCGGCGGCAAGCCAAGTGACGCCGTTCGCCGAGCCGCCGCAAATCGTCAACAGCGGCGGACTGGCCAACCAGGCGCTGGCAGCCAGTCAATCCGCCGGCACGGCGGCCGGAAACGCCGTCCAATCGATCCTGGCGGCAGGCAACCCGGTCTCGGAGTTGTTGCAAGTGCTCGCCAACTTGAGCAGCGACTACACCGCCACCATCACCGGAATGCTCAACGGCCTGTTCGGACCGGCCGGGGCCTCGACCTTCACGGCGCTCTACTCGGCAGTCAAAGTCCCACTTGGCTTTACCACCCAGTTCAACGACATCGGGTTGCTGATCAACCTCCCGGTATCCCAGGTGCTCAAGTTCGGGATCAAACCCGGGTCGATACTCGGCGAGCTTCCCAAAGATGCGCTGGGCGGCGGGCTGCTGGCCCCGAACTGGGGCCGCGGTTGGCTGACCGGGGCGGGGTCGGCAGGCACGTCGGCGAACTTCGGTCGGGGCATGTTGGTGGGATCGCTTACCGTTCCGCCGAGTTGGACCGCAAACACTCCGGCCATCCAAACTGTGGCGGAGGCCTTGTCGGCAGCCGGACCGGAAGCGGTGCCGGCGGCCGAGCTCGGCGCGGGTAGCCTGCTGAGCTCGATGTCACTGGCAGGCATGGCCGGAAGTGCTTTGGGCGCAGGGGCGCCCGGTGCTCTGGCCGGCACCGGCGTGCGGGGCCGTCTCACGCCGGTCAAGGACCTCAAAGACCTCAAGTCACCCGAGAAGCTCAAGCGGCTGGTCGCGCAGATCTCTGAGCAGCCAGAAAGCGTTCAGCACCACACCGTCGACCAAGAGGGTCTGGACAGCCTGCTCGAACAGTTGGCGAAGAAACCCGGTATCCACGCGGTGCACCTGGCCAAGGGCGAGAAGGCCAGGGTCGTGCCACCGGACGCGCAGCTGGGTTAGTAATCCAAAGACTCTGCAGCAGAACACGAAAGGAGTGTCATGAAACTGCTACTCATGCTGATCGGCGCCGCCGCCGTGATCGGTCTCGCCGCGCCCGCTTACGCCGACCCCGATGACGGACCGGGTGGTGACGACCCGGGTTTCCTCGCGGCCCTGCATGGCGCCGACATCGGCTACAGCAACCCGGCTGCGGCCATCGGCTCGGCCCACGCGGTGTGCACGTGCTTGAGCAACGGCGAGTCCGGCCTGGAACTGGTCAACGATGTAAAGACGCACAACCCGTCGTTCAATATGGACGCCGCAGCGCAGTTCGCTGTCATAGCGGCGAAATACTACTGCCCGCAACACCTTTCCAAGAGCTGACGTCAGCGGGCGTCAATTAGCGGTCCGGCCGGTGTGCCCGACCGTTTTTGTAACCGTGCGGTAAAGCGGTCCTCACACTTTGCTGCAGTGGCGCGTGCCAGCGCCGGTTCCGGGTGCTTTTGACGTTTATTCGCGCGCCCACCTCTTGATCTACTTTATTTCTGGCTAAGCAGTCGCCGACCCGCGTAATCAAACCGGCTCCATCGCCGGGGTAAAGGACGCCGGATCATTCATTTCCGACAAAAGTCCTGATCAAGGGATATCGATCTGCCCTCTCCGCTCCGCCACGCAAATTTTGCGGAGTGCCATTGGGATACCTGGTGAGTTTCATATGAGCTCCGTCAGCAATGCGGACGGATGTGTTAACCGGTGATTACGATGGCGGCCACAAGGGGACCGGAGGGGAGTAGATGGACTTCGGGGCGTTACCGCCAGAGATCAACTCTGGACGAATGTATATGGGGGCTGGCTCCGGACCCATGCTCGCTGCTGCGGCGGCGTGGGACGCCTTGGCGGCGGAACTGCATTCCACGGCCGCGTCCTACGGCTCGACGGTGCAGGGCTTGACGGTGGGGTCGTGGCACGGGCCGGCGGCGGTGGCGATGGCTACCGCGGCGACGCCGTATGTCGCCTGGCTGACCAACACCGCTGCACAGGCCGAACAGGCGGCAATGCAGGCGAAAGCGGCGGCCGCGGCTTATGAGACGGCGTTCGCGGGCACCGTGCCGCCACCCGCGGTCGCGGCCAACCGCGCCCTGCTGTTGGCCCTGATCGCGACCAACATCTTCGGCCAGAACACGCCGGCCATCGCCGCCACCGAGGCGGAGTACGCCGAGATGTGGGCCCAGGACGCCGCGGCAATGTACGGATACGCGGCCTCCTCGGCGGCGGCCACGGAGCTGGCGCCGTTCACCGAGCCGCCGGAGACCACCGACCCGACGGGTGTGGCCCGGCAAACCGCGGCGGCCAGCGAGGCCGTCGGCGCCGCCGAAATACAGTCCGGTCTCTCCCAGCTGATGACCGCGATTCCGAACGCGCTGCAGACTGTCGGCCCGGCCGCGGCCGCCGCCCCAGCCGCGTCCACCCCGGTCGGCTCCGTGATCGAGGCCATCGCCCCGTACGCCATCGGGATTCGTCCCTTCTTCGCCGCCATCACCGGTGCCTACAGCCCCATCGTCGGGTTCGTGCTGTTCGGCGGTTGGTGGCTGTTCGCCGGGCAGATCCTGGGCCTTTCCCAGAACGCGCCGGGAGTGGCCTCGCTGCTGAGCACCGGTGGCAAACCGGTGGCCGGGCTGTCGCCGCTGCGGGGCGGATATGTCGGGGCTGTGGCGCCGAGCAGCGGCGTCGCCGCATCTTTGGGGCACTCGACCCTCGTCGGGTCGCTGTCGGTGCCACAGGGCTGGGTGACCGCCGCTCCGGTGATGAGGACGATGGCGTCGATGCTGCCCGGGGTGAGCGCGGGCGCTGTCCCGGCGGTCCCCGCCGCGGCCGAGGGCGGCCTGTTCGGCGAGATGGCCATGGCGAGCCTGGCCGGACGCGCGCTGGCCGGCGCCAGCATCCGCACCACCAGCAGCGGGGCGGTCGGCACCAGTGGGGGCGTCGCCGCGGCCGACGAAGTCGCCACTACGGCGACCATCATCGTGATACCGGCGGACTGACCGATGACGTCAGCACAGGGAAGGCGCGGCCGATGAGTTTCGCGGTACGACCGCCGGAGATCATCTCCTGGCAGATCTACACCGGACCGGGCGCGGCGCCGATGATCGCGGCGGCCACGGCCTGGGACGCGCTGGCCACCGAACTGCAGTCGACCGCGGCCTCTTATGGCCTGCTCATCGACGGATTGGCCAACGAGTCGTGGACAGGTCCGTCGGCAGCGGCGATGGCGGCGGCCGCCACCCCGTACGTGTCCTGGATGACCGCGACCGCGGCGCAGGCCAAGGCGGCTGCCGATCAGGCGAAGGCGGCGGTGAGCGCTTACGAAGCGGTTTTCGCCGCCGTCGTGCCGCCGGCGGAGATCGCGATCAACCGAAGCCAGCTGGCCTTGCTGGTGGCGACCAATATTTTCGGGCAGAACACCGCCGCCATCGCCGCCCTCGAAGCCCAGTACGCGGAGATGTGGGCCCAGGACACGTCGGCGATGTTCACCTACACGAGCGCGTCGGCGGCCGCCGCCCGGCTGACGCCGTACACCGAACCGC
>NZ_LZKQ01000306.1 GCF_001668675.1 Mycobacterium asiaticum | reverse complement strand
GGCCGGGTCGCTATCTCGGCGAGCAGCTCCAGCCGCGGTGCGATCTGCGGGTCGCTGCGCGGACGGCCCAACCGCTCCTCGTCCACCTGGTCGGTCGCCGCCAGCACATGCAACCGCGCCAGCGCCTGCAGCGGCGCCTTCTGCCACACCGCGACCAACGGGCCGCCGCCACCCTCGAGCGCTTGGGCCACCCGCAGCGCCCCACCGAACACCGGGTCCTGAACACCCGCGGCATCGGCAACATCTTCCAGCCGCACCGGACCGCCGTCGAGCACCGAGGACGCCCGGGCCGCACGCAGCGACGCCTCGGCGGCGGTCACGGGCCAGCCACGCAGGTTGGCGCGATGGCGGTGGGCACGGCCCAGCGCTTCACGGGCCCGGTCGCTGGCTTCGGCCACGCCGGGCAGGTCCATCAGCGGCGCCAACGGGTCAGTCACAGGTTGCCAACCTAGCCGGGTGCCGCCGACGCCCCGGGAATGGCCTCCAGCAGCTGCCGGGTGTACTCGTGTCCGGGGCTGGTGAACACCGCTTCGGTGTCCGCGTGTTCGACCACCCGCCCGGCGCGCATCACCAGCACGTCGTCCGAGATCTGCCGAACCACCGCCAGATCGTGGCTGATGAACAGATACGTCAATCCGAAGGTGGCCTGCAGCTCGCCGAGCAAATCAAGGATCTGCGCCTGAACCAGGACATCAAGCGCGGAAACGGCCTCATCGCACACCAGCACGTCGGGTCGCAGCGCCAACGCTCGAGCGATCGCCACCCGCTGCCGCTGGCCACCCGAGAGCTCGTGCGGCAACCGGTCCAGCACCGACGACGGCAGCGCCACCTGGTCGATCAGGTCACGCACGGCCTGGTGGCGCTGGCGCCGGTCACCGATCCGGTGGATCCGCAGCGGTTCTTCGACGGCGCGCAGCACCGAATACCGGGGATCCAGGCTGCTGTAGGGATTTTGGAAGACTGGTTGAATTCGCCGGCGGAACGTCAGGGTCCGGTGCGTCGCGGCGACCTCCTGCCCGTCGAAAACCACCGAGCCCGAAGTCGGCGCCAGCAAGCCCAACACCATCCGGGCCACCGTCGACTTGCCCGAACCCGACTCCCCTACGATCGCCAGCGTGCTCGCCCGCCGCACCCGAAACGACACCCCGTCGACCGCGCGGAACTCCGAGCGCCGCCATGGCGCGCCGCGGGACTCCCGATAGGCCTTGGTGAGGTCCGTCGCCACCAGGATGTCGTTCGATACGGCGACGTGCTCGGCCGCCTGCGCCGCCACCCGCGACCGGATCTGGGCCGAGCGCTTGTTCCGGGCCACCAGCGACGGAGCCGCGGCGACCAACCGCCGGGTGTACTCGTGCTGTGGGTCGCGCAAGATCGTCTGCGCCGCACCGGATTCCACCACCACCCCGCGATGGACGACGACCACGGATTCGGCCCGTTCCGCCGCCAACGCCAGGTCATGGGTGATCAGCAGCAAGGCGGTCCCGGATTCGTCGGTGAGCCGTTGCAGATGGTTGAGGACCTGGCGTTGCACGGTGACGTCCAATGCCGAGGTGAGTTCGTCGGCGATCAGCAACCGCGGCCGTCCCGCCAGCCCGATCGCGATCAGCGCCCGCTGACACATGCCGCCGGAAAGCTCATGCGGGTACCGGCCGACCTGAGCTGCCGGGTCGGGCATGCCGACCTCGGCGAGCAACTCCAGCGTCCGTCGCCGCGCATCGCGCCCATCAGTGTTGACCCGCAACGCTTCCCGGATCTGAAAGCCGACCTTCCACACAGGATTGAGGTTGGTCATCGGGTCCTGAGGTACGTAGCCGATCTCCCGGCCCCGAAGCGACCGCAGTAGCCGCGCGTCCGCGGCGGCGATGTCACGACCGTCGAATACGACGCGGCCGCCGGTGATTCGACCGCCGGGCGACAGCAGCCCGAGAATCGCGGCCGCGGTGGTGGACTTCCCCGATCCGGATTCGCCGACGATGGCCACGGTCTGACCGGGAAGGACGGTCAGGTCCACCCCGCGTACCGCGGGCTCGTCGTTGCCGAACCTGACTTCCAAACCCTCGACCGACAGCAGCGGCCCCGAGCCGCTCATGCCCGCCACGCCCGCGATGCCGCATCCAGTCGGTCCCGCAGCGCGTCTCCCAGCATCATGAAGGCCAGCACCGTAATCGCCAGTGCGCCCGCGGGATAGAACAAGATCGGCGAGCCGGCCCGCAACCTCATCTGCGCGACGTTGATGTCCCCGCCCCAGGACACCACCGACGTCGGCAGCCCCACCCCGAGGTAGGACAGTGTCGCCTCGGTGACGATGAAGACACCCAGCGCGATGGTGGCCACCGCGATCACCGGACCGATGGCGTTGGGTAGCGCGTGGCGGATCAGGATCTGGAACGGACGCATCCCCAACGCCCGGGCCGCCAGGACATAGTCGCTGCCCCGCACCTCGAGCACCGAGCTGCGGGCGATCCTGGCCAGTTGGGGCCAGCCGAACAGCGCCAGGATGGCGATCACCGTCCACACCGTGCGGTGGCGCAGGACCTGCATCAGCACGATCGCGGCGAGCAGCAACGGCAGGCCGAAGAAGACGTCGGTGACTCGGGATACCAGCGCGTCGATCCAGCCTCCGTAGAAGCCGGCCAGGGCGCCCAGCACCCCGCCGACCACGAAGACGATCAGCGTCGCGTCGACCCCGACGACGACCGAAGCCCGGGCTCCGTAGATGGTCCGGGCATAGATGTCGTGGCCCTGCAGGTCGGTGCCGAACCAGTGCGCTGCCGACGGCGGCAGCAGGCTTTGCGCCGGGTCCGCATAGGTGGGGTCGACGCCGGTGAACAGTCCCGGGAACGCCGCGACAAGCAGGATCAGCAGGATCAACGCGCCGGCCACCAGGAATTTCAGACGTTCACGCATAACGGATCCGGGGGTCCAGCGCGGCATAGAGCAGGTCCACCAGGAGATTGGTCACCAGATAGATCAGCACGAGCACCGTCACGATCGATACCACCGTCGGCGCCTCCTGCCGTGTGACCGCTTGATAGAGCACGCCGCCGACACCGTGGATGTTGAAGATTCCTTCGGTCACGATCGCACCGCCCATCAGTGCCCCGAGATCGGCGCCGAGGAAGGTCACCACCGGTATCAGCGAGTTGCGCAGGATGTGCACCGTCACCACGCGCGGGCGCGACAACCCCTTTGCGGTCGCGGTGCGCACATAGTCGGCGTGCGCGTTGGCGGCCACCGCCGACCGGGTCAGCCGCACCACATAAGCAAATGACACCAGCCCCAACACAATCCCGGGCAGCAGCAGCCGCCCGAGCGTTGCCCGACCGCCGACCGTGACCGGTGCCAGCCCCAACCGGACCCCGAAAACGAATTGCGCCAGGAAACCGAGCACGAAGATCGGGATGGCGATGATGACCAATCCGGTGACCAGCACCGTCGCGTCGAAGATGCCGCCCTGGCGTAGCCCGGCGATCACACCGAACCCGATGCCCAGCACCGCTTCCACCACCAACGCGATCAGTGCCAGCCGGATAGTCACCGGAAAGGCATGGGCCAGAACGGCGCTGACCGGTAGACCCGAATACGCGCGTCCCAAGTCCCCGTGCAACAGGCCGCCCAGGTAGCGCAGATACTGCACCAGGAACGGGTCGTCGAGATGGTACTGAGCCCGCAGTTGCGCGGTCACCGCCGGGCTCAGCGGCCGGTCACCGGCGATCGCGGCCACCGGGTCCCCGGGCAACAGAAACACCATGGCGTAGATCAGCAGCGTGGCGCCCAGGAACACCGGCAACATCAGCGCGACCCGACGCAACACGTACCAGCCCATCTCAGACCTTCTCACCCTTGACGAGGTTCTCGTAGTCAGGAAGTCCGTTCCAGGTGGGCTTGACGTTGCTGACCGAAGTAGACCATCCGATCACGCTGATGTAGTACCACAACGGCACGGTAGGCATGTCGCGCAACAGGATTCGCTGGGCAACGTTGACCAGCACATCGGCCTCGCGCAGATTGGGCGCCGCCTCGGCCGCCGCCAGTGCGGCGTCGAATTCCGGGCTGGAGTAGCCCACATCGTTGGATCCGGCCCCGGTGACGTAGAGCGGCGCGAGAAACTCGATCATCGACGGATAGTCACCGATCCACCCCGCGCGGAATGCGGTGTCGATGGTGCGATTGGTGATCTGGGTGCGAAACCCTGCGAAGGTGGGATGCGGTGCCCCGACCGCGTCGATGCTCAGGACGTTCTTGATGCTGTTGGCAACCGCGTCCACCCACTCCTGGTGGCCGCTGTCTGCGTTGTAGGCAATGGCGTATCGTCCGGTCCACGGCGAGATCGCGTTGGCCTGCGCCCAAAGCTGCTGCGCCCGAGCCGGATTGAAGTCCAGCGCTGCGCTGCCCGGGATATTCGGGTCGAAGCCGGGCAGGGAGCTGGCGGTGAAGTCGCGGGCGGGAGTGCGGGTCTTGTTGAAGATCTGCTGACAAATCTGCGGCCGGTTGATGGCGGCGGAGATGGCCAGCCGGCGCAGCCGTCCCTCCTCGCCACCGAAATGCGGCAGCCGCAGCGGTGTGTCGAGCGATTGACTGACGGCGACGGGTGCGCTCAGGGCATTCTCACCGAGGTCGCGTTTGTAGATGGTCAGCGCGCTCGACGGAATCGTGTCCAGCACATCGAGATTGCCGGACAGCAGGTCGGCGTAGGCCGTGTCTAGGTTGCCGTAGAACTCGAAGCGAAGCCCTTTGTTGCGCGGTTGGCGGTTGCCGCGGTAGTCGGGATTGGTCACCAGGTCGATCTTGACGTTGTGTTCCCACGCCGGGCCGTCCGGGCCATCGGACAATTTGTAAGGGCCGTTGCCGATCGGGTGTTGACCGAACGCCGCCATGTCGCGAAATGCCGAGGGCGGCAGCGGATAGAACGCGCTGTGCCCCAGGCTCATCACGAAGTCGACGGTCGGCGCCTTGAGCCGGACGGTGAACTCGAGGTCGTTCACGACGTGCAGTCCGGACATTGTGGTCGGCTTGCCGTCGCCGGGTGGGCCGGCTACCTCGTCGAACCCGGCGATCGGGCTGAAGAAATTCTGCTGCAGCTGGGCATTGGCGCTGTCCGCCCCGTAATTCCAGGCGTCGACGAAGGAATGCGCGGTGACCGGGGAACCATCGGTGAACTTCCATCCCGGTTTGAGCACAACCCGGTAGTTGACGTTATCGGTGGTTTCGATGGCTTTCGCCAACTCCGGTGAGGGCTGGCCGGATGCGTCGTAGGACATCAGCCCGGCGAACACCCGGTCGAGGATGCGGCCGCCGTTGCTGTCGTTGGTACCGGTCGGGATCAGCGGATTGGGCGGTTCGGCCGCGTTGACCACCACTACGTCCGGGGTGAGCATGCCGCCGCCGCAGCCGGCCACCGGCACGACGGCCAGCGAGGCGGCCAACAGCAGGGCGGCCCACATCCGACGCATGACAGCGACCTTAATGTCGCGGACCGTCCGGTCGGCCTAACTCACACGGGCGGACGCCGACGCTTTAGTCTCGACAATGTGACTGACGCCACCGCCGAACAGCCGTCGTCCTACCCCCCGCCGGACCAGTTCGCCGAGCAGGCGAACGCCCGCCCCGAGTTGTATGAGCAGGCCGAGAAAGACCGGTTGGCATTCTGGGCCGAGCAGGCCGAGCTGCTGTCCTGGGAGACGCCGCATACCGAGGTGCTGGACTGGTCTGATGCGCCATTCGCCAAATGGTTCGTCGGCGGCAAACTCAACATCGCCTACAACTGCGTGGATCGGCACGTCGAAGCCGGCCACGGCGGCCGGGTGGCCATCCACTGGGAAGGCGAGCCTGAAGGGCACCAGCGCACCTTCACCTACGCCGACTTGCAGAAGGAGGTCAGCAAGGCGGCCAACGCGCTGACCGACCTCGGCCTGGTCGCCGGGGACCGGGTGGCCATCTACCTGCCGCTGATCCCCGAGGCGGTGATCGCGATGCTGGCGTGCGCGCGGTTGGGCGTGATGCACAGCGTGGTGTTCGGCGGTTTCACGGCGCACGCCCTGCAGTCCCGGATCGCGGATGCCCAGGCCAAGCTGCTGATCACCGCCGACGGCCAGTTCCGGCGGGGCAAGCCCGCCCCGCTGAAGGAGGCCGCCGACGAAGCGGTGTCGGTTCCGGACAGCCCGATCGAGCATGTGCTGGTGGTCCGGCGCACCGGTGTCGACGTGTCGTGGAACGACGACCGCGACCTGTGGTGGCACGAGGTGGTGGACTCGGCCTCGCCCGAGCACACCCCCGAGGCGTTCGACTCCGAGCACCCGCTGTTCCTGCTGTACACATCCGGCACCACCGGCAAGCCCAAGGGCATCGTGCACACCAGCGGCGGCTACCTGACGCAGTGCGTGTACACCATGCACACGATCTTCGACGTCAAGCCCGACAGCGACGTCTTCTGGTGCACCGCGGACATCGGTTGGGTCACCGGGCACACCTACGGCGTCTATGCCCCGCTTGCCAGCGGCATCACCGAAGTGCTCTACGAGGGCACCCCTAATACTCCGAGCGAGCACCGGCATTTCGAGATCATCGAAAGATACGGCGTGACAATCTATTACACGGCGCCGACGATGATCCGGACGTTCATGAAGTGGGGCCGGGAGATCCCGGACGCCCATGACCTGTCCAGCTTGCGACTGCTGGGTTCGGTCGGCGAGATCATCAACCCCGAGGCGTGGCGCTGGTACCGCGATGTCATCGGCGGCGGCAAAGTGCCCGTCGTCGACACCTGGTGGCAGACCGAGACCGGCGCCGCGATGATCTCGCCCCTGCCCGGCGTCAGCGCCGTCAAGCCCGGGTCGGCCATGGCGGCGCTGCCGGGCATCTCGGCCAAGATCGTTGACGACCACGGCGACCCGCTGCCACCCGACGAAGAGGGCGAAACCCACGTCACCGGCTACCTCGTGCTGGACCAGCCGTGGCCGGCGATGCTGCGCGGAATCTGGGGCGACCCGGAGCGGTACCGCAAGACGTACTGGTCGAAGTACTCGGAGAAGGGCTACTACTTCGCCGGGGACGGCGCGCGTTTCGATCCCGAGGGCGACATCTGGGTGTTGGGCCGCATCGACGACGTGATGAACGTGTCCGGGCACCGGATCTCGACCGCCGAGGTCGAGTCGGCGCTGGTCGGGCATTCCGGGGTCGCCGAGGCCGCCGTCGTCGGCGCCACCGACGAAACCACCGGGCAGGCCATTTGCGCGTTCGTCGTGCTGCGCAGCGACCACGACGCGACCGAGGGGACCGTCGACGAATTACGCTCCCAGGTCGCCCACGAGATCTCGCCCATCGCCAAGCCGCGGGAGATCCATATCGTGCCCGAACTGCCCAAGACCCGAAGCGGCAAGATCATGCGCCGGTTGTTGCGCGACGTCGCCGAGAACCGCGACTTGGGCGACACGTCGACGCTGCTGGATCCCAACGTCTTCGACGCGATCCGAGAGTCGAAGTAGCCGTCCGCTAAATCGGGACGAACCCCGACCCGGGGCGGTTCTTGCCGTTGATGTCGGCCAGCGCGGCGTTGATGGACATCACCACGGCCGGGGTGTGCAGCGGAATGTACTTGGTAATGCACGACGGCAGGCTGTCGCTGAAGGCTCCGTGGATCATCCCCACCAGCAGGTTGTCAACCGTCACGGGTGCCCCGGAGTCACCCGGGCCCCCGCAGACCTGCATCAGGATGCTGCCCGGGTCCTGGCCCGGCCCCCAGGTGACGCCGCACGAGTTGCCGGTGGTGCGGCCCTGCTTGCACGCCACCTGCCCGAAGGCCGGCTCCGGCCCGATGCCGTTGATGGCGAAGTTGTTGAAGTTGGCCACCGGCGTCACCTTGGCTGGATCGAACTTGATGACGGCGTAGTCCAGGCCGTCGTTGCCCGCGACCATGGTTCCCACCTGGCCCCGGTTCTCAGCGCCCTCGGCAGCGACGGGGGCACCCGGCCCCCCGCAGTGCGCGGAGCTGAAACCCACCAGGTCGCCGAACTTGTCGTGCCCTATCGCGGTCAGCGTGCACAGGGTGCCGGTGTTGACGACGATCCCGGCGCCGCCACCCAGCGGGATCTTGTCGTCCGCGGCAGCGGTGTTTGCGGGGAAGAACAGAAGACCCAGTAGTGCGGTGATGATGGCCGCACCTATGCCGCGATTGAGGCCGCGAAGCGCCTTCTGCAAAGTGGTACTCCCGTCAGATGGTCGAACCCCGAGCGGGGATCGAAAGGACGATGGGCCAGTCTAAAGGATCGCGGCCTGACATCCGCTGCCCGTTTCAAATGGCCGTGCACGTCAATTAACAGGTTGGTTCGGTGCCGTCGGGCCATGGTTCGGCTGGCCTCGTACAGCAACGGGTCACATGGCAACATGAACCGCGACGACGCGCACCAGTTGGGTTTGAAAGGGCGCTGAACGATGGCGCGAAACGGAGAGGGACCGTCTGTGAGCAAACCTGATCGGAAGAACGGTGTGCCGAGCACGCTGACTTCGATTCCGTTGGCCGATCCGCACGCCAGGGCTGGCGACCCGTCGGTCGGCGAGCTGATCAAGGACGTGACGGCGCAGATGTCGACGCTGGTGCGCGCCGAGGTCGAACTCGCTCGCGCCGAGATCACCCGCGACGTCAAGAAGGGACTCACCGGCAGCGTCTTCTTCATCTCCGCGCTGGTAGTGCTCTTCTACTCGACGTTCTTCCTCTTCTTCTTCCTCGCCGAATTGCTCGACAACTGGCTGTGGCGCTGGGCCGCGTTCCTGATCGTGTTCGGGATCATGGTGGTGGTGACCGTGCTGCTAGCGCTATTCGGCTTCTTGAAGGTGCGCCGGATCCGGGGGCCGCAGAAGACGATCGAGTCGGTCAAAGAGGCACGCACGGCCTTCACTCCGGGCCACGACAAGTCCGGCTCTCCCAAGGCGCTGCCCGCCGACACCAAGCCGGCCACCGACCCCTCGGGTTGGTAAATGCCGGCTCCAGATCCGTCGGTGGTCCGCATCGACGGGCCGTGGCGCCATCTGGATGTGCACGCCAATGGCATCCGCTTCCATGTCGTTGAGGCCTTGGCGGACGACGCCGGACCGGGGACCGGTCGGCCACTGGTCATGCTGCTGCACGGGTTCGGTTCGTTCTGGTGGTCCTGGCGGCATCAACTACAAGCCCTGACCGGAGCCAGGGTGGTCGCGGTCGACCTGCGCGGCTACGGCGGCACCGACAAACCGCCCCGCGGCTACGACGGTTGGACACTGGCCGGTGATACAGCGGGACTCATTCGCGCACTGGGACATTCATCCGCGACGCTGATCGGGCACGCGGACGGCGGGCTGGCCTGCTGGGCCACCGCGTTGCTGCATTCCCGACTCGTGCGTGCCATTGCCGTCATCAGCTCACCCCACCCCGCGGCGCTGCGACGATCCACCCTCAGCCGTCGTGACCAGAGCCGCGCACTCTTACCGACCCTGTTGCGCTATCAGGCGCCGCTGTGGCCGGAGCGGTTGCTTACCCGCAACGACGGCGCCGAGATCGAGCGTCTGGTCCGCGCCCGTAGTAGCGCCAAATGGTGTGCCACCGAGGACTTTTCACAAACCGTCAGCCATCTGCGGCGGGCCATCCGGATCCCCGGGGCGGCGCACTGCGCACTCGAGTATCAGCGGTGGGCGGTGCGCAGCCAGCTGCGCTCCGAGGGGCACCGGTTCATCAAATCGACGACTCAGCAACTCGGCGTGCCGCTGCTTCACATTCGTGGCGACGTCGACCCGTACGTGCTGGCCGCGCCGGTCGAACGCACGCAGCGCTACGCGCCGCACGGCCGCTACATATCCGTCTCCGGCGCAGGGCATTTCAGCCACGAAGAGGCACCGCAGGAAATCAACCGGCACCTGACGCGGTTCCTCGATCAGGTGCACAGGCCGCGGATCAGCTGACGCAGGCCCCGGTGTTCACCTGTTGGGTGGCACCGATCCGGGAGAGCTGGCCGGCCACCTCCTCGGCGGTCAACACGAAGCCGGTGTCCGCGTCGTCGACGGCGGCGCCGAAGACCACACCGAGCACACGGCCGTCGAGGTCGATCAAGGGTCCGCCCGAATCGCCTTGTTCCACATTGGCTCTGATGGTGTAGACGTCGCGGGTGACCGGCTGCGGGCTGCGGTAGATGTCAGGACCGCTGAGCTTGATGGCTTCGCGAATCCGGGCCGGGGTGGCCGTGAAATTACCCCCACCCGGATAACCCAGCACCACCACGTCGGTGCCTGTCTTTGCCGGGCTGTCGTCGAACACCAGCGGCGCCGAGGGCAACCCGGGCACCGCCAGGATCGCGATGTCCACCGCGGGGTCGTAGGACACCACGGTGGCGTCGAACTGCTTGCCGCTGGACTGGATTGACACACTGCTGGAACCCGCGACCACGTGCGCGTTGGTCATCACCCGCTCGGGCGAGATCACGAAGCCGCTGCCTTCGAGCACTTTCTGGCAGCTCGGCGCCAGGCTGCGGATCTTGACGACGCTGGGCGCGGCGGCGGCGACCACGGGGTTGTTGGCCAGCGCCGGGTCCGGCGAGGCGACCGGAATGACCGGGGTACGGCTGAACGGCTCCAGCACCGCCGGCAGGCCGGAGGTGTTCAGCAGCGCCGAGAGCCGTTTGGGCACCGACTTCAGCCAGGTGGGTGCCACCTCGTTCACCTCGGCCAGCACCCGTGAGCCGCGGACGGCGGCGGCCAACTCGGGCTGGTCCTTGGACTGGGTCAGTGGCGTCGCCAGCAACCACGCGGCGGTCAGCACCACCATCAGTTGTACGCCGACGCCGATGATCGAGTCGATCATGCGGATCGGGCGGTTACGGATCGCCCCACGTACCGCCCGCCCCAGCACTACGCCGGCGACCTCGCCGACCACCACCAGCGCGAGGATCAAAAACAACGCCGCGAACAGCTTGGCCCGGGGCGCGGCGATCTGGCTGACGATGTGCGGGGCCAGCAGCACCCCGGCAACCGCGCCGAGTAGCACACCGGCGAACGACAGCATCGAGCCCAGGGCGCCGGAACGCCAGCCGGAGATCGCGGCGATGAAGGCAACCGCCAATACGGCGATGTCCAGCCACTGCGACGGGGTCATCGAGTTCACAGCCCGCCCCGCAATCCGTCCGCGCTGCCCACCAGCACCATCGCGTCGTCCAGTTCACGGATGTCGTCGGTGTCCCAGGGCTGCGCCCAGCCGGCGACGTCGAGAACCGCGGAGATCACCTGGCCAGTGAAGCCCCATACCAGCATCTGGTTCAACAGAAACGCCGGTCCGGCCCAGCGGCGCCCCAGGGTGCCGCGGTACACCATCAGCCGATTGGCCGGGTTGATGAACGCGCGAACCGGAACGCGCGCCACCAGCGCAGTTTCGGCATCGTTGACGACGTCCACCGGTCCGGGATCCGGCGAGTAGGCCAACACCGGCACCACGTGGAAGCGCGACGGCGCGATGAAGGTGCGTTCCATGGTCGCCAGCGGATGCAACCTGGTCACGTCGATACCGGTTTCCTCGCGCGCTTCGCGAAGGGCCGTCGCGACGGGGCCGGCGTCGCCCGGATCGGAGGCGCCACCAGGGAAGGCGGCCTGGCCGGCGTGGTGGCGCAGGGTGGAGGCTCGCACCGTGAGCAGCAGGTCGGCGTCGTCGGGGACGCCGTCGCCGGCCGGCCCGGATTGTGGACCCGAGAAAAGCACCAGCACCGCGGCCTCGCGGCCGCCCTTGCTCAGGGACGACACCGATTTCGCGGCGGTCACCATCGCCAGCACATCCGCCGGAAGTCGGCGCCGGTACGCATCAGGAATCTGGTCGAGGTTGTCGACGAGCGGGCGCAACCAGGCCGGGCCGGCGTCAGGCGTCAGCGCGAACGTGTCCCGTTCGCGCGCGGTGCCCCCAGCACTCACCGGTACCTCACTTGCATGCATCGGCCCAACGACCGCCCCGATCGCTCACCCCGCCCCGTTTCCGACCGCCTCGGCGATCTCGTCGGCGCTGCCGAAGGCCCGCGGCAGGGTCTGCGCAACGCTACCGTCCGGCCGCAGTACCACCGTCGCGGGCATCACGTTAACCACTCGCAGGGCGCCGGCGATTCGACGCCGGCCGTCCTGCAGGGTGGGTAGCCGGACGCCCAGGTCGGCCAACCGCAGCAGTGCGGCCGTCTCGTTCTCGTCCTGATGCACCGTCACCACCATCACGTCGGATCCCACCCGACGTTGATACTCGGCCATCGCCGGCAGTTCGGCAGCGCACGGCGCGCACCAATACGCCCAGAAGTTGAGGAGGACCCTGCGTCCGGCCAGCGCCTTGGCCACGTCGACCGGCGTGCCGTCCGCCGCGCATTCCACCACGACCCCGTGCAGGGCCGCCGCGCCCGGCAGCGTTCCCGCACCGGGGCAGGGCGCCAGGTCGGCCCGCTGCCGGGGTTCGGCCAGCGCCTGGGGGGTGTCAGCGTCGCGGTGCTCGCGCGGCAATGGCGACTGGTTCGTCGCCTGGGGTGCCGCGTCGTCGTCACGCAGTTGTGCCACCAGCGCGACGATCAGCGCGACCACCACCGCCAGGACCGCAATGGTCCAGCGGGCCGGGCCGGAGAGCGCCTTCATCGCCGGCGCGGCTAGGCCTGTGGTTCGAGGCCGGCCAGCGCGAGCAGGTGATCGGTTTCCGGGCCTTGGACCAGGGCGGCGGCCAGCATCGGTTCGGTTGGGCCCAGACCAAAGGATGGGCAGTCTTTGGCTAGCACGCAGACCCCGCAGGCCGGCTTGCGGGCGTGGCAGACCCGGCGGCCGTGGAAGATCACCCGGTGGCTGAGCAGCGTCCACTCCTTGCGCTCGATCAGTTCGCCGACGGCGTGCTCGACCTTGACCGGGTCCTCCTCGGCCGTCCACCGCCAGCGTCGCACCAGCCGCCCGAAATGGGTGTCGACGGTGATGCCGGGGATGTCGAAGGCGTTGCCCAGGATGACGTTGGCGGTCTTCCGGCCGACGCCGGGCAGCGTCACCAGTTCGTCCATGGTTTTCGGCACCTGGCCGTCGAACCGCTCGACCAGCGCCTGCCCGAGGCCGATCAGCGAGGATGCCTTGTTGCGGTAGAAGCCGGTGGGCCGGATCAGGGCTTCCAGCTCTTCACGATCGGCCTGCGCGTAATCCAGTGCCGTGCGGTATTTCACGAACAGCGCCGGCGTGGTCAGATTCACCCGTTTGTCGGTGCTCTGCGCCGACAGGATCGTGGCGACCGCGAGTTCGAGCGGCGTGGTGAAGTCCAGTTCGCAGTAGACGTGCGGAAACGCCTGCGCCAGTAAGCGGTTCATTCTGCGCGCCCGACGCACCAGACCGGTGCGGGTCTCGCCGGCGAAACGCTTGGCGACGGCACTTGCGACAGTGGTTTCAGCTGGTACCGGCTTCGATTTCGCACGTCCGGACGACTTGGCCGCTGTCACCTACGACAGAGTACTGATTTCGTGATCTGGCTGAGACCTTGTCCATGTTTACTCTTTCTGTGTTGTGGTTGCTGGTGGCCTGCATTCCCGGGTTGCTGATGCTGGCGACGCTCGGGCTCGGGCGGCTGGAAACGGCGCTCGCCTACGACAGGGTGACGGCCAGCGACGTCGCGGAGTTTTTGGAGCAGGCCGAGCCGGTCGACGTCCGCACGCTGGCCCGCGAGGGCATGCCCGAGGCGCTCGAATATCTGCACCGTCGCCAGGCCCAGGAGTTGGCGGCCACCCCGCCGCCCAAGGAACTGACCGGTCGGCACCACGCCGACACGGTCTTTGCCACTGACGTGGTCGGCCGAATGGAAAAAGGTTTGCCGACTCGCGTCCGAATGCGGGCCCGCTCGAACACGCAATTTACGGTGAGTCGACACGTCAATCGTGTGTAGCGTTGGCAGGTCGTACCGATTGGCCTACCTTTAGACTCGTGTCGGCCGTCACACCTGACTGCCGGTAATCCTTCTTTTGGAAAGTTGAAGAGGCAACGTGGACGAGATCCTGGCAAGGGCAGGAATCTTCCAAGGGGTTGAGCCTAGTGCCGTCGCCGCGCTGACCAAGCAATTACAGCCCGTCGATTTCCCCCGCGGTCATACAGTTTTTGCCGAAGGTGAACCGGGTGACCGGCTATACATCATCGTCGCCGGCAAGGTGAAGATCGGCCGCCGGTCCCCGGACGGCCGGGAGAACCTGCTGACGATCATGGGTCCGTCGGACATGTTCGGCGAGCTGTCGATCTTCGACCCGGGGCCGCGCACCTCCAGCGCGACCACGATCACCGAGGTCAGGGCGGTTTCGATGGACCGCGACGCGCTGCGTGCGTGGATCGCCGACCGCCCGGAGATCGCCGAACAGCTGCTGCGGGTGCTCGCCCGACGACTGCGCCGCACCAACAACAACCTGGCCGACCTGATCTTCACCGACGTGCCAGGCCGGGTGGCCAAGCAGCTGCTTCAGCTCGCCCAGCGGTTCGGCACCCAGGAGGGCGGGGCGATGCGGGTCACGCACGACCTGACCCAGGAAGAGATCGCCCAGCTGGTCGGCGCGTCCCGGGAGACGGTGAACAAGGCCCTGGCCGACTTCGCACACCGCGGCTGGATCCGGCTCGAGGGCAAGAGTGTGCTGATCTCGGACTCCGAACGCCTGGCCCGCCGAGCGAGGTAACCAGCCGCTTCCCTCACGAACCGAACCTGGTTGCGGTTTTTGGCCCGCGATCACGCGGTGTGGTTTGGTTCGCGGAAATTGAGCGGAGCGAGCGAGGTAACGCTTCCAAGATCTGAGTTCGCCAAGCGCACGCCTACTGTGGCTGCAGAGCGGGTACCGACAGGTTAAGACCGCGCATGCAGCAGCACAGAAGGTGGCATACGTAGCGAATGAATGTCCCCACCTGGGTTTGGGCCCTCACCATGCTCGCCATCGCGGGTCTGCTGGCATTCGACTTCTTCTTCCATGTCCGTAAGGCGCACGTACCCAAGCTGCGCGAGGCCGCGGTCTGGTCCGCGCTGTATGTGGGCATTGCCGTGCTGTTCGGCGTCGGGGTGCTTGTTTTCGCCGGTAGCGACGCCGGCTCGGAGTACTTCGCCGGATACGTCACCGAGAAGGCGCTCTCCGTCGACAACCTGTTCGTCTTCCTGGTGATCATCGCCAGTTTCCGGGTGCCCCGCGAGGACCAGCAGAAAGTGCTGCTGTTCGGGATCGCGTTCGCCCTGATCGCCCGCACCGGCTTCATCTTCCTGGGCGCGGCCCTGATCAACGCCTTTGCCTGGATCTTCTACCTGTTCGGATTGATCTTGTTGCTCACCGCCGGGAGCATCCTCAAGAAGGACGACGATGACTCCCGCAAAGCCGACAACTTCGTGATCCGGGGGGCGAAGAAGGTCATCCGCACCACCGAGCACTACGACGGGGACAAGCTGTTCACCAGGGTGGATGGCAAGCGTGCGATGACACCGATGCTGTTGGTCATGGTCGCGCTCGGCGGGACCGACATCCTGTTCGCGCTCGACTCGATCCCCGCGATCTTCGGTCTCACCCAGCACGTCTACATCGTCTTCACCGCCACGGCGTTCTCGTTGCTGGGCCTGCGGCAGCTGTACTTCCTGATCGACGGTTTGCTGGACCGGCTCGTCTTCCTGTCCTACGGACTGGCAACCATTCTGGGCTTCATCGGTGTGAAGCTGATCCTGCACGCCCTGCACGAGAACAACGTCCCGTTCGTCAACGACGGCGAACCGGTGCGGGTGGCCGAGATCAGCACGACGCTCTCGCTGGTGGTGATCATCGGTGTGCTGCTGGTGACGGTCATCGCGTCGTTGCTAAGCAAGCGGGGCAAAGCCGAGACGGCGATCGCCAACGCGCGCCGACACGCGACCGCCTACCTGGACTCCGAGTACACCCACGATCCCGAGGAACGGGAGCGCATCTTCAAGAAGCTGCTCGCCGAACGCGACCAGATCATGGCGCTCGGCCCGAAATACCAGCAGCAGGTCCGCGGCGAACCGGCCCTGATCGAGTTGCTCGAACGCGCGGCGTCAAGCCACGACGAGGCCGTTGACCGCGGCGAAGCCGAGCAGTTCACCCGCAAGGGGCTGACTTCGTGATGCCGGTGGTGCGACATGTTTGACGCGCTGCTCGACGCTCTCGGGCATTCCTGGTGGGCGTACCCGCTGATATTCGGCTTCTGCACCCTCGATGCCATCCTGCCGATGTTGCCGAGCGAGACGGTGCTACTCACCGGCGGCATCCTGGCCGCCGACCACTCGATGATCCTGGCCTGGGTGATTGCGATGGGCGCGCTCGGCGGGTTCGTCGGCGACAACATCGCCTACCGCATCGGTCACTCCGCCGAGGGCTGGGCCCGACGTTGGATCACCCGGGGCGAGCGGGGTAAGCGTGGCCTGGCGTGGGCGGAGCGACAGTTGGAGCGTCACGGCGGCCCCGTGGTGGTGGTGGCGAGGTTTCTGCCCGGCGGACGCACGGCAACCACCATCGCCTGCGGAGTGCTGGAATTTCCGTATCGCCAGTTCGTGCTGTACGACGCGATCGGCGCCCTGCTGTGGGCGACGGTCAACACGCTGATCGGGTTCGTCGGCGGGCACGCCTTCGACGACCGACCGCTGCTGGCGTTCGCGGTCTCTTTCCTGGTGGCGCTGGCAATGGGCGGCGGGATCGAACTGGTCCGCTGGCTGCGCAGACGGACACGGGCAACGGAGCCGCAACAACCCGCAGAAACTCCGGTCGGTTAGCGGCCTACCGTTCGGAGTCCTCCGCCGTGTCGTCCGGTGGACGAACGTCCCCGCTTCGCCGCCGCACCGATTTGGCGATGGCGTGCCCCGACGACGGTGAACTCAGCACCATGAAAACGATGCCCAGCGCAGCGAAGGTGATGATGGTCGCGTTCTCGGTGGCGATCGAGGAAGCGAGCACGGCGATCACTCCAGGGCCGGTGGCCAGCCCCTGGGCGTGCAGCTGGCTGTTGGTGTCGGGCAAGCGCAGGACACCGTAGACGCTGATCGTGAACAGCACCAGGCCCGTCACCAGCAGAAGACCACCCAGGACGTCGAGCACCACAGAAATCATTCGAACGGCCCTCCCGAGCCCAGATAGCGGGCGGCTGCGACCGTGGCAACAAAGGAGAGCAGCGCCAGCGCCACCGCCGCATCCAGGTAGTAGGGCTGGTGGTGGTAGTAGCTCAGCAACGCCAGCAACGACACCACCAGGGCGGCCAGCAGGTCCAGGGCGAGGACGCGCTGGACCACGTCGCGGGCGCGCAGCAGCACCAATCCGCCGGCCACCAGCAGCAGCGTGTTCCACATCAGGCCGGCGACGAACAGGAAATTCAGCACGCCGGTCACGGGAACACGCTCCGCTGCGCGCGCCGGTAGGAGGCGGCTTGGGCGCGTCGGACGGCGTCCGGGTCGCGTGCGTCGAGCACGTGCAGGAGCAGTTCACCGGTCTTGTCGTCGACGGCGACGACGACGCTGTCCGGCGACAGACCGACCCGGATCGCCCACGCCGCAGCCGAGCTGGGGATATTCGGCTCAATCGGTACATTCACCAGGCCGGGCGTCATTGGCCGCAGACCAAGGCAGAATTGGGCCACGTGCCAACTCCCCTGGCACATGTCGACGGTGGTGAAGAAGATGAGCCCGGGCAGCCCCGCGAGCCGGCGGAGTGCGGATGTGCCCGGCGGGCGACCCGGGGGCGCATCGCGGCCTCGGATGGCGCCGCCGAACCCGACGATCAGCGACGCCAGCACCAGTCCGACGACGATGTCACCCGGCTTCAGGCTCGTCAGTGCCAGTAAATACACCGAGGTGAGCGTGGCCACGCGGGCCAGTGCGCCGGTCATCCCAACCTCCCGTTGAGCGCGTTGGCGGCGTCCTGGCTGAGCACCAGCAATGGCTCGGCCCACACCCCGATAGACAGGACCAGCACCGCCAGGGCGCCCACGAACAGTCGCGGCGGCAGCGGGCTGACACCGGCAACCCCGTCGCCGTCCGTCCGGACTTCGGAGACCCAGAACTTGCGCTGATAGATCTGGAACATATAGATCAGCGACAACACGCTGCCCACCACCAGCACCACCAGCAACGCAGGGTTGTGGACGGCGATGGCGGCCCGGAACAGCTCCAGTTTGGCGATGAAACCTACGGCCGGCGGCACGCCGGCGACGCTGAACGCCCCGATCACGAAGGCCGCGGCCACCAGGGGTCCACGCAGCCCCGCGGCCAGGAACAGCAATCCCTTGTTCAACGCATTGACCACGCTGTAGACCACCGCCGCGGACAGCCCGATCGGGCCGCCGACGCTAAGGGCGACGAGCACATAGCCGACCTGTCCGATGGCCGAGTACGCCAGCGTCTCGGCATCGTCGCCGCGGGACACCGCGAGCACCCCGCCGTACAGGATCGACGCCACCCCCAACAGCACCAAAGCGGTTGCAGCAAAACGCAATTCGTCAGAGAACAGTCCGGCACCGAAACGCAGCAGGCCGTAACTGCCGATGTTGGCCACCGCGCCGCTGAGGATCGCGGCCACGGCGGGACGGGTTCCGGCGTAGACCGTCGGCAACCAGAAGTGGAACGGGAACAGCCCGAGTTTGACGCTGAACGCGACGAAGAATCCGACCGCGACCAGCATCGCCGCATTGGCACCGACCGCGTTGATCCGCTCTGCGACATCGGCCATCGCCAGAGCGCCGGTGATCCGGTAGGTGCCGGCCACGGACAGCAGGAAGACGAACGAACCGAGCAGGTTGACCGAGGCGAAGATCAGCGCCGCGCGCAGTTGTCGGGGCTGTTGACCGTAGGTGGTCAGCGCATAGGAAGCGGTCATCGCTATCTCGAAGAAGACGTAGAAATTGAACACGTCACCGGTCAAGAACAGCCCGTTCAGTCCCGCGGCGAGCAGCACCACCAGGCCGGGGAAGGTGCGGGTATGCGCCCCGCACACGGCCTCGTTGGCCAGGGCCGCGATGAGCACCACCAGCGATACCAGCGCGAAAACTCCGCCCAGCGCGTCGGCGTGCAGCACGATGCCGATCCCGGCCGGCCAGCCACCGGTCACCACCTGCTGCGGGCCGTCGTGCACCACCTGGATCGTGAGGACCAGCAACACCACCAGGGTCGCGATCAGCGCTGTCACACCCAGCCAGGCGACCCCTCGCCGCCGGCCGTCGAGGGCGATCAGCACCGTGCCGGCAGCCCAGGGCACCAGCAGCGCCAGCGACAGTGCCATCACGTCATCTCGTTTCGGTCCAGCTGCTCGTCGTGCTTGAGGCTCTCCTCGTGCTCGGCCTCCTGCGCGGCCAATTCATCGCGTTGCACGGTCCCGAACACCACGACCACCCGATGCACCAGGGCAAGCAACAACGCCAGCGTGGCCAGGCCGATGACCAGCGCGGTCAGAACCAGCGCCTGGGGGACCGGGTCGCTGACCGGACCGCCCGTCCCCGGGCCGATCGGCGCTTTCCCTCGCGTCATGCTGGCCCCGATCAGCGCCACGACCGCGCACTGCGAGATCAGTGCGACACCGACCACGATGCGGATCAGGTCGTGCTGCAGCAGCAAATAGGCACCGGCACCGAACAATACGGCCGCCGTGACCGCGAAGGCGAGGTTCACCGCGCCTCCCCATTCTCGGTGCGGTCGACGTCCAGCTCCTCGATGTCTCGGTCGGAGTCGGGGTCTGGATCGGCGAGTTGATGCAGCAGCATGGTCAGCACGCCGATGACCAGCAGGAAAATCCCGATGTCGAACAGCAGCGGAGTGAACAGCTCCAGCGATCCGAAGTGCGCGACCGGCTGGCCGGCCGCGGGGCGGTGGCTGAACAACGGCTGGTTCCACAGCAACGGGAAGAACCCCACCGCCAACGACAGCAGCAAACCGCCGACCGCCAGCCATGGCGAATACCGCAGAATCGGCAGGGTCCGCTCGGCAGTCCGGGCCCCGAGGCCGATGTAGCGCAGCGCGATAGCGAGGGCAACGACCACGCCCGCCCCGAAGCCGTCCCCGGTGTCCCGATAGCCCTTGACGATCAGCGCCGCCGCCACCATCAGGCTCGGGCCCAACAACACCTGGGAGACGACCCGCAACACCAGGTCGCGACGCCTCACCACAGCTTGCCCTTCCGTAGCAGTGCGGCCACCCCGACGACCGCGACCAGCAGCACGGTGATCTCGGCGAGGGTGTCGAGGCCGCGGAAGTCGGTGATGATCACCGTGACCGCGTCCTGGCCGTGCGCGCTCGGGGTACGGCGTAGGTATTCCTCGGACACGCTGGGCGTCGCGCTCGGGGCCGACAGGAACCCCCACACCGAGACGAACGCCGCCAGCCCGGCCAGGCCGCCGGCGGCGAGGTTGCGCTGATGGCGCCGCGGCCTACCCGGCTCCGGGCCGCCCGCGCGGACTTCGAGCTCCCCAGCCGGGCCGGGCCGGGGCAGTCTTGCCAGCGCGCCGATGAAGACCAGGGTGATCATCGTCTCGACCACCACGGCCACCAGCGCAATGTCCGGCGCACCGAACAGCGCATACACCGCAGCCAGACCGAAGCCGACCACCGAGAGCGCCAGCACCATGCCCACCCGCGCAGAGGCCCGGGCAACGGCCAGTGTCGCGATGATGACCAAGCCCAGCAACGGCAGAATCAGCCAATCGACGTCGCCGATCGAGCCGATGGAATACGCCCCCCGAATCGGCGTGAGGACGAACACCAGCCCGGTCAGCAGCCCGGCCGGAACCAACACCGCGGCGACACTGCTCCGCAGGTCACGTACCTCGCGGTCGTGGATCGCCGCCGACAGCCGGGACAGTGCCCGCAAGCTCCTGGTATAGATCCGCAGCGGCCCGAACCGACCGCCCACCCGCAGCCACGCCTGGGACAGGCCGTCGCGCACCCGCGGCATCGCAAGCAGCGCCGCACCCAGTGTCCACGCGCACAACGCCATCAGGTTGCCGGCGCGCGCGTCGAAGTGATAACCGGGCGTCAGACTCAACGGTGAGGCGTTGGTGACGCTGCCCGCGTCGGCTGCGAGCCGGCTGAACAGCTGCGGCGCCAGACCGCCTGCGACGCCGATTCCGGCCAGCACCACCACGGGCCAGGTCAGAACGCGAGGTATCTGATGCGGCTCGGTGCGCGTCGGCCCCAAAAACAGCAGCGCCCAGAAGCGTCCGATGTACGCCAGGGTCAGGGCGGCAGCCACCACCGCACCCACGGTGAGCAGCCGACCGGCACCGGCCGCCGCTTCGAAGTAGAGCTCGTCCTTGAAGAATCCGACCGTCAGCGGCAATCCGGCGAGGTTGGCCGCGGCAAACAATGCGGCCACCGCCAGCACCGGTCGGCGCCGGCCCAGGCCACCGAGGCGGGACAACCGGTCCTCACCGGTTGCCATGGTGGCGGCCCCCGCCGTCATGAACAGCGCGCTCTTCGCCACCCCGTGCGCCAGGACGTAGAACGCTGCCGCACCCGCCGCCAGCCGTCCGCCGATGCCGTAGAGCATCACCACGTAGCCGTACTGGGAGATCGTCGAGTAGGCGAGCACCTGTTTCAGCACGTCCTGGCCCAGCGCGCCGATGCCGCCGACGACCACCGAAGCCGCTCCGATGACCAGCACCGCGGTCAGCACGGGCCGACTGTGCATCAACAACGGATGTACCCGGCCGAGGACCAGCACGCCCGCGGCGACCATGGCCGCCGAGTGCAGGTACGCCGAGACCGGGGTCGGCGCCGCCATCGCCTTGGGCAACCAGAAGTGCAACGGCACCTGCGCGCTCTTGGCCAGCGCTGCCACCGCGATCAGTGCCGCCGCGGCCGTCGTCGTGGGGCCCGAATCGACCCGCTCGATCAGCAGCGGCAGCGAGAACGTGTGGTAGCGCGCGTACAGCAACAGGGCCCCGATGAGCAGGGCGACAGCGCTGGCCACCGTGATCAGCAACGCCATCAGCGCCGCCCGGCGCGCGGGTGCCTCGTCCTTGTCGAAGGCGATCAGGAAGTACGAGCAGATCGCGGTGACGTCGAAGAAGACGAAAAGCAGGACCAGGTCCTGTGCCGTCGCCAGCCCCACCATCGACACCGCGAACAGCACCATCCACGGCCAGAACCGCCACCGTTGCCGCGCCGGCCGGTGCTGATGCGCGAGGTGCAGCGACAGGTAGCCGGTGCCGTACGCGAAGACCAGCGCGCCTATGCCACACGCCAGCATCGAGTACAGAGCGGCCAGCCCGTCGTAGGTGAACCGCAGGTGCATGTCCAGGCTGGGCACCCAGGGCAACGTCGCGCTGCCACCTCCGCTGCGCCAGCCCGCCCAACACACCCCGAAGCCGACCAGCGCAAACGCCGCCGACGACCAGCCCGGCAAGTCCGCGGGCAGCCGTCGGCTCGGCTCGCCGGTCGCGTCGGCGTCGGGGATTTTGGCCACGAAGACTCCTCGTCGGGATGCGGTGTCCGCCCGATCCAACGTATGTGGTGCTACCGCGGTCGGTTTAGCTGGTGGGGTGTTCGGCCGGGTCGGGGGCCGACTCGTCGGCGATGGCCAGCAACCGATCCAGGTCGGCCGAATGCAGGTCCGGTACGGTCGCCATGGTCTCCTTCAACAGTTCGATCTGATGGCGCAGAGCGGGCAGATGCTCTTCGCGGCCGATCGCCTGTGAGTGATCGATAAGCATGCGCAGCACCCGCAACAGGGTGGCGACGACGTGCGGTTGCGACGTACCGGCCTGGCGGATCTGTTCGAAGGCGTGCGCGATGTAGTCGTCGTGGGTCAGGTCCCACGGGCGCAACAGAACCCGCCCATCCGATCCCGCTACCGCCGAGGACGGGAGGTCCGATTTCAGCAAGGTCCGCATCATGCTGCCGAGACGCAGCACCACTTCGCTCGCCGTGGTGGGGTCGTTGACCGCCGAGCTGAGTGCCCGCAGTGCGACGTCGACCAGCTGCCGGATGCCGAAATCGATGTCCTGCTGCATGGTCCGTACATCGGCGATCTCAACCCTGGACAAGAGTTTCTTCTGCACGCGATCTGCGTTATGGGACACCGGCCAAACGGTCATCAGGATCTCGCCGCGGTGGATGTATGCGCCCGTGCGTGTCTCCAATCGCACCACCGTCGAGGGCGGAACGGCACCGAGAATGAGCTTGCTCGGCGCCTGGGTGACCCAACCGTCGGTCAGTGCCCGCACCGCCACCAAATCGTCCACTTGGGGCAGGTCCGGAGAGTGCAGGCGCGTCTCGGTCCGGGTCTGACGCATGATGGCTTCGATGATGTCGTCGGCCTCGGCCGCGATGGTTCGGACCACTTCGCCGACCTGCAGGCCGTGGGCCAGCCGGTCCAGATAGGCGATGATCAACAGCACCGTGGTCACGGTCAGCACGATCGCGACCGTCATCGATATCCGCGGCGCGCTGGCGGCTGTATCGCCGCTGATATGGCGCAGCACCAGCACGCAGAACACAAACGTCGCGACCAGCGTGCCGATCACCGTCTGACTCAGGCGGTTCCTGATGAACGAGCGCATGACTCGCGGCGAGAACTGACTGCTCGCCAACTGCAGGCTCACCACGGTCAACGAGAACACCACCCCGGCGGTAGTGATCATGGCCCCGGCAACCGTGCTCAGCAGCCAGGTGGCCGCATTGGTGTTTATCTCCACGGTCAGGGGCACCCGGGTGCCCACGCCCACCACCGAGTCGATATATGCGGTCGTTTCGGCCAGGACGGCCCCGGCCAACACCACCAGGGTGGGCAACGCAAAGAGGCTTTCCCGAAAGTGGTAGAGCCAGGTAGCGATCCGCAGAGCCGGCATGGGTTCGACTCGTCGCTCCATGGCAGAACCCTATTGGTGTTGCAGGAGTTGTCCAAGCACCACAATCGGCCGTCGCGACGTTGTCACGTCAGCGCAATCGCGCGCACTCCCGTTGACCGACAATGGAATCAACGGCCGCAGAGTCGGCCAAAACCAGGAGGTAGTACGAAAATGACTGCAGTTGACCACATTCCGATGGCCCGCCCCAAGTACAACCGCCTGCAGAACGAACTCATGGCGTTGCGGTCCCGACCCAGCGTCGAGGTCGCCGACGACTTGGTGGACACCGGCGAAGATCTGCTCGGGTACCGAGCGCGGCGCGCGCGCATCCGCCACCTCGAGCGTCTGCTGGCTCGGGCGAAACACCCGCGACGAGGCGCTGTCGCCGAACCGGGGAAGTTGGTCACCGTTCGCTATGACGACAGCGGCCGTACCGAGACGTTCATGCTGGGCGGCTACGGTGCCTGCGACACCGACAAGAAGATTTACCCCCTTCGGTCCCCGATCGGTCGGGCGGTTGTCGGGGCACGTGTCGGCGAACGACGGCAGGTGCTCAAGCCGGACGGTGCGGTTGTCCCCGTAACGCTGATCGACATCGACGCGGGAGGCCGCTAGCCGCGCAGATAATCGAGTTGCACCTGCACCGACCACTCGGCGGCGTCCCAGAGCTTCTCATCGACATCGGTGTATACGTGCTCGACGATCTGCCGTGCACCGGCATCCTCACCGAGTTCACGCAGCGCGGCGCGCACCTGCTCCAACCGCTCCTGCCGGTGGACGAGGTATCCCTGGGCCACACTTTCCAGATCGCCGAGGTCGGGCCCGTGGCCGGGCAACACCGTGCGGCGTCCGAGCCCTCGGAGCCGTTGCAGCGACTCCATGTAGTCGGTGAGTTTGCCGTCTTCCTTGTCCATCACGGTGGTGCCGCGACCGAGCACTGTGTCGGCGGTCAATACCGCGTCGTCGAGCACGAAGCTCAGCGAGTCGGCGGTGTGGCCGGGCGTGGCCATCACCTTGATTCTCAGGCCGGCGGCCTCGATGACCTCGCCGTCGAGGAGGTGGCCACCGAAGCCGCGCAGGAAGCCGCTGCCGGCGGACCGGACGGTGGCCCCGGTCAGTTCGACCAGCTTGTCGATGCCATCGGTGTGATCCGAGTGCCGGTGACTGATCAACACCAGGGTGATGCGGCCCAGCGCGGCCACCCGTGCGATGTGCTCGTCGTCGTCCGGCCCGGGGTCGACGATCACCAGCTCGTCGCTGCGCGGGGCGCGCAACACCCAGGTGTTGGTGCCTTCCAGCGTCATCAAACCGGGGTTGTCGGCGAGCAGTACCGATGCCGTGTCGGTGACCGGCCGCAGCTGACCGTAGGCGGGATGCGTCAGCGTCTCGACTGCCTCGGCCACAGCCGCTAACCGACCTCGACGATCAGCTCGACCTCCACCGGCGCGTCCAGCGGGAGCTCGGAGACCCCGACGGCGGAACGCGCGTGCGCACCGCTGTCCCCGAACACCTCGGCGAGCAAGTTGGACGCGCCGTTGACGACGCCCGGCTGCCCGTGGAATCCGGGGGCCGAGGCGACGAAGCCGACGACCTTGACCACTTGGGTTACCGAGTCAAGCCCTACCAGCGAGTCCACCGCGGCCAACGCGTTGAGCGCACAGATACGCGCCAGCGCTTTGCCTTGTTCCGGGGTGACGTCGCCACCGACCTTTCCGGTGTGCGTCAGTTTGCCGGCCTCGAACGGCAGCTGCCCGGCGGTGTATACGAGATTGCCGGTGCGCACCGCGGGCACGTAGGCGGCCAGCGGCGCCGTCACCTCCGGCAGTGCGATGCCGAGCTGCTGGAGGCGAGCTTTCGCGCTCATCGTCCGCGGCCTTACTTGGGGCGCTTCAGGTAGGCGACGTGCTGCTCACCGGTGGGCCCGGGCAACACCGAGACCAGCTCCCAGCCGTCAGCGCCCCACTGGTCGAGGATCTGCTTGGTCGCGTGGGTGAGTAGCGGAACCGTCGCGTACTCCCATGTGGTGGGTTGGGTCATGCCGCGAGCTTATCGGCCAAACCGCAACGGCTAGCATGCGATGGTGGCAAACACTTCTAGCGGCGGTAGTTCCGTCGGGTGGCCGTCGCGTCTGTCGAAGGCCCGCCTGCACTTCGTCACCGGAAAAGGCGGTACCGGCAAGTCGACCATCGCCGCGGCCCTGGCGCTGACCCTGGCCGCCGGCGGGCGGAAAGTCCTGCTCGTCGAAGTCGAAGGGCGGCAAGGGATTGCGCAGCTCTTCGATGTCCCGCCACTGCCCTACCAGGAAGTCAAGATCGCGACGGCCGAACGCGGCGGCCAGGTCAATGCCCTGGCCATCGACATCGAGGCCGCATTCCTGGAATACCTCGACATGTTCTACAACCTCGGCATCGCGGGCCGGGCAATGCGGCGCATCGGCGCGATCGAGTTCGCCACCACGATCGCGCCGGGCCTACGCGACGTGCTGCTCACCGGCAAGATCAAGGAGACGGTGATCCGGGTCGACAAGAACCGGCTACCGCTTTACGACGCGATCGTGGTCGACGCTCCCCCGACCGGTCGCATCGCCCGCTTCCTGGACGTCACCAAGGCGGTCTCGGATCTGGCCAAGGGCGGACCGGTGCACTCCCAGGCAGAGGGTGTGGTGAAGCTACTGCATTCCGATCAGACCGCCATTCACCTCGTCACGCTGCTTGAAGCGTTGCCGGTTCAGGAAACGATGGAAGCCATCGAGGAACTGGCTGAGATGCAATTGCCGATCGGCAGCGTGATCGTCAATCGCAATATCCCGGCGTACCTCGAGCCCGGAGATCTCACCAAGGCCGCCGAGGGTGTGGTCGACGCCGACTCGGTGCGCTCCGGTTTGGCGATGGCCGGGGTCGAACTGGACGAGGCGGATTTCGCCGGACTGCTCACCGAGACCATCCAGCACGCCACCCGGATCGCGGCCCGTTCCGAGACGGCTCAGCAACTCGACGCGCTGCACGTTCCACGACTCGAGTTACCCACCATCTCCGACGGCGTGGACCTGGGCAGTCTGTATGAGCTCTCGGAAGCACTTGCACAGCAGGGGGTTCGATGACCACGCCGCCGTCACACAAGCCGACGCCCCTGGACATGGCGGCCATCTTGGCCGACACCAGCAACCGCGTCGTGGTCTGCTGCGGGGCGGGCGGGGTCGGCAAAACCACCACCGCCGCGGCGATTGCGCTGCGCGCCGCCGAATATGGGCGCACCGTAGTGGTTTTGACCATCGACCCCGCCAAGCGACTCGCACAAGCGTTGGGCGTCAACGACCTTGGCAACACGCCACAGCGCGTACCGCTGGCACCCGAGGTGCCCGGTGAGCTGCACGCGATGATGCTGGACATGCGGCGCACCTTCGACGAGATGGTGGTGCAGTACTCGGGATCGGCTCGCGCACAGTCGATTCTGGACAACCAGTTCTATCAGACCGTCGCCACGTCGCTGGCCGGCACGCAAGAGTACATGGCCATGGAGAAGCTCGGGCAGTTGCTGGCGCAGGACCGTTGGGACCTGATCGTGGTCGACACCCCGCCCTCGCGCAACGCACTGGATTTCCTGGACGCGCCCAAACGGCTGGGCAGTTTCATGGACAGTCGCCTCTGGCGGTTGTTGTTGGCGCCCGGGCGCGGGATCGGCAGGCTGGTGACCGGAGCGATGGGCCTGGCCATGAAGGCGATGTCGACGATCCTCGGTTCCCAAATGCTGGGCGACGCCGCAGCGTTCGTGCAGTCACTGGACGCGACGTTCGGCGGCTTCCGGGAGAAGGCCGACCGCACCTATGCGTTGCTCAAGCGGCGCGGCACCCAGTTCGTCGTCGTGTCGGCCGCCGAACCCGACGCGTTGCGGGAGGCGTCGTTCTTCGTCGACCGGTTATCCCAGGAGGGGATGCCGCTCGCGGGTCTGGTGCTCAACCGCACCCACCCGATGTTGTGCTCGTTGCCCGTCGAGCGGGCCATCGACGCGGCCGAAAAGCTCGACACCGAGGGGGCCGATTCCGAAGCGGCGGCGCTGGCGTCGGCGGTCCTGCACATCCATGCGGATCGCGCGCAGACGGCCAAGCGGGAGATCCGGTTGCTGTCCCGCTTCACCGGGGCCAACCCGCACGTGCCGGTAGTTGGAGTGCCGTCGCTGCCGTTCGACGTCTCGGACCTGGAAGCGCTGCGCGCCCTCGCCGACCAGATCACCGCCACCTAGTGCGTTGACCTGCGGTTATGCGGGGTCATCCCGGCGATATTCGACGGCGATTCAAGATCACATTGAGCGCTTAATCACCGAATTGACTTTGAAAATCGCTTTGAGCAGGGCATATAGGCCGCCGATGGTATTACGGCCAGCTAAGCTGTAACAGTACAGTAATGATATAGCTGCCCAGCAGCGCCGCTCCCCCGCCCCTGTCCCGCCCGCGAACCAGGGCCGATCCGGTTCCGTGCGGGCGCCACCGGTAATACACAACGATTGCGGCCGGCGATCGGGCTGCCACCAGCGACGATGCCGTTCACACGGCGGCTTATTCAACGCCGATCTAACGGCGATTCGATCTGGACAGCTGTCCGGCAATCCAAAAACATCCTCTGAGCTGCGAGAACAGCTCATCTGTGATGATACGGCCGGCTAACTTGTAACACACTCGCAATGACAAGCGACCGCCCCCGCCGGTTCGGCAGGGGCGTTCGGAGGGGACCAGAAAGGGATCAGATGATGTTGCGGCGCTTGCGCTTGTCCAGGTAGTCGGACCAGGAAACCACCTCGGGATGCTGCTTGAGCAGGGCGCGACGCTGGCGCTCCGTCATGCCGCCCCACACGCCGAACTCGACCTTGTTGTCCAGGGCGTCTGCGGCACATTCCTGCATTACCGGGCAGTGGCGGCAGATCACGGCGGCCTTGCGCTGGGCGGCGCCACGTACGAAGAGTTCGTCGGGATCGGTTGCCCGGCAGAGCGCCTGCGATACCCAGGTGATGCGCTCCTCAGCCTCGACGCTGCGGAGAAGGTTACCCGTGGACGTGAGGTTGGTCCTCCGTGCGCCCGGACGTGTTCCTGACACGAGCTGTTCCCTTCCTCCCGGCCGCTGTCGCGACCGCCCAACCCGGTTCCAGCCGATGGAGCGATTTGGCCCACACTGCGCGCATCGGTGTTACCTGAATCTCACTGCAGATATAAGTTAGGTGGTCAGGTGGCAATTGCGCAACAGTCCGATAACGCTTTTTCTGGGACGATCGTCCCGTCTCGCACCGGGCGGCCGGGGAAAACAGGGTCCGCCTGTCCCATTTTGGGGCTCTGACCAGTGACGTCGCCGTAAGTTTAGCCCCAAACAGGGGTAGCGGAACAAGCCGACACCTGCTAAAGAATTTTTTCCCACCCGCGCGGCGCGGCACCGTCACAGGGGGTCGCTACTGTAGTACGCATGTCCGAGCGTCCCCCGGTCGCACTCACGCTGTTGAAGTTGGCCGGCTTCTGCTTGCTGGCCAGCGTCGTGGCCACTGCGTTGATGTTCCCCTTCGCCGGCGGCATCGGACTGATGTCCAACCGCGCCTCGGAAGTTGTGGCCAACGGCTCGGCGCAGCTGCTAGAGGGACAAGTCCCCGCGGTGTCGACGATGGTCGACGCGAAGGGCAACACGATCGCGTGGCTTTACTCTCAGCGCCGCTTCGAGGTTCCCTCCGACAAGATCGCCAACACCATGAAGCTGGCGATCGTCTCCATCGAGGACAAGCGGTTCGCCGATCACAACGGCGTCGACTGGAAGGGCACTCTGACCGGCCTGGCCGGTTACGCCTCGGGTGACATCGACACCCGCGGCGGCTCGACCATCGAACAGCAGTACGTCAAGAACTACCAGCTGCTGGTCACCGCCCAGACCGACGCGGAGAAGCGTGCCGCCGTGGAAACCACCCCGGCACGCAAGCTGCGTGAAATCCGCATGGCCCTCACGCTGGACAAGACCTTCACCAAGCCCGAGATCCTGACCCGCTACCTGAACCTGGTGTCGTTCGGGAACAACTCCTTCGGGGTGCAGGACGCCGCACAGACCTATTTCGGCGTAAACGCGATCGACCTGAACTGGCAGCAGGCGGCGCTGCTGGCCGGCATGGTGCAGTCGACCAGCGCGCTGAACCCCTACACCAATCCCGAAGGTGCGCTGGCCCGTCGGAACCTGGTGCTGGACACCATGATCGAGAACATCCCGTCCGAGGCGGAAGCGCTGCGGGCGGCCAAGGCCCAGCCGCTGGGCATCCTGCCGCAGCCCAACGAGTTGCCGCGGGGCTGCATCGCCGCCGGCGACCGGGCTTTCTTCTGCGACTACGTCCAGGAATACCTCTCGCGGGCCGGTATAAGTAAGGAACAGGTGGCCAGGGGTGGCTACCTGATCCGCACCACGCTGGACCCTGACGTGCAGATCCCGGTGAAGGCGGCCATCGATAAGTTCGCTCCCCCGACCCTGTCCGGCATCTCGAGCGTGATGAGCGTGATTTTGCCGGGCAAGACAACTCACAAAGTCGTGGCAATGGCCAGCAACCGTAAGTACGGGCTGGACACCGAGGCCGGCGAGACCATGCGCCCGCAACCGTTCTCCCTGGTCGGCGACGGCGCCGGGTCGATCTTCAAGCTCTTCACCACTGCCGCCGCCATGGACATGGGCATGGGGATCAACGCCAACCTGGACGTGCCGCCCCGCTTCCAAGCCAAGGGCTTGGGCAGCGGCGGCGCGAAAGGCTGCCCGAAGGACACCTGGTGTGTCGTCAACGCCGGGAACTACCGCGGATCGATGAACGTGACCGACGCGCTGGCCACCTCACCCAACACCGCATTCGCCAAGCTGATCTCGCAGATCGGTGTCTCCCGCGCGGTCGACATGGCCATCAAGCTCGGTCTGCGGTCCTACGCCAACCCGGGCACCGCCCGGGACTACAACCCGGACAGCAACGAAAGCCTGGCCGACTTCGTCAAGCGGCAGAACATCGGCTCGTTCACGCTGGGCCCGATCGAGGTCAACGCGCTGGAGTTGTCCAACGTAGCGGCCACGCTCGCCTCGGGCGGCATGTGGTGCCCGCCGAACCCGATCGACAAGCTGATCGACCGCAACGGCAACGAGGTCTCGGTCACCACCGAGACGTGCGAGCAGGTGGTCCCCGAGGGACTGGCCAACACCCTGGCCAACGCGATGAGCAAGGACGCGGTAGGCAGTGGCACAGCGGCGGGTTCGGCCGGGGCGGCAGGCTGGAACCTGCCGGTGTCCGGTAAGACCGGTACCACGGAAGCGCACCGGTCCTCCGGTTTCGTGGGCTTCACCAACCGCTACGCCGCGGCCAATTACATCTACGACGACTCGCCGTCCCCGACCGACCTGTGTTCGGCTCCGCTTCGGCACTGCGGCAGCGGCGACCTCTACGGCGGTAACGAGCCTGCCCGCACCTGGTTCACCGCGCTGCAGCCGATCGCGAACAACTTCGGCGAGGTGCACCTGCCGCCCACTGATCCGCGTTATGTAGACGGTTCGCCGGCCGGGCGGGTGCCCAGCGTGGCCGGTCTCGACATCGATCAGGCCCGACAGCGTCTGCGCGACGCCGGGTTCCAGGTCGCCGATCAGCCCAACTCGGTCAACAGTTCCGCCAAGTACGGCGAGGTGGTCGGAACTTCGCCCACCGGCCAGACGATTCCGGGTTCGATCGTGACTATCCAGATCAGTAACGGCATCCCGCCGCCACCTCCGCCGCCGCCGGACGGTGGTCTGCCGCCGGAGGTCGTCGGATCCCAGGTGGTCGAGATACCTGGGCTGCCGCCGATCACGATTCCGCTGCTGGCACCACCACCTCCACCGCCACCGGGAGGGCCGCCGCCACCCCCGTAGGCGTGGTTCGCGCAAGACACGCGCGTCAAGCGACATACCGGCAGTAAACTTGCCGACATGCCTGAAGTGTTGCCCGTGTTGCTACGCACCGGCGCCGCCGCGTTGGGCTCGGCGGTCGCGGGGGTGGGTTACGCCGCGTTAGTGGAGCGGAACGCGTTCGTGCTGCGCGAGGTGACGATTCCCGTCCTGAGTCCGGGTTCCACACCCCTGCGGGTGCTGCACATCAGTGACCTGCACATGACGCCCAACCAGCGGCGCAAACAGGCCTGGCTGCGCGAGCTGGCCAGCTGGGATCCCGATCTCGTGGTCAACACCGGCGACAACCTGGCTCACCCCAAGGCCGTGCCGGCCGTAGTCCAGTCGCTGGGCGACTTGCTGTCCCGGCCCGGGGTTTTCGTCTTCGGCAGCAACGACTATTTCGGTCCTCGCCCCAAGAACCCGCTGAACTATCTGAGCAACCCGGGCCACCGCGTGCGCGGTGAGCCGCTGCCCTGGCAGGATCTGCGGGCGGCCTTCACCGAACGCGGCTGGCTGGACATGACCCACACCCGCCGCGAGTTCGAGGTGGCCGGTCTGCACGTCGCCGCCGCGGGCGTCGACGACCCGCACATCGACCGGGACCGCTACGACACCATCGCCGGGCCGGCCAGCCCGGCGGCCAACCTGCGGCTGGGCCTGACGCACTCGCCCGAACCGCGGGTGCTGGACCGCTTCGCCGCCGACGGATACCAACTGGTGATGGCCGGACACACGCACGGTGGCCAGCTGTGCCTGCCGCTGTATGGCGCGATCGTGACCAATTGCGGTCTGGACCGCTCCCGGGCCAAGGGAATGTCCCGGTGGGGCGCGAACACGCTGCTGCACGTCTCGGCGGGTATCGGGACCTCACCGTTCGCGCCGGTGCGGTTCTGCTGCCGGCCCGAAGCCACCCTGCTGACCTTGATCGCCACCCCGATGGGCGACCGGGACGCGACCAGCAACCTCGGTCGCTCGCAGCCAACCGTTTCGGTGCGTTGACAGAGCGGACCCGCATCGCGGTCCGCAGTCAGCCCCGTGCCTGGGCCGACAACGCCATCCGGCTGATCGAGGCCGATGCACGTCGCAGCGCCGACACGCATCTACTGCGCTATCCTCTGCCGTCGGCCTGGTCGGGTGAGGGCCCCGGAGCCCGGGTGGCGCTCTACCTCAAGGACGAGACGACGCACATCACCGGAAGCCTCAAGCACCGGTTGGCCCGCTCGCTGTTTCTGTACGCGCTGTGCAACGGATGGATCGACGAGGGAACCACGGTGGTCGAGGCCTCGTCGGGCTCCACGGCGGTATCCGAGGCCTACTTCGCCGCGCTGCTGAGGTTACCCTTCATTGCCGTCATGCCCGCGGCCACCAGTGCGGCCAAGATCGCGTTGATCGAATCACACGGTGGCCGTTGCCATTTCGTCGAAAGATCCAGTGAGGTCTACGCCGAGGCGGCGCGGGTGGCCGCGGAGACGGGCGGCCACTACCTGGATCAGTTCACCAACGCGGAGCGGGCCACCGATTGGCGGGGCAACAACAACATCGCGGAGTCCATCTATCAGCAGATGGCCGACGAATCACACCCGATACCCAGCTGGATCGTGGTGGGCGCCGGCACTGGCGGCACCAGCGCGACGATCGGCCGCTACATCCGGTACCGGCGGCACGCTACCCGCTTGTGCGTCGTCGACCCGCAGAATTCCGCTTTCTTCCCCGCCTACGCCGAAGGCCGCCTAGACGTCACGACGGGCGCGTCGTCGCGGATCGAGGGCATCGGCAGACCGCGTGTGGAACCGTCGTTTCTGCCCTCGGTGGTCGACCGGATGGTGTCGGTGCCCGACGCGGCGTCGATCGCTGCTGCTCGTCACGTAAGCACCGTGTTAGGCCGCCGGGTGGGGCCCTCGACGGGCACCAACCTGTGGGGCGCCTTCGGACTGCTGGCCGAGATGGTCGCCGAGGGGCGCGGCGGTTCGGTGGTCACCCTGCTCGCCGACAGCGGCGACCGCTATTCGGACACCTACTTCAGTGACGAGTGGGTGGCCGCGCAGGGACTGGATCCGAGCGGGCCCGCCCAGGCCCTGATCGAATTCGAGCGGAGCTGTCGATGGAACTGAGGCGCCGACCTGCCGTTTGGGAGGTCGCTGCCTGGGTGCGATAGGCTGTCGAGGCTTCATGCGGGGTGTGGCGCAGCTTGGTAGCGCGCTTCGTTCGGGACGAAGAGGCCGTGGGTTCGAATCCCGCCACCCCGACTTGTGATGTCTGAAGACATCGGATAGATCCGAACCTTGAAACAGGGTTCGGATTTCTTCTTTTCTGCGCCAGTAGGGACGTTGCAGGCTGACAGTCCCGGCTCCCGTCGAGGTTAGCTGGCGTGGGTCCCGATGATGATTCGGATGCCGTGGGGCTGGGCGGGAGCAAACACTCCAAAATCATTCGTACTCATATTTTTTTCTCGATCACAAGCGTCGGGAATCGTGCCATGATGGGCATCGCCACATCGTCTGTTGGCATAGTTGCCAGGCAGGAGGACCACGATGCCGTACCTGATCGCTACCCCGGACGTGATGACCACGGCAGCGGCGCAGGCCGCAGGCATAGCCAACTGGACCAAGGCGGCTAACCTGGCGGCCTTGGCTCCGACCAGCACGCTGATGGCCGCCGCGAGCGACGAGGTATCGACGGCGATCGCATCTTTGTTCTCCGGTTACGCCCAGGAATATCAGGCGCTCAGCGCTCAGGTGGCCGGCCTGCAAGAGCAATTCGCCCAGGCGCTGCGAGCCGCTAGCGGGGCTTATGCGGCCGCCGAGACAGCCAACCTCGGCGCGCTGCAGCCTGTCGCCGACCAGATTCTGGGCGCGATCAACGCTCCGACGAACCTGTTGTTGGGGCGTCCCCTGATCGGTAACGGCGCCGATGGCGTCGCAGGGACTGGGCAAGCCGGGGGTGACGGCGGGATTCTGTGGGGCAACGGCGGCATGGGTGGGTCGGGCGCTGCGGGTCAGGCCGGTGGGCGCGGCGGTAATGCCGGTTTGATCGGCAACGGCGGCATCGGTGGTACCGGTGGCATCAACCGCGGAATCGGTGGCAACGGCGGCACCGGCGGGCTGCTGTGGGGTAACGGCGGGGCCGGCGGCACTGGCGGTGTCGGCACGATTACCTACGGGTTCGGTGGGCTGGGCGGTAGCGCCCTGTCCCCGTTCGGTACCGCGGGCGCCAACGGCGCCGGCGGGTTTGGCATAAATAACACGCTGTTCGTGCCCTCCGACGCAAATGCCCTCGCGGCTCTCCTGGCCACTGCGCCGGACGAAAACTTCTTGTTGATCGGCACGGACGGCACGAATCTGAGCAGAATCCTCGCGCTCGGAGATGGCCCCGACGGCACCCCCAACTTCCACCAGTTCATGCTGCAGAGCACTACCGCCGCCTCGACGATCGTCGGCCACACCAGCGTCTCAAACCCCTCGTGGACCACCATCCAGACCGGTGTGTGGAGCGAGACGGCCGGCGTGACGAACAATGTCTTCACCCCGTGGACGTACGACAATTGGCCGACGGTGTACAACCACCTCGAGGGCACCTACGGCGACAACATCAGCACGACGGTAATCGGGAACTGGCCCGTCATCACCGACATCGCCGGCGCCGGCGCGTTCCCCGCCGACAACGTCCATTTCGTCGGGCATTCCGTGGATGACCCGTATTGGTTTGCATCCCAAGCCCAGGTCACTCAGTTGACCCGGGAAGCGATCCTGAATGCGAGTCCCGATAAAGGCAACCTCATCTTCTCCTACTTCGTCGGTGTCGACGAAATGGGCCATGCATACGGCGGCGCCTCCCCCGAATACGCTGCGGCCCTACGCAATATGGATGCGCAGTTAGGTCAGCAAACAGTAGGTGGCAGCGGGGTTTTGGGAGCGGTAGCCGACTGGGAGCAGATGTGGCAGCCCACCCATCCGGGCGAGGAGTGGACCACCCTCATCGTCACCGACCATGGCCACATCGACCCCAACCAGTTCGGCCGCGGTCACGGCTTCCAATCTCCGCTCGAGACAGCGACATTCCTCATGTGGGATCCGGCCGGCAACGACGCCTTCGACGGTTGGATCAACAACTCGTGGCAGATCGTCGATACGACGCCGACCATTCTGGATCAATTCGGCCTGCAGACGCCGGGCTACATGCAAGGTGCGCCACTGACCGACCCCAGCTTCGCCGGCACCTACGTCAACCCCGCGTTCCCGCCACCTGCCACCGGCACCAACCTTTACAGCGTGCTGAGCGCCGACTTCGCCGCCCAGGGTTACCCCGACATTGCAACGAACTTGATCCTGGATTCGCGCACGGTCGCCGCCACGATTCCGTACCTGGTCTACTCGCCGATCCAAGGCATCGTCGACGCGGTGCCCAGCTTCCTGCAGCTACCGGTGTCTTGGCTCGGCGCCGGCGTCTACCAGGCCCTCAACATCCCCGCGCAGATCTTTGTCCGCTTCACCGGCGTGACCGGCAACCAGATCATCCCGCCGGTACTGAACCCGTTCATCTGACGCCGAAGACGCGACTAGCGCATGGTGGCGAAGTTGCGCCACAAATTGCGCAGGCTTTCGGTGCCGCCGAACAGCGTGGTGAAGTGGGTCGAGTCGATCAGCACGATGTCTCCCGCGCGCGTCCCCTCGGGCGGGAGCCAGATAAGCGCGTTGAACTCGGTGTTGCCCGGAGCAGTGAAGGGGTGCGGCCGCACCTGATCAATCATTTGCCGGCCCAGCACTCGCAACGAGGCATCCTCCGGCCGGGTCAACTGATAATGCGGGAGGTGCTGATGAAAATTCAGCGTCGTCACATCCCGCAATAGGCCGAGATCATCGAGATCTCGAAATCCGTTGAGCGGCATAATTTCCCGTGTCCCAGTGGTCAGCGCTGGCCGCAGGCCCCAGATGTTGTGTACCGGTACCTCTAAGGCCGCCATCAGCGATCGCGTGTACGCGGTGAATCGTTGTTGGCGCGGCACCAGCCGGTCACCGTGATGTTCGTATTCCATCTGCCGCTGGGCCAGGTCGTCGGTGAAACCGACATCGTGATGAGGCGCCAGCACGAGGCAGGTGCCTTCCCGTTGCAGCCAACGATCAATGGCATCGACTTCAGCGGAGTCGGCGCTTTGAGCAGACACCAGATGATCAAGACCGAACACCATGAGTGTGTCGGTGTCGGCCAATATCCGGTCATCGATGGGTAGCGAGTAGCCGGCTTGGTCTACGCGCTGAAAAACGGCCACCGGGTGCCCGGTTAGTTCGCCGACCAATTGCTGGAAGTCAAGTGTGGAGCGGTGGAACAGTTCGAGCGTGCCGGCGATCCCTTGCAGGAAATTCGCCGCGTCGTACTCCGGAGTCTCGTAGGCCGGCCACGCGACGGTCCGTACTTCGGTGATGGTGGAGAACCGGTTTTCCATTGCCGCCGGGTCACGTTGGGCTTCCCACGGGTAGCTCCAGGTCCAGTAGATGCTGACGCGGCGACGCCGGTCGCGTGGCCTCAGCACGTGGGTTTGGTTATAGGTGCGTGCGGGTCGGCCCATGCTGCGCCCCTTATTCGGCGAGTTCGGCGAGGTAGCGCAGGGCGCTGAGCCCCGGCAGGAAGAAATAAGCACCGCCGCGCAAGGTGGTGAAAGCCGGAAGTCCTTTGTGCACCTTACGAATCGGGCGCCTAGGCACGGTGAAATCCAGCGTGCCGTCCTGCGTCCCGCAAATCGGATCGTGCTCGTTTCCAAGTTCGTGGAATGTCTTGTCGTTGATCCAGACGTTCTGCGCGAACTCAAACTGGCGCACCAGGTTTGCGCAGATGATGAATGCCGCGATGCCTCGGTCCACCCCGTCGTCCGGTGCGCCGTCGGGGAGGGCTGGTCCGTAGGTGGCGCCGCGGCGAATCATCCGGCGGCGGTTCATATTGTGCGCGGTGTCACGGGGATTGAGCCGGCGCGCGTGCGCACCGAGTGGGCAGGCATATCCGAAGGGGTCCATCTGCCCGTAGTCGAAGTCGTTGTTGCGCATCGGGTCTGCGCCCAACACGGGATCGTCCTCGGTAGGGGCGAGCACCAGTGGAGCACCGCTGCGCCACCGGCCCATGAACTTCGCCGCCAGCAGTTCCTGCTCCTCGGGGGTCGCGGCGTTGGCACCGAGGTATTCCCGGAACAGCCCGACGTGCTCCTGGAGTCTGCGGTAGGCCATGAAGCTGCCGTTGCGCGACAACTCATGCGGCTCAATTAGATTGACGAGACCCTCTTCGTCCGGATAGCCGAGGATGAACTCACCCGGCTCAAGGGGATCGCCAGACCCGGGAGTCGGTTTTTCACCCGAACCCTTGATCACCGGCTGAGAGAGCCGGTCGCGGAACCCGAAATGGTCGTGGGCGTAGTCGAACGGCGGTGTGGCGTTGAGTTCCAGATGCGACAGCGAACGCACGCCGGGGCACCGGGCCAATAACTCTTCGTGTTCGCCAATGCAGCGTCGCGACTCGGCGTCGTCACGGGCGAACAATATGGCAATGGCGTGCAGGTCCGCACCGGCCAATCCGCCGATCCACTGCCCCGGCTGGTTCCCACCGGTGTCGCCGAGGATGTCCGCCCGCGCCGCCATGCCCTCTCGAAACGCAACGGGGAACGTGTCGAGTGCATCCTGCTCAACCCCGAGCGCCCGCAGCCCGGTCCAGGTGAACGCGAGCGTCACCCATCGTTGCGAGTTGTCCACCGTTGCCCGCACGTCGGCCGCCGATTGAACGACGTCAAGCAATTCGGTCAACCACGCCCGTCCTGAGCTCGGGTCGTCGAAGGTGAGGAACTCGTACCGCCCGGTCAGCGCTGGCGTGCGGGTTAACAGTATGTGCTGAATGTCGTCGAGTTCCAGCATGTCCGCTCTTCTCCGGCGTACCTCACTGCATCTGGTCGAGCATGGTGGAGAACGCGTCCTTGAGGCGTAGGGCCTTCTTGATCTCGTCGGCGGTGACGTAGGGATACTCGCCGTACTCCAAGAAGCTAGGGAAGTGATGCTCGCGCACGAAGTTCACGAAGGCCTCGGGATTTTCCTTCCAGTCCTCTGGGAACCCTTCTAAGTTGGTGAAGACGGTGTTGATGCCCGATTGGCCGAACAGCATGACAGCGTCTTCGGTGTATTTGTCGAAATCGGTGTCGAAGATCCCTTGGTACTGGAAATGCAGGCCGCCCCCCACGTCGAAAAGCAGCCAACGCAGGTAATGCAGCCGCAGCGGCGCAAGAAATTCAGGGTTGGCGGTGATCGCTTCTTCGATGGTTTTGCCATGCTGCCGGATGGCGTCCTCGCGGCCCTCTTTCACCTTCGCGATTATGGAAAATCCGTAGCAGGCCGGTGTCCGCGGAAACGTCGGTCCGTACCGCCCCCGCTCGGCCACGAAATATCCGCCCTCGGGGATGGCGAGTGCGGCGGGTTGGTCCCAACGGGCATTCGCCATGTGGCCTCTTCCCTAGTACCGATACGCGCCCAAAATAACACCAGGACAGCGCATCACCTAGCGATTGGCGAACATGCCAGTATCCAGTTGCCGCATCGACCCCGTTGTCACGGCAACTGGATACTGGACGTCTAGTGCAGCTAGAACCAGACCCTTCGACCGCCCACCGGGCGCCCAACGGCACCCAGGATCCACAACACGACGCCGACGAGCACGAGGATGCCGCCAATCGTGTAAAGAATGCTAAGCCCGGTGAAATAGCCGACCAACAACAGGATGATCCCGAGAATAATCATGTCGCGCCCCTTCTGTTGAACGCTGTGCAATAGCGATCCACCCCTGGATTACCCAGCTATTGGGGGGTCCAATCACAAAGCAAAACAACAGTTCTGTAACCCTAACGGGGGCTATACCGGACCCTGGTGCCGTGCCGCGGCGCGAGCATGATGGATCGTCGCACAATCTTCTCGGGCGCCTCGTCGACGGCGGTGAAATCGCCTTCGCGCAACAGCACGTGCAGCACCGTGATCAGCTCGCGCATCGAAAAGGCCGCGCCCAGACACCGTTTGACGCCGCCCCCGAACGGGACCCACGCATACGTCTGCGGACGAACACCCAGAAACCTCTCCGGGCGGAACTCGTTCGGGTGATCGTAGACGGCGGGATTGCGGTTGATCGCGATGATGTGGACGACGATCCGCGTTCCGGCGTCGACCAAATAACCCCCGATGGGGAACGGCTGCGCAGCAACCCGCGCCGTCAACGGCGCCGGCGGACGGACCCGCAATGTCTCGTCGATCACCGCCGTCGTGAACGCCTCCCCGCCCTCGCGGGCTTCTTCCTGCACCCGTCGCAGCGCGTCCGGATGATGCAGCAACAGGTCGAACACCCATGCCAGCGTGGTCGCGGTGGTTTCGTGTCCGGCCAGCATCAAGGTGATCAAGTCGTCCCGAATCTCGCTGTCGGACAACAACTCTCCGCCATCGCCACGCGCGCACATCAGCAGCGCGAGAATGTCGTGTTGCTCGGTCAGTCGCGGATCGCCGCGGCGCGCGGCGATCAACGGCATCACGACGTCGTCGATCTCACGGTTGGCCCGGGCCCGGCTGGGCCACACCCGCAGGGTGCCCAATCGGCGCAGGGCGTAGCGGACGGTCAATTGCTCGGAGACACCGAGATTCAGCAGCCGCTCGAACGGTTGACCCAGCCGGCGCACTTCGTCGGGATCGTCGACGCCAAAGATCACCTTGACGATCACGTCGAGCATCAGGGCACGTGCCGCGTGCAGCATCTCGAAGGGCCGGTCCACCGGCCAGTCGCGCGTCGCCGCTCGGGTGGATGCCTCGATGATCGGCACGTAGCTGTTGAGCGCGGCACCGTGCAACGGCGGGGCCAGCAGCCGGCGGCGGCGCTGATGTTCCGGCTCCTCTTGCACGAACATCGATCCGGCGCCGTAGATGGCCGCGGCGGGACCGACGCCTTCGCCCCCCAGCAAAACGTCGGTCGACGCCGTGAAGACTTCCTTGGCGAGCGCGGGATCAGACACGATCGCAACGTCGCCCAGGCTCAAAATGGGCATCGTCATGATCGGCCCGTAGCGGCGGATCAACCGCAGCATCCGCCGCTCGCCGCCGACGAGATATGCCATTGCGTAGGCTGCCGCTGCGGCGCTTCGTAATCCGCGTGGGGCGGGTAGGCCCGGCGGTGGGCTCAGGGGCGCTGCCACGACTGTCGACACAACACGGTGCCAGCGCCAAGGTCAATGACGACCTCAGATGCAATCGGCGCAGATCTGCCGTCCACCGCTGGACATCCGCAGCCGGTTGCGATGCTGGACCAAGAAGCAACTTGAGCAAGTGAATTCGTCGGAACGCTGCGGAATGACCACCACCGACAGTTCTTCACCCGACAGGTCCGCACCCGGAAGTTCAAAGAAGGGAGCGTCATTGAGGTCGTCGTCGACGACGGCCGTGGTGAGCTTCGGCATCGGGCCCAGCTCGCCCAGCGGGGATCCGTCGGCTGCGTCAGCCTCGGTCACGCGGCGTGCGTCGTAATCGCTGATGGTAGGCATGGCATTCCCTCCTGCTGTGACCGGGCTTCGCGACCCTTGGCGGTCGCCCGTTGGCACAGGCAGTACCCAATTCGAAACCCGCTCACACCCGCGCGCGGGAAAATCTAGGCATCTGCTAATAGCGGCCCGGCCAACCGCCCGCGTAGGGGGCTACCGGCGTCGCTTGCGCCGCACTGCGCTGTCGTTGAAACGCGTTCCGCTGATTGTGAGAGACCCAGCCCAAGCCGACCCAGGGCGACGCGATGGCAAGCACCAGAGCCACGCCGGCCAGCAGGTCGTGCCCGGTGGCCATCGCCATCAGCCCGATGGCCAATCCGACCGTCCACACGCCGGCGGCCAGCACGCCCGGCACGCTGACCGTCCGTTGGTCATCGTCTGCCACCGCGGAGCCCGCAGCCACGACGTCCGTTCCGATGTAAACCATGCCCGCTCCCGGTGATCGCGATAACAAATTATGGCTACTATATCCCATAGATATAGTTGCTGCAGCATCTCTTTTGATCTGTTTTCGCGGGTTTGGTCGATGCTTGTTGAGTTGCCGCAGAGCGGGTACTAGTCGTCTGTGAGTAAAACTGCCGTGCTCGTGATCGACATGTTCAACGACTACGACCACCCCGACGCAGAACCGTTGGCGGACAACGTCGCCGGCATCATCGACCCCCTGGTCGGGCTGATCGACAAGGCGAAATCCCACGACGGCGTCGATCTCATCTATGTCAACGACAACCACGGCGACTTCACCGCCGACCACCGCGCGATCATCAACAGCGCTCTGGAAGGCAAGCGGCCTGAGTTGGTCAAGCCGTTGGTTCCTGAGCCCGGCGCCAGGGTCGTCACGAAGGTGCGGCACAGCGTGTTCTATTCGACCGCGCTGGACTACCTGCTGCACCGGCTCGAGACGGAACGCATCGTGCTGGCGGGCCAAGTCACCGAGCAGTGCATTCTCTATAGCGCCCTCGACGGTTACCTCCGCCATTACGACGTCGTGGTACCGCGCGACGCGGTCGCCCATATCGACGAGGAGTTGGGTGCGGCGGCGCTGAGAATGATGGAAAGCAACATGAGTGCCGAGCTGTTGCCCGCCGACCGCTGCCTGTCGTAACACACAGCCAAACGACCTGATCCAGGGAAGGTATCCAATGAGTGGCCCCAACGCCGAAAAAGCCGAGTCCGACGTCGAATCCGAGGACCACGAGTCCAAATCGCGCGCCGGACGCGAGTCTGACGGCAACTATGTTGGGCGCACCGCCTCCGATGACGACTTCGATGCCGGAGAGACCGGCGCGGAAGCGCGCAGCCAGGACGGCTGAGTCACCGGTGCAGATCGACCGCCAGCGGCCGGTGGTCGGAAATGGGCATCAGTTCCGCCATTGCGGCACCCGCGTGGAGTTCACGGTCGTCGGTGAGGATGTGGTCGAGCTGACGATCGGGCTCGGGCGCGGGAAACGTCGTCGCTGACGCCAGTGGTCGCATGCCCGACCAGCGGTGTACGACTGCCGGCGGAAGATTGAGATCGCCCATCAGCAGCCGTGGACCAGGGAGGCCACGCAGGTCTCGAACAAGCCGCCGTAGTTGCCGACGGTTCCACCCGGGCACGAACGACAGATGGGTGTTGGCGACAGTCATCACGCCCAGCGGGGTCCGCAACCGAGCGATGACCGCGGCGCGCGGCTCCTCGTTGACGACCATCACCTTATTGGGTCCCGGCAGATACATCGGGAAGCGCACCGGAATGCGGGGGAACCGCACCACCTGCCAGCTCGTCGCCGGATACCGCGACAGCAGCGCGATTCCGTACGCGGCGGTGCCGGGTTGTTCCCGTCCGGTGGCGGCCATCCACGTCGCGCCGGGCGTTCCGGCGATGGCCGCTACGAACCGGTGCTCGACGGCGTTCATCGCTTCGGCCGCCGCGGCGGTGAGATCGGCCCTTCCGGATCGGGGCTGGTCGAAATCCACTTCTTGCAGGGCCAGCACGTCGGGATCGAGGCGACGCACGCACTCCCGCAGCTTCTCCAAGTCCACGCCATCGCCGACCGTGCGGCCGTGCAGGATGTTGAAGGTAGCGACCCTCAAGTGCTGCGCCGCCCGGCCAGCCGTCCGAGTTCAGCCAGGTCACGCTCGGCGTGACTTTGTCGTATGTAGATGGTCAGATCGGCGACCCGCTGGGCGTGCCGCCCATCCTCGCACAGTGGCCCCGGTCCCAGCGCGCGGCCGGTGCGGGTGATCGCTTCGTCGACCGCGTGTTCCACCACCGCCCGCACCCGCCGGGCCAGCAGTTGAGCGGTACCCGCTCGGTCGAACGGGTCCGCGTCGACGTGCGCCGCCGCAACGGCCAGCATCGCGTCGCCGGCGGCCAGCGCGGCATCCACCGCACCCAGGTGCGCCAGCGCGTACGCGTCAGCCGATTCACTACTGGCGCAGCGATACAGCGGATCGGCGACCCTGCGGGCACCGCCCAACCAACAGGCGGCCACGCCGATCGCGCCGTGCCAGAAGCCGGCGCGGGTCAGGTAGTCACCCGGCTCGCCGACCAGGATGGAGTGCACGTTGTTGAACTGCACCGAGCGGGTGTCGCTGCCGGCCATGCCGGGGTTCCACCACGTGCTGGGCAGTGGTTTCACCCCGGGATCGGTCAGGGTGACCGCGAACAATCCGACTTCGCCGTCTTCGATGACGGCTGTCACCAAAGCGTTCGAGCAGAAGCCAGCGCCGGAACACCACAGTTTGACGCCGTTGAGGACGAATTCGTCACCGGCGATGTTGACCGCGTTGAGCACCGCGTCCGGGGCCTCGGCCGCCCAGACGCTCCACAATTGATTGGGCTCCGGTGGCTTGCCACCCAGCTCGTGCAGGATCGCGACCGCATCGACGTGCGCCTCGGCGATGCGGGCGGCCGCGATGTCGTCCTCAGCCAAGCGCGCAAGGAGCTGCCAGCGTTCGGCGGTGTAGCCGGACGCCGGCAACGGCAATTCCAGCCGCCCTGACTCCAGCCAGTGCTGCACCAGTCCAGCAGTCATCGTCGCGGCCTCGCGTTACGCGACGTTACGGTTGACATACCTGAAAAATTTCCCGTTGAACCTCCGCTTAAACGGTTGTGGAGGACACAGCGGTCGACAGGTTGCACCCCGGATCAGTGGGGTATGCCCTAGCAACCATGACCTCTACGACGGATCCGCACTGCACCGAGCTGCGCGAAGCGTTGCGCTCGGCGGCGTCGGCCCTCAAGGAGCACGGCCCGCCGTTCGCTCTCGCCGGCAGCTACGCCCTGTGGGCCTACGGAGCGCCGGAGCCCACCCACGACGTCGATTTCGTTGTCGCCGAGTCCGATGTGGCGGCCGCCGCTACCGTGCTGGCTAAGGCCGGTTTCACCATTGAGCGGCCTCCCGAGGACTGGCTGTTCAAGGCTCACATCGGCGAAACCGTGGTCGACGTGTTGCATCGAGTCAATGGCGAGGTGGTCAAGCCGGCGGCGCTGGACGTCGCCGAAGAGCGCGTGGTGCTCGCCGTGCCGATGCCGGTGCTGCCCCCGACGACGGTGTTCATCCAGAAGCTGCGCGCACTCACCGAGCACTACTGCGACTTCACGAAGCTGATTCCGCCCGCGCGCGCGATCCGTGAGCAACTGGACTGGGACCAGATCGAGGATGACACCGCGGACAACGACTTCGCGGCCGCGTTCTTGGTGTTGGCTGGTCGCTTGGGTTTGCGCGAGTAAAACCGGTCGACCAGGGGTACCTCAGAGAACCATGGATTCCCTGCCAAGCCGCGACGACGACCTCGAAGAGGTCGTTGACCAGATGCAGAAAAACGTCACCGACGAACGTCGGGAGGAGAACGTGCCCGGCAACGCCACCGAGCGTGAGCAGGCTCCGGTTCGCGACCCCGAACCGGAGCAGGAACCGCCCGACTGAGTCTGGACTAGTGGTTGCGCAACTTGGCGACCAACTTGTCCTTGGTCAGGCTCGAATAGCCGGACATACCAAGTTCTTTGGCGCGCTTTTTCAGGTCGGCGACCGTCCAGTCGTCGTATGACCCAGACTTGCCACCCTTGCGGCCGACCTTTGATTTGCCCTGCCCCGCGGCCGCGTTGGAGATTCGGGCGGCCTTCTCTTTGGAGTCACCCTTTTTTCGCAGGTCCTGGTAGAGCTTTTCGTTCTTGATCGACGAATTTGGCACGAGGGCCACCTCCTATGCGTGATTGACGCTGGGACTTGAGTGCCCCGACGGACGCACGTCAAACGCGCGAGCAGACGCAAAAGCCCCTGTTTTGCTACGCAAAAGGGGGCTTTTGGGTGGGGGCGCGCGCACCTAAACGGCCTCGCCCGTGGGTGAAACGATCTGACGGACAGGCCCTTTGATGGGCG
>NZ_LZKQ01000305.1 GCF_001668675.1 Mycobacterium asiaticum | reverse complement strand
CCGGCTGCTCCGTTGGTGCCGGTGTGGTTGCCGCCGAGGCCACCGGCACCGCCGATCCCGCCGGCACCGCCCTGTCCCGCCGGCGCCGCCGTTGCCGCCCAGCAATCCACTGGCGCCGCCGGCACCGCCCTGACCGCCGGCCCCACCGACGGCGAGGGCTGACCCGCCCGCACCGCCTGCGCCGCCATTGCCGAACAGGCCGGCCCAACCGCCGGCGCCGCCGGTTTGGCCGGCCGCACCCGTTCCGCCCGCGCCGCCGTCGCCGAACAGAATCCCGCCAGCACCACCGGCGCCGCCGGCCGCGCCGGTTCCGCCCGCTCCGCCCGCGCCGCCATTACCGAATAGGCCGGCTGCCCCGCCGGCGCCGCCGGCCTGGCCGGCCGCTCCCGAGCCGCCACTGCCGCCGTTGCCGATCAGCAAGCCGCCCGCCCCACCCGCGCCACCGCTGCCGGGTGCGGCGTTGGCGCCGTCGCCGATCAGTGGTCGTCCGAACAGCGTCTGAGTCGGCGCGTTAAGCGCGTCTACCAGCTGTTGCTCGATCGACTGCAGCGAAGCATTGGTCGTCTCGGCCGTGGCGTAGGCGCCGGCTCCCGCCCGCAACGTCTGCACAAACTAGTCGTGGAAGACCGCGATCTGCGCGCTCAACGCTTGGTATTCCGCGGCGAACCCACCGAACACGCCCGCTAGCGCGGCCGACACCTCGTCGGCGCCCGCCGCCGCAATCTGCGTCGTCGCGATCGACGCCGCAGCGTTCGCGGCTCGGACGGCCGAGCCGATCCCGCGCAGGTCGGCCGACGCGGTACTCAGGATTTCGGGCGCAATAATGACAAATGACGACAAAACAGGGCTCCAATTCACCGGATGGCCTCAGCAAGAGCTGCGAGGCATTTGGGCGAACCCTATAGCGGCGATTCAAAAGCGCGACCGATATTTTTCCGACCTGATCATATGGATTTTCAAATACATCCAGCGGGATTTTATGGCTGGTCATCAAGCCGAAACGTGTTGGTATGGTTGAAGGTTTGGCCTCAGTGCGGAGTTTCTGCGGTGAAATGGTGCTTTCGGAAACTGTACTGAACGACAAACGCGCAATGCGTTTCCGGACTATCTTTACCCTTGGTGTGGTAGCGGCGAAACCTTGCATTTTCGGAGTTCCGAATTACCGGCGGCGGCGGCTTCGGTCGCGTTGCCCGCCGGCCGCGGCGCCGCCCTGCGGCAGCTGTCGGCGACGCTCCCGACGGAGAAGCACCGGGCCGCCCTTGAGTGCTAGCACTCTCGTGTATAGAGTGCTAGGTGGCAGTCGGAATACCCGTGCGTCGGCACCCGCGACGACGACGCTCAGGGCTAGGACGAATGCCAGTTCATCTGGTAATTCGGACGGTTCGGGGCAGCCCCCGGACCGACCGCCAACTCGGTCGGGGCGAACGTCCCGGACCCGATCTAACTAGTGGAGGGCTCCAATCGTGGCGAAGGTGAACATCAAGCCACTCGAGGACAAGATTCTCGTACAGGCCAACGAGGCCGAGACCACGACCGCTTCCGGTCTGGTCATTCCTGACACCGCCAAGGAGAAGCCCCAGGAGGGCACCGTCGTTGCAGTCGGTCCCGGCCGCTGGGACGAGGACGGCGAGAAGCGGATCCCGCTCGACGTCTCCGAGGGTGACACCGTCATCTACAGCAAGTACGGCGGCACCGAGATCAAGTACGGCGGCGAGGAATACCTGATTCTGTCGGCGCGCGACGTGCTGGCTGTCGTTAACAAGTAGGACACCATGTTCGCCCCGGCGATCCCCGTGCGCAGGCACGGGTGATTTCCGGGGCGGCATGCGTTATGAGCTGGGCTAAGGAGCCTGATGAGCAAACTTATTGAGTACGACGTGACCGCGCGTCGCGCCATGGAAGCGGGCGTCAACAAGCTCGCGGACGCGGTCAAGGTGACTCTCGGACCCGGCGGCCGGCACGTGGTGTTGGCCAAGGCATACGGCGGCCCGCAGGTGACCAACGACGGCGTGACAGTGGCCCGCGAGATCGACCTGGAAGACCCGTTCGAGAACTTGGGCGCCCAGCTGGTGAAGTCGGTGGCCACCAAGACCAACGACGTCGCCGGCGACGGCACCACCACGGCGACCGTGCTGGCCCAAGCCCTGGTCAAGGGCGGGCTGCGCCTGGTGGCCGCCGGTGCGAACCCGATTGCGCTGGGTTCGGGGATCAGCAAGTCCGCCGATGCCGTGTCCGAGGCGCTGTTGTCCGCGGCCACCCCGGTGTCCGGCAAGGAAGCGATCGCTCAGGTGGCCACGGTCTCCTCGCGCGACGAGCAGATCGGTGAGCTGGTCGGCGAGGCCATGAGCAAGGTCGGCCACGACGGCGTCGTCAGCGTGGAGGAGTCCTCGACGCTGAACACGGAGTTGGAGTTCACCGAGGGTGTGGGCTTCGACAAGGGTTTCCTGTCGGCGTATTTCGTCACCGACTTCGACTCCCAGGAGGCCGTGCTCGACGACCCGCTGATCCTGTTGCACCAGGACAAGATCAGCTCGCTGCCCGACCTGCTGCCGCTGCTGGAGAAGGTCGCCGAGGCCGGCAAGCCGCTGCTGATCATCGCCGAGGACGTCGAGGGTGAGGCGCTGGCGACGCTGGTCGTCAACTCGATCCGCAAGACGCTGAAAGCCGTCGCGGTCAAGTCGCCGTTCTTCGGCGACCGCCGCAAGGCCTTCATGCAGGACCTGGCCATCGTCACCGGTGGCGAGGTGGTCAACCCCGACACCGGCCTGGTGCTGCGCGAAGTTGGGCTCGACGTGTTGGGTTCGGCCCGGCGCGTGGTGGTCAGCAAGGACGACACGATCATCGTCGACGGCGCCGGATCCAAGGACGCGGTCGCCAACCGGGTCAAGCAGCTGCGCGCCGAGATCGAAGCCAGCGACTCCGATTGGGACCGCGAGAAGCTGCAGGAACGGGTTGCCAAGCTGGCCGGCGGCGTCGCCGTGATCCAGGTCGGCGCGGCCACCGAGACGGCACTGAAGGAGCGCAAGGAAAGCGTCGAGGACGCGGTCGCTGCCGCCAAGGCTGCCGTCGAGGAGGGCATCGTCGCCGGCGGTGGTTCGGCGCTGATCCACTCCCGCCACGTGCTCAAGTCACTGCGCGAGGAGCTCAGCGGTGACGAGCAGCTCGGTGTCGACGTGTTCTCCGAGGCGCTGGCCGCCCCGCTGTACTGGATCGCCACCAACGCCGGACTCGACGGCGCGGTGGTGGTCAACAAGGTCAGCGACCTGCCCGCCGGGCAGGGCCTCAATGCCGCCACCCGCGAGTACGGGGACCTGGCGGCCGAGGGCGTCGTCGACCCGGTCAAGGTGACCCGCTCTGCGGTGCTCAACGCGTCGTCGGTGGCCCGGATGGTGCTGACTACGGAGACCGCGGTGGTCGAGCGGCCCGCCGAAGAGGCGGACGACGGCCACGGGCACCACGGCCACGCGCACTAATTCTGCCCAGCAGACGCAAAAGCCCCCGACACGCCGAGTGTCCGGGGGCTTTTGCGTCTGTTCGCGCCAGGTGGCGAGGTCACTCAGGCTCATCCCGCCTTGGGTGGAACAGCTAGCGCCAGCGAGACCGCAGTGGTCGATCGGCCCGCCGGAGAGGGCGGACGACGGCGACCGCCATGATCACCACCGCTAGATGCACCATCAGCCGTCGATGTCCTGGTAGCGCCTACCGAGGTGTGGGCTGAATGGATACGAGCCGGAACGTGCCCGGTTGGGCGTCATCCGGCGTGAACCGCACCACCAGGACGCCCGGGGGGAACTGGCTGGCGAGGTCATTGAGGGTCCTCGGCAGGAACGCTCTGGCCTTGGCATTGCCGTACCAATTCGGATCGGACGGGTCGACGCTGAGGTTGCCCGTCCGGTCGATGGCGGCGTCCCACTGTTGAACGGGGTCGGGCGCGCCGTTCACGAATCCCGTCGACCTGAGGTAGGCATCTGCTTGGCCTGCAAGGGTTACCGCCGCACCGCCACCAACCGGTGCCCCGGTGATCGTCCCGTCGACGACATTGGCCGTCACCGACTGCAACCGCGCGGTGCAGACGTTGTCGGCGACGCTGGCCGGGACGCAGAAGTCGGGCAACGGCCCGGCATGGGCCGGTGTGGGGTTCAGGACGGCTGGGAGCGCCAGGGCAGACATGGCCGCTACGAGAGCCACTGCCCGGCTGCTTTCGTTCCGCATTCCTGAATTGTGTCACCCGAGTTTGCCGAGCAGACGCGGAAGCCCCCGACGCGCCGGGCGCGCGGGGGCTTTCGCGTCTGCTCGCGCAACAGCGAGCGGGAGATACGCTGCGGGGCATGCAGACATTGGCGACCGCGCGGGAGGCGGCGCGGGCGGGATCGGCCACGCTGTCCAACGGCGTCACGGCGTACCACGTGGTCGGCGACCACGGCCCGTGGGTGGTGTTGGTGCACGGTCTCGTCACGCCCAGCTACGCGTGGGAGTCACTGGCCGAAACGCTTGTCGATCAAGGGTTCCGGGTGCTTCGCTACGACCACTTCGGTCGCGGGCTGTCGGATCGGCCGGCTGTCCGCTACGACCTCGACCTGTACGTGGCGCAATTGCGCGCGCTGCTCGACACATTGGCCATCGAGACCATGCACTTGATCGGTTGGTCGATGGGCGGCGTCATCATCACGCGCTTTGCCGCCGAAGCCGCCGACCGCGTCGCCAGCCTCACGCTCATCGCACCCGCCCTGTACGTGGGTGGACCGCTGACACACATCGGCAAGCTGGCGTTACGACTGCCCGGCGCCGCCAAATTCTTGGCCAGCCATATCGACAACGTGATCAACCGTCTGGACAAAGAGCACTTGAGCCGGCCCGACCAATTCCCCGATTACAACGGGCGTGCCCGCGAACAACTGCAATTCCCCGGAGTCGCAGAATCTTTCGCTTCGACGGTGATCAATTTTCCGGTCAACGCCGGGGATCAGTGGGCGGCCGTGGGAAGACACCCGCGCCCGGTGCTGGTGGTGTGGGGCACTCGGGACTCCGCGGCGCCGTACGCGAACAGCCGCCACGTCTCGAAGTTGTATCCGCGCTCGGAGTTGCTCAGTGTCGAAGGCGCGAAGCACGCGCCGCACCTGGACCACTCGGAGCTTGTGTTTCCGGCGATTCTGCGGCACTTGACGGGTGACTCGTCAGGGCAATGATGGCGCGCCGCGGCGCCGAGCGTGGGCCTAATGTAGCCCGTCGCACGGGTTTTCGTGCATAGGGCCCACGTTCGGCGAGTGCCGAGCGGGCGTCAGCCGGGCACAGTCGTCGCGGTCTTTGGCGCCGTGGACGTGACGGTCGGGACGCTGGGGCTGGTTGTGCTACTCGTCGTACTGGTGACCGTGCTGGTGCTGGTGATCGTCTCCGGCGGCGGCACAACGACGGTGGTGGTGACCGTACTGACGCTGGTCGTCGGTGTGGTGGTGGTGGTGGTGGTGGACGACGTTGTTGTCGCCGCGGGCGCGGCAATGACGCCGCACGCCACCCGCTTGCCTGACTCCCCGGTGGGACTGCTGCCCAAATTATCCGCGTCTTGATGGATGACCAGAGCGGTACCGGAGTTGCTGCGAAGGTCCGCGGCGGTGAACAGGTTGCTGGTGGTGACGAGTTTGGCCGAGCCGTCCGTGCGCACCTGCAACGCGGTCAGCTCGCCGCTGGCGGGGTAGCCGGTGTGATTCGCCGCTTGGTAGACATCTCCGGCGGAGCTGAAAGCCCCAGAGCCGGAATCGGCATCACATCTGCCGACGGAGTGGATCCGAAGACCGTGAAAGCCCGGGCTCAGAACCTGGTTGGGGCCGGCTTCCACCGTCACGGTCGCGTAGCCGTTGGCGAACTCGAACGTCGCGGTGGCGACCTGAGTGCCGTCGGTGCTCTTCACCTGAGTCGTCATTCGGTCCGACCCGGACTGCGCGGAGGACGAGGACGCGCCGGATTGTCCACCCTGCTGGTTGCCACACGCCGCCAGCGGCGCGACGGCCGCGGCAAGTAGTGCGGCCGCCAAGGGTACGCCTTTGTACATGCGCCGGGCCTACCCCGAATCATCCGAGTTGAAACGATCTCAGTCGGTCGCAACATGCGGCGGGTCATAGATGACCAGGAACACCAGATCATCCGAGCCCACGTTGACGAGGCTGTGCACCATGTCCGCGGGAACCTTGACGAAGGTGCCCGGTGTGATCCGGGCGAATTGGGCGCCCAGCCGCACGCGGCCGGTGCCGCTCAGGAAGTAGAACGCGTGGTTGTAGTCGTGCCGGTGCGGGGCGGATCCCCCGCCAGGACCGAACTTCGTCAGCTGCGCACTGAACAGCGCAGAGTACTGGGCGCCGACCAAATCATCGGTGACCCAGAAGTCCCGACCGAGCTCGGTCTGATGCCAAGCAAGATCTTGTGGCGCAATCACATTCGACGTCGCGATGCTACTCATCGGAATCTCCTCCTTCTCAGTCCGAGCCGTAATTCGCATCATTACTCAAAAGTTCTAGAATGCAAAGCATCCATAAGACTGGTGATATGTATGCATGGCAGGCGCGTCATGGAGGATCGATGCCGACGTTGTTGCAGCTGAACACGTTCGTGACGGTGGTCGATCAGGGCGGTTTCACCGCAGCCAGCCGGCGGCTGGGTTTGTCGCAGCCCGCTACCAGCCGAGCGGTCGCGGCGCTGGAGAAGGAGCTGGGGCTGCCGCTGCTGATCCGGCACCGCGACGGAATTGCCCTGACCGAAGCCGGTTCGGTAGCTCTCGCGCATGCGCGGAAAGCGCTGCGACACTTGACGTTGATGCGCACCGAGGTGGCCGGTTTGGCCGGTGACGTCACCGGAACGCTCTATCTGGCGAGTCTGCCGACGGCAACCGCAACGTTCGTCGCTCCCCAGCTGCGCACGTATGCCCGGCGCCATCCGGCGGTCACCATCCGGCTGTTGGAAGGAAGCGAGGAGGAGATCAGGGACTGGCTCGACCGGGGCGCCGCCGAAGCCGGCGTGGTCAGCCTGCCCGCCAAGGGCCTCGAATCTGCAGTTCTGGGTGAACAGGACATGGTGGCGGTGGTGCCGGCCAGCGGCAGGCTGGCGTCCAAAACGAGCATCACCTATGCCGACCTGGCCACCGAACCCTTCGTTCGGGGCAAGGGCGGCTGCGCGGACGTGTTCATGCCGATCGCGCGGCGGCAGGGCGTCGAGCTCGACCTGGCGTTCGACGCCCGCGAGATCCCGGCGGCTCTCGAAATCGTGCGGGCCGGGCTCGGGGTGACCATCCTGCCCCGCGCCGGCCTGCCCGAGCTGCCGGGCGTTGCCGTCCGACCGCTGGTGCCCAAGACCGTGCGGCGCCTCGGGATTGCTGTCTCTGCCAGGGCTTCGCGGGCGGCACGTGCGTTCCTCGAACAGATCACCGCGTCGTGATGTGAACCGCTGAGGTCAGCGTCTGGTGCACGGGGCAACGGTTGGCGATCTGCATCAGCCGCTGCCGTTGCGCATCGTCGAGGTCGCCGGTGAGCTCGATCTCCCGATCGATATGATCGACCCAGCCGATTTTGGTTTCGCAGTCTGCGCAGTCCTTCGCATGAATCCGCCTGTGCCGTAACGCAACCCGTACCCGCTCGAGCGGCCAGCCCTTGCGGTTGGCGTACATGCGAACCGTCATGGACGTGCATGCCCCGAGTGCGGACAGCAACAGGTCGTACGGTGTGGGACCGGCGTCATCGCCGATCGGTTCTGGTTCGTCGGCGACAAGAGTGTGCCGTCCGGCGGAAATCTGCTGGGTGTAGGTCCCAGTCCCGGCTTCAATGACGGTCACCGTGCCTTCGGTCGCCGTGTTGTTGTCCGGCTGCTGCGTGTTCATCGCGTCAGTGTGCCGCCGCGCGGCCGCGCGTGGGACCAATTCGGAGCGGCGCGGAATGAAACCGGCATACGTTGCCGTTGCACAAAGGCGTGACTATTCGCCTTGGATTGCAGATTCCCAATTTCACCTATGGAAAGCCCGTCGCTGAACTGTTTCCCGCCGTCAAGGCCCAAGCCCAGGAGGCCGAAGCCGCGGGGTTCGACACGGTTCTGTTGATGGACCACTTCTATCAACTGCCCGGACTCGGCAAGCCCGACGAACCCATGCTGGAGGCCTACACCGCGTTGGCCGCCTTGGCCCCGGTCGTCGAAAATGTCCAGCTGTCCACACTGGTGACCGGCAACACCTACCGCAACCCGACCCTGCTCGCAAAGATCATCACCACGCTGGACGTGATCAGCGCCGGCCGGGCGATTCTCGGGCTCGGGGCGGGCTGGTTCGAGCTGGAACACCAGCAACTGGGCTTCGAATTCGACACCTTCACCGAGCGGTTCGAAAAGCTCGAAGAGGCGCTGCAGATCATCCTCGGGATGGTGCACGGTGAGCGGCCTACCTTCACCGGCAAGTGGTATCGCACCGAGAGCGCGATCAACGAACCCCGCTTCCGGGACCACATCCCGGTCATGCTCGGCGGCAGCGGCGAGAAGAAGACGTTCCGCCTGGCCGCCCGCTACGCCGACCACCTCAACATCATCGCCGATATCGACCAGCTGCCCGGCAAGCTCGATGTGCTAAAACAGCGGTGTGTCGAATTCGACCGCGACCCAGCCACTCTGGAAACGAGTGCGTTGCTGACGGTTGTGGTGGACGGCTACGGCGCCCCCGCCGATATCGGGGAGGCGCAAGGAGGTCGCGCGGTCACCGGCAGCATCGATCAGATAGCCGACGAAATCAAGCGTCGGATCCTCGATGTGGGTATCGACGGAGTGATCGTGAACCTTCCGACGCACGGTTACACGCCCGGTGTCATCACGAAGGTCGGCGAGGCGCTGCGCCCCCTCATCGACGCTTAGCGCAGCCCCGCGGGCTACATTCGGCTGCATGAAGCGCCCCCGGTCCGATGGGCCGGGGGCGCTTGCCTTCTCGAACGCGAGGCTGGCGCGGGGACAGTCGCGCAACCTGGGTGCGGTCGCCGGGACGGGAGCGCGGCGCGGCATCCGCGGCATCGGCGCCGTCGATCTGGGCGAGATCGTGCGGCTACCCAACGGGAAGCTCGTCGCGGTGTTTGGCGACTCGTTTCGCGGTGACCACGTCGGCGCGGATCCGCACTACCCTTCGGTGGCGGTGCCGGTGGCACTCGACGCGGCAGGGCGGGTGCTGTTCGGCCGGCCGCTGACCGGACCCGCCGGAAGCGGGAACGTGTTGTTCCCGTCACCGCCGCCCGCGCACGGACGAAACACGTTGCCGGCGGGCAGCATTGAGCTGCATGACGGGACGACGTACATGATGGTCACCGGCACCAGCGACCTCGTCCCCGACGGCGGGTCCTGGCTGGTGCAGGTCACCGATGACCCAGCGGCCGGCTGGCGCCCGATCGACGGATCGTGGCGACCCTGGACACCCGCGCCGGACCCAGGCCATCCCACCCAGATCAGCGGTTATCAGGGCGCCGACGGCGAGGTCTACATCGCCGCGGATTCGTTCGACCGGACCCTGCCCGTCACCATGTACCGCGTCGATGCCGCCCAGGTGACCGACCGCAGCGCGTGGCGGCCATGGACCGGCACCCGCTGGGGCCGGCCGGGTGATCTGGCCGCAAAACCGTTGAGCCCCGGCAAGTACGGAGAACTCAGCTTCCGCGAGGTAGACGGCAGACCGGTCCTCGTCGGATTCGACGCATCGATCGGATTCGGCGCCGTCCGGGTGCAGGTGGGTCGGGCCGGGCCCACCGAGATCTTCAGCGACGGTGCGGCGACCCTCGTCATGCAGCAGCATGATCCGGACGCCGCCAACTTCGTCCCGCAGAACTACGGGGGATTCATCCTGCCCGGCTCCACGCTGGACAACCTGCACATCTTCGGCAGTCAGTGGCATTCGCCGAAGGACGGGCCGCAGATTTACAACACCCAGCACATCGTGGTGCACCCGCACCGCTGAATGGGGTCACCGAACGTGGGCTTCTTGGATGAATCTGCCCAGCGCTTTTCGTGCGTGAGGCCCACGCTCGGCGCCCGACAAGCGCGAGACGCACGAACGCAGGCCCGGAGGCCAGGCACCCCGGACCTGCGTCGTCTAGGAGGACTCAGGCCGAGCGACGGATTCCGCGACCGCGTCCGATGGAACCCTTGAGCAGCATGTCGCGCTCGGATTCCGACAGACCGCCCCACACCCCGTAGGGCTCGCCGACATCCAACGCGTGGGTGCGGCACTCGTCGATCACCGGACACCGCCGGCACATCTCCTTGGCGCGCTGCTCGCGTTGCATGCGTGCCCGGCCACGCTCACCGTCAGGGTGGAAGAACATCGACGAGTCGACGCCGCGACACAACCCCTGTAACTGCCAGTTCCAGATGTCGGCGTTGGGTCCAGGTAGCTGCTCCGGCTGTGGCATTGCTGATTCCTCTCTGCACGGCGCACCTGATGCGGATAGGCTCGCGATCAGGGCGAGTGTGCAACTGAATTTGCAGTGGCGTCACCGATGACTACACCGAACACTCCTAGACGCTAGGGGTGCTAACGAATTGCCGTCAATAGGCGCGTGTTGTGGCGAAATACGCATGCGTCGTAAGAGAATTAACTTCGCGTTCATCTGTGACGCTTTAGCCGACGACTAGGTGTGCTAACCGGATCGGAACGTTATCGCAAAACACCTGCTCAGGCCGCTAACGTGAGCGTCTTGTAATTGGCACATGAAGGGCTGTGAGTAATATTCCGGTAACACGGATCGCACAAACTTTTTACCATTGAGGCGGCTGCTATCACGGTGATTGAAACCCGTTCCAGTTCTGCGGCTTGGGGTCCAGCAAACGAGCTGGCCGAGGCTGCTTTCGGCAGCCGGCCGGGCACCTGGCCGCTGCCCACGGCTGCCACCCCGCGACAGCTCTGGCTGCGCGCGGTCGCCGCCGGCGGGCAGGGCCGGTACGGCAGCGCGTACACCGACCTGGCCGCGCTGCGCCGGCAGCAGCAGACCGGCGCCCTGGCGTCTCTGGCGCACAGCACCCACGGATCGTTCCTGCGGCAATTGGGCTGGCATGCCCTGGCGCGCCGCTGGGACGGCCGCGCGTTCGCCCTGGCGGGCCAGGATCCGGAGGCGGGTGCCGATGCACTGGTGGGGTTGGGGGGGGCCGGGCCGGGGGGGGGGGGGGGGGGGGGGGGGGGGGGGGGGGGGGGCCCCCCCCGCCCGGGGGGGGCCCGGC
>NZ_LZKQ01000304.1 GCF_001668675.1 Mycobacterium asiaticum | reverse complement strand
CAGAAGATGATCGTCAAGGGCCGCGACTTCGACGACATCCACGACCTGGTCGGCATCCGCATCCTGTGCGACGAGATCCGTGACTGTTATGCCGCTGTGGGCGTGGTGCATTCGCTGTGGCAGCCGATGGCGGGCCGCTTCAAGGACTACATCGCGCAGCCCAGATACGGGGTGTACCAATCACTGCACACCACCGTCGTCGGCCCGGAGGGCAAGCCGCTGGAGGTGCAGATTCGCACCCGCGACATGCACCGCACCGCCGAGTACGGCATCGCCGCGCACTGGCGGTACAAGGAAGCCAAGGGCCGCAACGGTGTTCCGCATCCGCACGCCGCCGCCGAGATCGACGACATGGCCTGGATGCGTCAGTTGCTCGACTGGCAACGGGAGGCCGCCGACCCCGGTGAGTTTTTGGAGTCGTTGCGTTACGACCTTGCGGTGCAAGAGATCTTCGTGTTCTCGCCCAAGGGTGACGTGTTCACCCTGCCGGCCGGGTCCACGCCGGTGGACTTCGCCTACGCGGTGCACACCGAGGTGGGGCATCGCTGCATCGGCGCGCGGGTCAACGGCCGACTGGTGGCCTTGGAACGCAAGCTGGAAAACGGCGAAGTCGTCGAGGTTTTCACGTCCAAGGCGCAGAACGCCGGCCCGTCACGGGACTGGCAACAGTTCGTGGTGTCCCCGCGTGCCAAGACCAAGATCCGGCAGTGGTTCGCCAAGGAGCGTCGCGAAGAGGCGCTGGAATCCGGCAAGGAAGCCATGGCCCGCGAGGTGCGGCGCGGTGGACTTCCCTTGCAGCGCTTAGTCAATGGTGAATCGATGGCCGCGGTGGCCCGCGAGCTGCACTACACCGACGTCTCGGCGATGTACACCGCGATCGGTGAGGGACACGTCTCGGCCCGCCACGTGGTGCAGCGGCTGCTGGCCGAACTCGGCGGGATCGACCAGGCCGAGGAGGATCTGGCTGAGCGGTCCACGCCGGCGACCATGCCGCGCCGGCCGCGCAGCACCGAAGACGTGGGCGTCTCGGTTCCCGGCGCCCCGGGCGTGCTGACCAAGCTGGCCAAGTGCTGCACCCCGGTGCCGGGCGATCAGATCATGGGCTTCGTGACCCGCGGCGGGGGAGTGAGCGTGCACCGCACCGACTGCACCAACGCCGCGTCACTGCAGCAGCAGGCCGAGCGCATCATCGAGGTGCTGTGGGCGCCGTCCCCGTCCTCGGTGTTCCTGGTGGCGATCCAGGTGGAGGCCCTGGACCGGCACCGGTTGCTCTCGGACGTGACACGGGTGCTGGCCGATGAGAAGGTGAACATCCTCTCCGCGTCGGTCACCACCTCCGGTGACCGGGTGGCGATCAGCAGGTTCACCTTCGAGATGGGCGACCCCAAGCATCTCGGGCACCTGTTGAACGTCGTTCGCAATGTCGAAGGCGTCTACGACGTGTACCGGGTGACGTCAGCAGCATAGTCACCCGGATTACGGAGTCGGACCGCCGGTCGTGGTGTCGGTGACCTCGGTGGTCTCGGACGAGTCGGTGCTGTCCGTTGTCGTCTCGCTCGTCGGTGGCGCCTGGGTGGTGGTCGTGGTGGTCGTCGGCGGGGTGCTCGGGCCCGGATCGTCGTTGCTCGCGAAAACAGCGACCACCACAGCCACCAGCAACAGCAACAACCCCGAGCCGGCGACAGTCAACACCAGCGCGCTGCGGCTACCCGCCTGAACCGGCCCGGTCGGACCCTCGGGGCATGGCTGGTGGTATGCCCCGGCCGGCGGCGACGGCGGCGGCGGGGGCAGCACCAAACCTCCTCCACCTAGCGCCGCGCGGGCGGCGTCGGAGAGTTCGAGCACCGTCTGATACCGCGCTTGCGGGTCCTTTGCCATACCGCGGGCCACCACCGTGTCGAAGGCCGGCGGAATGTCGGGCGCGACCGCCGTCGGCCGCGGCGGCGGGGAGTGCAGGTGGCCCTTGATCTGCTCTTCGTAACTGTCCCCCGGATACGGCCGTTGCCCGGTCAGGCACTCGTACAGCACGCACGCCAACGAATACACATCGGCGCGGGGATCCGTTGTGCCACTAAACCTTTCGGGCGCGAGATAGGCCAGGGTGCCCATCGTGTGCCCGGTGTTGGTCAGCGCCGTGTCGGTGGTGGCGCGGGCCAACCCGAAGTCGATCAGATAGACGAAGTCCCGGGCGCTGGCGACCAGGATGTTGGAGGGTTTGACGTCGCGGTGCACCAGTCCGGCCCGGTGCGCGCTGTCCAGTGCCGCGGCGACCTGTTCGATGATCGCGACCGTCTTCGCGGGGCTGACGCGGCCGCCGTTCTCGGCGATGAACCGCACCAGATCGCGACCCTCGACCAGGCGCATGTCGACGTAGAGCCGGCCGTCGATCTCCCCGAAGCTGTGGATGGGCACGATGTGGGGGTCGTTGAGGCCGGCCGCAGTGCGGGCCTCGCGGCGGAAGCGTTGCTCGAATTCCTTGTCCTCCGCCAGGTGCGGGGGCAGCACCTTGATGGCCACGACGCGATCGGTCGCGGTGTCGTAGGCGCGATAGACCTGGCCCATGCCACCGCGCCCCAGCAGTCCCTGCAGCTGGTAGCGACCGAATGCGGTTTCGGCCACGAATCTCCTAGTCGAGCAGTACCGACGTGACGGTCACATCCAGGGCCGGCGGTCCGTCGTCGCCGCCGCCCTTCACGCCGGCCGCCGCGATCTTGTCGAGGGTAGCCAGCCCGTCGGCCTGGATGGTCCCGAACACCGTGTACTCCGGCGGCAGCGCCGAGTCTCGGTAAACCAGGAAGAACTGGCTGCTGTTGGTGTTCGGACCCGCGTTGGCCATGGCGATCGTGCCACGCGGATAGATGACGGGCTCTTTGAGCTTGGGGTCGTTGGCCGGGTACTGGTTGGTCGGGTATTCGTTGGCGAATTGGTAGCCCGGTCCGCCGGTGCCGTCGCCCTTGGGGTCCCCGCACTGCAGCACCGACAGGGACGGCGACGTGGTCAGCCGGTGGCATTTGGTGTCCTTGAAGAACCCCTGGTTGGCCAGGCTCGCGAAACTGTTCACCGTGCAAGGTGATTCGTTGTTGGCAAGCATCAGGCCGAGGTTGCCCTGACTGGTCACCATGCTGACGCTGACCTGCGCCGGCTCGGTGGGCACCTTGCCGGTCCGCGGCGGCTTGACCTCCTTGCCGGCCTTGTCAGGCGAGGCGGGGTACTGGCAGTTGGCGCCCAGGTTCGGCGGCGCCTTGAACTGCGGCAGCGGCACCGCGTTGCCGAGCTGCACCGGCGGCAGGCCGGCCGCCGACGGTGACTCCGGTGCGGAACTGCTGGGCGTGGCCGAAGCCGACGGATTGCCCTTGTTGTCGTCCTTGCTGACGACGACGGCAACCACCACGGCGGCGACCACCGCCACCGCGGCCACCGCGCCCCCGGCGATCGTCAGGATCCGGCGCCGCTTGGCTTGCTTGGCGCGGCGCTCCAGCTGCCGCTCGAGTTTGCGCTTGGCCGTCGCACGTCGCTGCTGGTTCGTTGGCACGGCCGCCATCATTCCATGACGCTGGGGATGGGAAACTGGGACCATGTTGGTCACCGGATTCCCCGCCGGGTTGCTGCAGTGCAACTGCTACGTGGTGGCGGAGCGGCCTGGATCCGACGCCCTGATCGTCGACCCCGGCCAGCGGGCGATGGGCCAGCTGCGCGGCATCCTCGACAAGCACCGGCTGACCCCGGCCGCGGTGCTGATCACCCACGGCCACATCGATCACATGTGGTCGGCCCAGAAGGTGTCGGACACCTTCGGGTGCCCGACCTTCATCCATCCCGAGGACCGGTTCATGCTCAAGGACCCGATTTACGGGCTCGGCCCGCGGGTCGCCCAGCTGATGGCCGGCGCGTTCTTCCGCGAACCCAAGCAGGTCGTCGAGTTGGACCGCGACGGAGACAAGCTCGACCTGGGCGGCATCTCGGTCAACGTCGACCACACGCCCGGCCACACCCGTGGCTCGGTGTGCTTCCGGATCCGGCAGGCCGCCGAGAACGACGCCGACGTGGTGTTCACCGGCGACACGTTGTTCGAGCGGTCGGTCGGGCGCACCGACCTGTTCGGCGGCAGCGGCCGGGACCTGCTGCGCTCCATCGTCGATAAATTGCTGGTGCTCGACGACCCCACCGTGGTACTGCCCGGGCATGGCAACGCCACCACCATCGGCGCTGAGCGCCGGTTCAACCCGTTCCTCGAAGGTTTGAGTTCGTGACGGAATTCGTTGCGCCCAAAGGTGTTCCGGACTACCTACCGCCGGATTCCGCGCAGTTCGTCGCGGTGCGCGACAGGCTGCTCGGCGCCGCCCGCCGCGCCGGTTACGGCGACATCGAGCTGCCGATCTTCGAGGACACCGCCCTGTTCGCCCGTGGTGTCGGCGAGTCCACCGATGTGGTGTCCAAGGAGATGTACACCTTCGCCGACCGCGGCGACCGGTCGGTGACGCTGCGGCCCGAAGGCACCGCCGGGGTGGTGCGCGCGGTCATCGAACATGGCCTGGACCGCGGCGCACTGCCGGTCAAGCTGTGCTACGCCGGTCCGTTCTTCCGCTACGAACGGCCGCAGGCCGGCCGCTACCGCCAGTTGCAGCAGGTGGGTGTCGAGGCGATCGGTGTGGACGACCCGGCGCTGGACGCCGAGGTGATCGCGGTGGCCGACGCCGGATTCCGGTCCCTGGGCCTGGATGGGTTCCGGCTGGAGATCACCTCCCTCGGCGACGAGAGCTGCCGACCGCAGTACCGAGAACTGTTGCAGAATTTCCTGTTTGGACTCGACCTCGACGAGGACACCAGACGGCGGGCCGAGATCAACCCGCTGCGGGTGCTCGATGACAAACGCCCCGAGGTCAAGGCGATGACCGCCGACGCGCCGGTGTTGCTCGATCATCTCTCCGATGCCGCCAAGCAACACTTCGACACCGTGCTCTCGCACCTGGACGCGCTGGGTGTTCGGTATGTGATCAACCCGCGGATGGTGCGCGGCCTGGATTACTACACCAAGACCACGTTCGAGTTCGTGCACGACGGGCTGGGCGCGCAATCCGGTATCGGCGGCGGTGGCCGGTACGACGGGCTGATGCGGCAGCTGGGTGGGCAGGACCTGTCCGGGATCGGGTTCGGGCTGGGCGTGGACCGCACGCTGCTCGCCCTGCGTGCCGAGGGCAAGAGCGTGGGTCAGCCCGCCCGCTGCGACGTGTTCGGCGTGCCGTTGAGTGAGGCGGCCAAGCTGCGCCTGGCGGTGCTGGGTGGCGCCCTGCGGGCGGCCGGCGTGCGCGTCGACCTGGCCTACGGTGACCGCGGGCTCAAAGGGGCCATGCGAGCGGCCGACCGCTCCGGCGCGCGACTGGCATTGGTTGCCGGCGACCGCGACATCGACGCCGGCACCGTCGGCGTCAAGGACCTCAGGACCGGGGATCAGGTATCGGTTCCGTTGGATTCCGTTGTCGCAGAGGTCCTTTCGCTGCTCGACTCATAGCCGCCCAACCGATCCCACGATTTGCCGGGTGCGGTTCCGGCTGTTCGAGTAGCCTCACCTACTGTTTGCGTCTAGGCGACCGGATCGGGCCCGGTTGCCGGGCAAGGAGGCCCCTCGATGTCGTATGTGGTGACAGCACCGGATTTTCTGGTCTGCGCCGCAAGCGATTTGAGTGCCCTCGGGACGGCCGTCGACGCGGCGAACAGGGCAGCGGCGCACTCCGTCACGTCGTTACTGACGGCCGGGGCCGACGAGGTGTCGACCCGCATTGCGGATCTGTTCAGTGCGCACGGCCGCGCCTACCAGGCGGTCAGCGCGCAGGCGGCGCAGTACGGCGAGCGCTTGGTGCGCACCCTGACGGCGAACGCTGATGCCTACCTGGGCACCGAAATCGTCAACGCTGCCCAGCCGCCACCGGCGGCCGGTGTACGGCTCACGGTCGGGGGTGCGGGCCCGCTGTACGCGCCGCGTTTGCTGACCGAGCTGCCCGCCCTGGGGCAGATCGCTCTGCAAGGCATCTCCGCGCCCTGGTCGGCGTCGGTCCTGCAGGCATACCACCTGCTCAACCCGCTGGTCGGCGAGAACTGGTTCCCCGACAGCCTGGCTCAGGTGGTCAACTACCCGGCCAGCATGGGCATCTTCAGCGGCAGCCCGCTCGCGCCGACCGTGAACCAGGCCGTCGCAATGGGACGGCTCACGCTCGACCAAATGATCACGAGTGCGGTCGCCGGCAGCGGTGGTGCACCGGTGCACATCGCCGGGCTGTCGATGGGGTCCCTCGTCGTCAACCGCGAGCTGGCGTACCTGGCGAGCAGCCCGAGCGCCCCGCCGCCCGACGCGCTGCAGTTCGCCTTGTTCTCCAGTCCTGAGCTGGGCCTGGCCGCCACCTACCTGCCGACCGGGATGACCGTGCCGC
>NZ_LZKQ01000303.1 GCF_001668675.1 Mycobacterium asiaticum | reverse complement strand
ACGGAGTGGCTGGTGCTGCAGGGGCGAACGGGGCGACACCCGGTGCCGCAGGCGGCACGGGCGCGGCCGGCGGTACCCCGCCGGGTGGTCGCGGGGGGCGGAATTGCGGCGTCGGTGGGTGGCTTGGCGGCGGCGGATCGCTTTGTGGCGCGCGTGTTTCGTGATGCTCGGGGGCAGCTGGCGGTGACTGCGCCGGCGGGTCGACCGCCACCTCTTCGATCTCCGCGGACATGATCGGGCTTGGCGTCTGCCACGGCGGGGGCGCCGGACGACGGACCGGCGCGACCTTCGTTTCGTCCTCGGCTTCGGCAGCACCGTCCGGCACATCGGCAATGCCGTCCGGCACGTCGGCAATGCCGTCCGGAACCTCACGCGTCGGCGAATCTTCGACCGGGACGGCGGCGGCTTCCGCGGGTTCGTCGTCGCCTACCGCCTCGACTACCGCCGCAGGATCGACCGGCTCTTGCACTTCGCTGACGAAATCTGCGGACAACCAGTTCGGCGCCTCAGCGTCCGGTTCGTCGAAAGCATCCGACTGGTCAACCGATATCGATTGGACCTCCGTCGGTTCCGGTGGCGCCGAGACCTGTGCTCTCTTGGCGGCCATCTGCTCGAGGAGGGCCGCGGCACGGGCCTCGATCTCATCGAACTCACCGGGCCCGAGCTCTTGCTCCGACCCGGCTTCGGGCGGTTCTGCCTCAGCCACAACGGGTTCCGACTCACCAACCGGTTCGGGGTCGTCGGCCATAACGGGTTCCGCTTCCAAGGCCGGCTCAGCCTCGTCAACCGCCGGTGGTGCTATCGGCGGCGGGTCCGCCGGAAGCTCAAAGCTCCAATCCTGCGTCATCGAAACCTCGGCAGGCTCCGACTCCGCTGCCGGCTCAGCCTCGACGTGCGATGGCGTTGCAATCGGCGACGGCTCCGGCTCCGCCACGAGAGGTTCCGGCTCAGCCACCGGCTCGGGGTAGTCAGCCGCAACGGGCTCCGCTTCCGAGACCGGCTCAACCTCCTCAACTGCCGGTGGTTGCGGCGGGACCTCAAAGCTCCAATCGTGCACAGTCGAAACCTCCACGGGCTCCGACTCCGCAGTCGGCTCGACTTCGTCTACCGGCGATGGTTCAGTCCACTCGGGCGAATCGGGTTCCGCCGCTGACAAAGTCGGCGACGGCCCCGATGGAAGCTCAAAGCTCAAATCCCGCGCAGTCGAAACCTCGACGGGCTCCGACTCGGCGGTCGGCTCGACTTCGCCTACCAGCGACGGTTCAGTCCAGTCGGGCGAAACAGCTTCCGCCGCCGGCGACGTCGGCGACGGCTCCGATGGAAGCTCGAAGCTCCAGTCCCGCGCGGTCGAAACCTCCACGGACTCCGACTCGGCGCCCGAGCGAGGTAGCTCAATCGGCGGCGGAATCCACTCCGGCGAGACGGAATCGGACGCTACCGAAGTCGGTAGCACCTCATAGCTCCAGTCCAGCTCCGGTACGTCGGCCGGCGGTACCACCCAGTCGGGCGACAACGGATCCAGCGCCGCGCGAGCCGGTGATTCGGGCTCGGGCTCATCATCAATCGGTGACGCAATCGACTCATCCGAAGTCGACGGCGATTCCGGCTGAGTTTCGAGGTCTGACGGGGTTGATGCGGGTTCCGTTGCAGGTTCAAAGCTCCACTCGCGCGCTTGCGGCACCTCCGGCTCCGCTGCCACCGACGGCGGCTCCGCCGCCGGAGGCGGGGCAATGCGCGGCGGCGGGAAGGGCGGCGGGGCTGTTCGCGGTCCAGGCGCCGGGGGCGGCTCGGCATCGAGTTGCTGCAGCCGCCTGATCCGGTCGAACGGCACCGCGACGCGTTTTGGTCGAGCCTCGTCGGGAGCGTCGGTCGGGGGCGTTGGCGTTGCCTGCTGCGGCGCCGGGGCCACGACGGTGGCGTCTTCGTCTGTCACTGGCCCGGGGCCGTTGGCGACCCGGTCGGGAGCACCCTCGTCACCGATCTCCTGGTCGGTGTCCGCCCGCTTGCCGCGACCAAGATGGACGCGGCGCCGCTTTTTCTCACCCGGCAACCAGGGCGGACGCGCCATCGACCCGCGTTCGTCCTCGGCAGGCGTCTGCTTCGGCGGCTGTTTGGCCAATGTCGTCCCCCCTTTCACCACCGTGGGTTGCCTTGTCCAATCCTACGTAGCGGCACACCCTTAATCCGCAGATCGCGGCTCCTGCGCCGACGGCCGCGCACGCCGGCGGCTTCTGGCCGCAGCAACGGCCGCAGCCACCCCGGCCGCCATCACGCACAGCGATGTCACTCCCAGCACGATGACGCGGGCCCGCTGACTGCCCGGATCGAGAACGGGGCGTCCCGCGATCGGTTTTGCCGCGTCCGGGTTCGGCGCCTGGTTGGCCGGCGGCAGCCGGTAGGTCAACGCCGCGATCGGGTCCACCACGCCGTACCCGGTAGCTTCGTTGGGACCCGCGCCGGGCGTGTGGGCGGTCCGTTTGATCAGGTCGATCACCTGCGCGGCATTCAGCTCGGGGAAACGGGACCTGACCAGCGCCACCACACCGGACACGAACGGCGCAGCGAAGCTGGTCCCGTTGATCGGTGCCAGACCTTGCTGACTCAGCACGGCATTGACCAGGCCAGGCCCGGCAGAATCCAGCGAGACGATCCGTTCGCCCGGCGCGGCGACGCCCACCCACGGTCCGCGCAGGCTGAAGTCGGCCGGCTCACCCGAGGTCGTCAACGCGCCCACGGTCAGCACGTAGTCGTCGAACCAGGCGGGGCTGGCGATGGTCCGCACCGAGTCCCACCCGCTCTGCAACGGCATGTTCGGGTCGGGCATGGCGTTCTGCGTTTTGCACAAGCCCTGGCTGTTGAAGTTGCCCGCCGCGGCCACGACCACGACGTTGTTCTCGAAGGCGTAGCGAACGGCCCGGCCCAGCGCAACGTCGTCGAGGCCCGCCCCGACCGGGCTGCAGGCCACCTCGGACAGGTTGATCACGGTCGCGCCCAGGCTGACCGCGCGGGTGATCGCGTAGGCCAGGGTCAACGTGTTCCCGTAGCCCGGCGAGGTGGCATTCGGGTCGCTGGTTTGGCCTGACCCGCCCTCCTTGACGCCGTAGACGGTGCTGTTCTGCCGGATCGACAGGATGGTCGCCTCGGGGGCCACGCCCGAGAAACCGTCCGCGGGACTGGGCGCGCCGGCGATGAGTCCTGCCACCAGGGTTCCGTGCGCGTCGCAGTCCTGCAGGCCGTCGGTATTCGACACGTAATCGCCGCCGCCCTCGAGCGACGGCAACCGCGGATGCCGGTTCACCCCGGTGTCGATCACTGCGACCTTCTGTCCGGCCCCGCGGGAGAATCGCCACGCGTCGGAGAAATTGAGCATGGCTTCGGCGCTGGGCTGCAGGGTGAAATCGGTCCCCGGAAGCACGCCGGTGGGGACGCCGCAGATCGCCTTGAGATCGGTCGGTTCGACCGGACCCAGCGGGCCGTTCGGTGGCGGTCCCGGTTCCACAACCGGCGGGCGGATCGCCCAGGCCGGTGCGGGGTTCAGCGCCGCCAACAACACCGCCACGACCAGCGCTCCCGTGCGCCGCCACACCCGCATCAGAATCCCAACCGCTGGTAGACGCCCACCACCCACAGCGCCAGCGGGATCAGCGAGCCGACCGCCACGTAGTCCAGGTAGGACAACAACGTCCCCCACCGACGCGGTCGGGCACCGGCGGACCCGCTCAGCCCGGCCAGCGCCGCGCCCACTGCGACCGCCAACAGCACGCCGAGCGCCACCACCGGCATCGGCCCCCGACCCTGCTGCGCCGCCATGCAGACAACCACCAGGACGGCGATGGCTGGAACCGCCACCGCGCCACGCTCGAACCAGGTGTCGTAGTTTCGGCTGCGCAGCGCCAGCACCCCCGCACACGCCAGGGCAAACACGAAAACCGGCCAATCCAGTACGGCGCGGTCGTGCGAAAGCAGCGTCACGTAGACCGTTGCGGCGCCAGCCAATCCGAACAACAGCGCCGCGCGGGTGATTGCCGCCCGCTTTGCTTTGGTCCAAACCTCTTCGGCGGTGGGCATTGCAGTGCCCGAGTCCCCGTCCCGCTTCTTACTCGATCCGCCCGGCTCGAACGGATTCTCGAAATCCCAGTCCTCACGGTTGTTTTCGACGACGACGGTCGGTGTCTCGAACCGGCCCAGCCGGACCGTCAGACGCGGCACCAGCAGGCAGGCAAGCAGCACCCCCACCGTCGCGACGACGAACACGATGTCGGCGCGCACGTGCAGCGCCCTGGCCAGCATCGCGGCGCCGACCAGGCCGAACAGCACGACACCGGCCAGGTAGGCCCAGCGTCCCGCACCGACCACCCGGCCGTAGACCGCGCACGAGACCAGCACGGTCAGGCACGCGGCGGCCAGGCCATACTGGCCGTACCGGCCCAGGACCGCCAAAGCGACTCCGGCCGTGAGTGGAACCGCTGCCCAGCCAAGTGCGGCGGCGACGTCGTCGAGCCCGTACGAGCGGTGTGCCATGGTGGCCCCACCGACGAGCGCAAACACCACCGCACCGGCCAACCCGACAATCACATAGTGGTTGGCCGCGGCCACCCGACCGACCACGCAGTAGACCAGGGCCAGCGCTATCAGGTGAACTCCCGCGAACGCCATCCAGCGCGCCGAAACCGCGTCCCAGGCGGCGTAGGCGGCCTTGTTCAACCGCCCGACGGCGTCCACCACATCGTCGTACAACGTGGGCGGTGACAACGCCCGCTGCGACGTCAACCGCAACAGTTCACCGTTGGCCACCCCCGCCTCACGCAGTGTCCGGTCGGGCGGCAACACCGTGTCGTCGGCGAAGCGGCTGAGCACCCAGAATGTCCGCCGCTCATCCTTGCCGCTCGCCTCGCCTCGCTCGTTATCCCGGGACCGCACCAGCCGCGCCAGGTCCGGGACGAAACTCGATACCGGAATGTCCAGCGGCAGAGCGATATCCAGCTGGGTGCGGCCACCGAAGACCGACACCTGGATGTGCTCGGGCGCCGCCGGGATCACCCGAACCCGACGCAGTTCGTTGACCCCGGTCATAGGTCTGCCATCCGCGACAGCTGGATCACGCCGCTCTTGGCGGTCCGGGACACCAGCATGCCGCGACCCGGCGGCATCTCCGTGGCCTTGTAACCGAACAGTGCCCCTTCGTCTTTCGTCCCGCTCATCACCAGTCCGTTGCACGAGAGATCCTTGAGCCGTCCGATGAACTGATCCATCATGGCCCGGCCCGCGCCGCCGATGCGACGCGTGACGATCACCCGCAGGCCCACGTCGCGTGCCTGGGGCAGGAATTCGACCAGCGGACTCAACGGGCTGCTCATCGAACCCCCCGCGATCAGGTCGTAGTCGTCGATCATCACGTAGATGTCCGGTCCGGACCACCACGACCGGTCTTTGAGCTGCTGCTGGGTGACGTCGCTGGGTGGTAGCCGATCCCGCAGGGTTGCGGCGAGCGCCGTCATCAACTCCGCACAAGACTGCGAGGCGGTGGCGTATCCGCCCAGATAGTCGTTGGCCACCACGCCCAGCATGGAGCGGCGATAGTCGACCAGGACGATCTTGCATTCCTCGGCTGTGGTGTTCTCCATCAATCCGGCCGCGATGTTGCGCAGCAAGCCGGTCTTGCCGCATTCCCCGTCACCGAACGCCACCAGATGCGGTTGAGCCTCGAAATCCAATACCACGGGCACCAATTCGGCCTCGTTGATGCCGATGGCCACCCGTGATCTGTTCAGCATCCCGGCGTTACGCGCCACCCGGACCACCGCATTGCGATCGACATTGTGCGGCAGCATCCGGACCCGCGGCGCCTGCCGGTTGCCGTACTGCGCGCGTACCGAGTTGACCGCGGCCGCAACACCTTCCGGCAGGTCCTCGACCGTCGAACTGGAATCCAAGCGCGGCAGCGCGATCAGGATGTGCAGCCGCTCATGGCTGATCCCGCGACCGGGGCGACCGACCGGTACCAGTTCGTTGAACTTGCGGCCCACGTCGCTGTCCAGCGCGTCACCGAGCTTCAGCTCGATGCGGGTGCCCAGCATGTCCTTGACGGCGGCGCGGATCTCCATCCAGCGTGAAGCCGAGATCACCAGGTGCACTCCGTACGAAAGGCCCTGAATCGCCAGCGAATTCAGCGCCGGTTCGAGCATCTCGAAGTCACTGCGGATCGAGGCCCAGCCGTCGATCACCAGGAACAGGTCACCGAACTTGTCCTGGCTCAACGGATCCTTGGCCGCCACCTCGGGGGGCAGGGTGGCCAGGTGCGCTTTGCGGGCCCGGAAGTCGCGCATCGATTCGATGCCCAGATCGCGGAAGCGCACCTCCCGGGACCGCAGCACCCCCGACACTTCCGCCACGGTCCGGCGGATCGCATCGGCATCCATGCGGCCGGCCACCCCGCCGACGTGCGGCAGGTTGGCCAGGCTGGCCAGCGTGCCGCCACCGAAGTCCAGGCAGAAGAACTGCACCTGCTCGGGAGTGTGGGTGGCGGCCGCGGACATGATCAGTGTGCGCAGTGCGGTGGACTTGCCCGACTGGGGGCCGCCGACCACCGCGACGTTGCCCTGCGCCGCCGACAGGTCCACGATCAGGACGTCGCGACGCTGGTCGTAGGGGCGGTCCACCACACCCATCGGCATCCACAACCGGCCGTCGAGATTGGACGGCGCCGACCAGTTCACGTCCGGCAGTAGCTGGTTGACGGCGGGACTCTCGTCCAGCGGCGGCAACCACACCTCGTGGGCCGGCCGACCGTGACCCCGGAGTCGCGACACCACCACGTCGAGCAACGTCGTCTTGGTCGGAGTGGACGGCACCCCGTGGGCGGATTCGGCGAGTTGGTCCACCGCGGGAGCGACGGGAACGGCGTCCTTCTTGACCGGGGTCGCGGTGAACAGCTTCGGTGCCAGTGCGCCCGGCTGTCTGCGGCCACTTTGCGCGGCGCGGCGCGGCCGGACATACTCCCCGGAGACATAGCAGGTGTTGAACCGGATCGGCTCGCCCGCATCGCACTTCAAGAATGCCGACCCGGGGACGCTGGGCAGGTGGTATGCATCGGGCACCCCCAGCACACTGCGCGATTCGCCGGCCGAGAAGGTCTTGAGCCCGATCCGGTAGGACAGGTGCGAATCCAGACCCCGCAGCTTGCCTTCCTCGAGCCGCTGTGACGCCAGCAGCAGATGCACGTGCAGCGACCTGCCCAGCCGACCGATCATCACGAACAACTCCGCGAAATCGGGCTTTTGCGAGAGCAATTCGGAGAACTCGTCGACGATGATGAACAACGCGGGCAGTGGGGCCAGGTCCGCGCCGTTGGCCCGGGCGCGTTCGTACTCGTTGACGTTGGGGAAGTTGCCCGCCGATCGCAGCAGCTCCTGGCGCCGGTTCAGCTCCCCGGCCAGCGCGTCGCGCATGCGGTCGACCAGAATCAACTCGTCTTCCAGGTTGGTGATGATCGCCGCGATATGCGGCACCCCTTCGAGACCGAGAAATGTTGCGCCGCCTTTGAAGTCGACCAGCACCATGTTCAGCACGTCGGGCGAGTGCGAGGTGACCATCGACAACACCAGGGTGCGCAGGAATTCCGATTTTCCCGACCCGGTGGCGCCGATACACAATCCGTGCGGGCCCATGCCCGCCTCGGCGGATTCCTTGATGTCCAGCTCGAGCGGTTGCCCGTTGGGCGTGTACCCGATCGGCACCCGCAGCCGTTCCCGCGGTGAGCGTTTCCGCCACACCTGTTCGGGGACGATCTCGGCGGCGTCGGGAATCTTCAACAGGGTCATCAGCCCCGGGTCGGTGGCACGGGAATCGGCCTCCAGGCTGACGATGTGCGCGGCGCTCGCCAAGCGGTAACGACCGATGCGGCGGGCGGTCGCCTCGGCCTCGGCGACGGTGATGGTGTCCGGCGTCGCGAACCGCTCGACGCCGACCGCGGTGCGCGCGCCGACGTGCTCTCCATCGGCGTCACTTTCGACGACCAGCTGCAGCCCGCGCCGGGTGGCCGCCGACTCGGACCCGTTGAGGTCCAGCAGCGTCACGCTGTCCAAACCCGCATCGGTCACCAGACGTTCCGTCCCGGTGACGTAGCCGTCGTCGAGCACCACCACGAGCTGTTTGAGGCCCTTGGCCGGTTCGGCGTTGCGGCTGAACCGCCCCCGCTCCGCCAGGTCCGCGGCCAGCGACTGCTCCAGCAACTCCAGGCCCGGGAACAGCAGGCGCAGCGAACCCATGCCGTCGCGGACCGTGGCGTGCTGTGCGTGCGGCAACCACTTCACCCAACTCCAGTTCTCCCCGTCCGGGTTGGCGGTGACCACGGCGACCTGCACGTGATCCGGCCCGTGGAACGCACACAGCTCGAGGACCATGGACCGGACCAGCTGGCGCGCCAGCTTTCGGTCGCCCTCGAAGGTGATCGCGGGGAACGCCCGCAGCGACACCGCGGTCGGCAGCGCGTGCACCACCGAATGCGTCTTGACGAACCGCCGTAGCGCCACCGTCGACACCGGTTCGAGGTCCTCGGGCGGGCCGGTCTCCGGCGCCAGCAGCCGGGTGGCCAGCCGGTGGGTGCCGATGCCCACCCGCACATGACAGAAGTCGTTGTCGCTGGGGCGGCGTTCCCACATGCGGCGGGTGCCGACCACGTCGGCCAACGCCCGCGGGTCCGGGTGGCTCCATTCCAGGGCCGCGCGCTGCCCCTCGCCGGTCAGGTCGGCGTCGTCGCGCAGGTTGGCCAGATAGCTGAAGTAGTCCTTACGTTCCTCGTTGAGTTCGGCGGCCGCCTTGCCGGAGCGGGCGCCACCGCCCATGAACATGCCCGCCATCGACATGACCATCATCATCGGGAAGATCAGGAACATCGGGTTCTTCATCAGATCCCGGCCGCCGACGGTGACCATCAGCGCGATCATCCCGATTACCGCAACGATCATCACGAACGGCAGCAGCCTCATCAGCAGGTTGCCCGGGATCACCCGGGGCACCTCGGGCGGCGGCTGCAGGTTGACCTCACCGCCCGGCATGCGCGGCGGCGACACCCGCAGTCGGCGCACAAAACCCTGCGTACTCAACCGGTCATCCCCCGAACTCCAAACAGGCGACTAATTGGCCCTGAATGCCTGGGTAATGTCACCAGCGAATGACACAAACCTGCAGGAGGCCGATAGCGATGACTCTACCGCCGTCGCTGTCTGAATTAGACGCCGAATCCGAGGCCGAGCCGACGCTCAGCCGGGTCACGCTGGCGGTGGGTGACCTGCGGCTCGACGTCGGGCTTCCGGCCAACACCAGCATTGCCACGTTCATCGACGACGTCATCGACATCGCCAACGAGCAAATCGCGACACACCCGGGACACGAGGAAGTCGCCTTCGACACCACCGAGGGGAAATGGACCCTGGCGCGGCTGGGTGATGAGCCGATCGACCCCAGCCGTTCGCTGAGCGAAGCCAATGTGTTTGACGGGGACCTGCTGGCCATCCGCGCGATCGACCAGCCGCTACGCCCGATGTTGTTCGACGACATCGAGGAGGCGGACGAGAACCCTTCTCCCACTTGGCTTTCCCGCGACGCGCGGCTGTTCACCTGCTTCGGGGTGGCGCTGGCCGCGACCCTGGCGATCGCTTTGCTGCTGCCGCGCAGAACAACCCAGACTTACGTGCCCGCAACAGCGCTGGGCATCGGGATCCTCGCCGTCATCGCAGCGTGCGTGATCGCTCATCGTTCGTCGGGGGCTCGTCGTTCCGAGTGGCTGGCGGCAGCGGCCATTCCGCTGCTGTTCAGCGGCGCCCTCTACGTGGTGCCGGACGCCTTCGGCGCCAAGTCACTGCCCATGGCGTTCGCGCTGACCGGCCTGTCATCGCTGTTGATCCTGCTGGTCACCGGCCGCGGCCGGGCGCTGCACACCGCGGTGATCGCGCTGGGCGTGATCGGCGGCGCGGCCGCCGTCGTCGACCTGCTGTGGAGTCCGCCGCCACGCGCCATCGGCGCGGTCCTGGCGACGGTCTCGGTGATCGTGGTCTACCTGTCGCCCCGGGTGACGATCCTGTTGGCCAAGCTGCCGGTTCCCCGGGTACCGACGGCGGGGGAACCACTCGACGACATCGAAACCCAGGGCGGAACCACCGTCGAGGGTGTCAACGCGGTAGGCAAGCAGGTGATCCCCACCGAAGAAGGCATGACGGTCCGGGTTCGCCGGGCCAGCCAGTACCTCACCGGCATCCTGACCGCTGCCGCCGTCACCGCAACGGCCGGCTGCTATCTCGCGGTCGACGTGAGTGGCCGCTTCTATTGGCAGGGCACGGTTTTCGCGGCCGCGGTGGCCACGGTGCTGTGCCTGCGCGGCCGCAGCCATCACGACCTGGTGCAGTCGGCCACCCTGGTCGCCGGCGGGCTCTCGATCGCGCTGCTGTCGATCCTGAAAATGGCGGTCGGCTTGGACGACTGGGAATTCCCCGCGGCGCTGGCCCTCGTCGTGCTGATGGTGCTGGTGATCGCCTGCGGGATCATCGCCCCGCGGTTGGAGTTCTCCCCGGTGATGCGCCGGCAGGTCGAGATCCTGGAATATCTCGCCATCGTGCTGATCTTCCCGCTGTGCTGCTGGATTATCCGGCTGTACGCGCTGTTTCGCGAGCTCCGGATCTGACGCGTCAGGACCTGGGCTGTTCGACCTTCGACCCGCGCGGGTCGGCGGCCATGCCGTCATGGGCGACCAGCGCCGCCTCCTGGGACAGCTCCGGTCCCGCGGGCAACAGCGAGACGACCGGCCAGGGCGCCAGTTGCGGAACCTCCGCGTCACCGCGGGGCTCGGGGACACCGGTCACACCCAGCGCAGCCGCGGTGGGCAGATCCTTGATGTGGTAACGGATTCCGGCGTCCGAGACATAGAACAGCTGGCCCATGGCCCGGCTGTCCGACTCGGCGCCGGTGCTCTGGACGTACTCGCCGGTGCCCGGCTTGAGGTAAACCGAATCGACGCCGGGGCCGTTGCCGTCGCCGGTCGCCAGCGCGACCGGTTGCGCTCCGGCCGGAATGGGCAGGCGGTGACCGACCAGCAAGCGAACCGTTGCCTGGGCGGCGGTGTTCGCGCGTTCCCAAGCCATACACACCACACGGTCCGGTTCGGGATTGACGACCTGCGGCGACACCCTCGGGTAGTGGTCGATCGGCAGCGTGTGCACGATCGGAACCCGGCTTACCAGTGACGGCGAAACCTCGCGCGCGCCCGAGGCGACGTCGTTCGGGTTGCTGTAGCGGATGATGTCCGCGGCGGCCGACGAGACCGGCTGCAGCCCGGTGGGCAGCACCACGTACTGCTGCTCGCCGCGTGAGTCGACGGTCTTCACGATCGATCCCACCGGATACGCCGAGAAGATCGGGTTGGTGGCCCCGGCGGCGTCGATGGTCACCGAGCGGACCGGCGGCACCAGTGGAAACGCGTTGAGCAGTGCGGTCGAGATCGGGCGGGTCTGCGCATCCTGCAGGTGCAATGCGTTGATGACCGCCGAGTCCCGGGGGTCGATCAACGCACGCACACCGTCGAAGATCAGATAGACGGCGTCGCCGGACCGGACCAGCAGCATCTGAGCGTCGGCGGCTGCGCGGATGTCGTCGCCGAGGGTGAGCCCATCCGCGACGATGGTCGTCTGCACGCTGGCGGTCCCGACGCTGCGGGCCACATCCGGTGTCTGCACGTCGTCACACACCGTCCACCGCGACGCACGCATGTCGGCGCCGCCGCGAATGCTGTTGGGAGCGCCGATGATCCCGACCATCGCCCCGCGGGGCAGCTGATTGAGCCACTTGTCGCTGACCGACTTCGGCGCATCGGGTTTCCCGGTGATCAACCGCGCTGAGGCCAGATTCAGCACCGGATGCAGCCGGTCACCGATGCGCACGTAGAGGCCACCGTTGGAGGTACTGAGCAGAATCTGCGCGTTGCCGATGTTCGGCGAGGGCTTGAAGAACGCGAGCACACCGGCCGCACCGGTGATCAGGACGGCGATCACCAGGCCGACGAGCAGCGACCGCATCTGACCACGCATCGGGTCATGGATCATCCGCGAGTCGGCGCGGATCAGCGCGTGCTCGAGCCGGCGGATCAGGAACCGGTAGCCGTTGACTTGCGCGCGAGTTGTGACTTGCGCGGGCATGAATCACCCCCATCAGCGCCGGTGAAGCACCGCGCCTGGGTAGCGTATAACAGCGCCACCAGACAAAGGCGCGGTAATTCCTGCGCCCCCGTGAATAGGATTTCAGTGTGCCGCGTCGTACCGCGACGCCCCCGGCCAGGGGCGCGTCATCGGAGCCCAACCAGCTGCGGTCGACGATCGAGATCGGCGCCCAGCGACTGTTGCCGCTCGCCGACCTGCTGGTGTCACAACTGCTGGTCGCCGCGGGTGTGGTGGCCGCGCCCATCCTGGGATTCCCCGGCTGGCAGGGTGGCATTGTTGGGCTCGCGATCGCGTGCGTGTTGGTGGTGCGCTTCCGTGGCACGACGCTGCCGCGGTTGATCGGGCTGCGGACCGGTTTCTGGTGGCAGCGCCGGAGACGGGCCCGCAAGATCGTTCCGGCCGAGCCGTTCGACGTGCCGATGTCTGACGGCAACCTGATCGGATTCCGTTGGGACGGCGGCACTTTGATGTCGCTGCTGAAGATCGAAGAGAACCCGCAGGCCATGACGATCATGGAGCCGGGCATGACGGTCTCCGGCGAAACCGTGCCGGTTCAGGCGTTGGTTGATTGCCTGCAGCAATTCGACATCACCCTGGACTCGATCGACATCCTGTCCCAGGGTGCGCGCTCACAAGGGCACAGCCAGGTGGCGGCGGTCTACGACGCGGTCCTGGGCCCGCTGCCCGCGATCGCCCAGCGCAACGTGTGGATCGCCATCCGATTCGACCCGTCCAGGTGCGCGGACGCGGTGCGCCGACGTGGCGGCGGGCGCAATGGGATTCTGCGGGCGGCCACCACGGCGACGCGGCGGGTGGCCAACCGGTTGACCGAGGGCGGCCTGCGCACCCGCGTGCTGACGGCCAGCGAAATCGGCCAGGCCACAAATCAATTGACCGACGGGGTGGATCTGAGCACCGTTGAGGAGACGTGGCGCACCTGCCGTGAGGGCCGGTTCCGGCTGCGCAGTTTCGCCGTCAAACCGCGCATGCTCACCACGGCCGGGCTCGGTCTGCTGTGGACCATTCCCAGCTACTCCACCACCATGTCTCTGTCGTTGCGCCGCGACCGTCCCCGCGGGCCGGTCCAGGTGCGTGGGTTGGCGCGGTTCGACACCCATGGCCGGGCCCGCATCCAGCTGCGCGGCCTCACCCATCTGCGGGGCCTGCAATACTCCGCGCTCGCCGCAAGCCTGCCGGTGCCGACGCCGCCGCGGCGGGTCGACAAGTGGGCTTATTCGACCGCAACCACCAACGCCGACAAGGACTTTGAACAGCTGAAGGTGCCGGCTTCGGGCTGCGGCCAGGTGGTCGGCGCCGACGACCACGGCCGTGCGGTCGCACTGAGCCTGTTCGGCCCCCAGATCCGACGAGTGGAGATCGCCGGGACACTGCACCTTGCGCAGCAGGTGGTGTTGCGTTCGCTGGCGCTGGGTGCGCACGTCCTGGTGCACAGCCGACGCCCGGCGAAATGGCGCACCATGGTGGACGAGGTGGACGACCACGACCTGCTGTGGGTCTCGGACTTCAACCGGGGGTCCATGCAGGCCGGAGCGGACCGCAACTACTCGGTCGAGATGTTCGACGGAGTGCCCGAGCAGGCGGTCCGCGTCGGGGTGACCACCATTGTGGTGCTGCCCCCGCAATCGGCCGTCACGGCAAACGCCGACGTCGCGCTGCAATCGCTCGACGTGGACACCGACACCGTAAAGGTCAGCACTCGAACCGGGTCGTCGGTGATCACGATGGTCGCCACCGACGAAGAGATGCGCTACCTGAAAGCATCCTTCGCCGCCTCCGACTAGAGCCCGAGACTAGAGCCCGAGACTAGAGCCCGGGACTGAGAAAGCAACAAAGGAGTGATGATGGCCTACCCGTCCGGTTACGAGGGCTACTACCCGACTGATCAGGCGTGGTCTCCCGGTGACGCCAAACCGGCGCACCGCCACCTGACCCTGGCGGTCGTGCTGTTGGGCCTGGGTGCCTACCTGGTCAGCTTCGGTCCGATGCTCAATGCCGCCGGAATCGACTGGGACGTTCGCTTCGCGGTCCTCGCGGGGCTGCTGGCCGCCTTCGGGCTGCTCCCCCGGCAGACGGCCGCCCCCAAAATCGTTGCGGTGCTTGCCACGATCGGATTCCTGGACGCCTTGTCGCAAGGGATCGTGGTGCCCGACGGCATCGAGCCCGGGTGGGCGCTGTGGGTGCTGATCGTGCTCAACGCATTGCAGACCGCCGCGGCAATCGGCGCGGTGCTGACCCAGCCGAGCGCGAGCGACGAACAACAAGCCTGGTACGCCGCGTACGCCGAGCAATACGCGCAGGCGGCGGCCCAGTACTACGGGCAGTACGCGGCATCGGAGCAGGCCGACACCGGGTACGACGGCGCTACCGCGCACGCCCCGCAGCCGGCACAGACGAGACCGGCAGCGGCGCCTCAGGAGGCCAGTTACGCCGAGTTCGTCGGAGGGCAGGCCCCGGCCCCCGCCGACCAGGGACCGGCGCAGTCGTCCCAGCTTCCGACCGGCCTACCGCAGGTGGGGCAGCACGTGGCACCCGCCGCGCCGCCCGGCGAAAGCGGCAGGCCTCAGCACCACACGTCCGCGCCGCAGTGACGTCGCTGCTGCTCAACCGATGGAGAGCTGCGCGATCAGCGTGTTGATCGCGGCGGCGACATCGTCGGGAATCGGACGCTCGGCCTCGGCGTCGGCCAGAAACGACGCCGGCAACCCCGCCGCGGCGGCAGCTTCCTCCAGGCTCAGCTCGGCGCGATGCCGAGCACCGTACAGCCGCTGCCCCAACGTGGCGTGCGGTGACCGCGCGGCGCGTGCCATCACGTCGTTGTAGGCGCGGCGCACACTGCTCAGGGCCAGCACGATCGACGGCGTGCCCTTGGCGTTGCGCGCCGCGCTGGCCGCCACGTTTTCCAGTTTGCGCAGGTCGGCCAGGATGCTGGTGACGCGCGGCGTGAAGTTGGGATCCGACGGCTCACCCAGCAGACTCATCGCCGCGCTGATGCTGTGCATGGCGAGCTCGACCGCCTCGGCCATCAATGGGGCGCGGACGGTGTCGGTGAGCGACTCGGTGGTCTCGTCGCCGGCCGGCGGCGCAGTGACACCGGGGGCGGCCGGGGTTCCGCTGCGGATTCGGGCGATGGTGCCGGGAGGCCATTGCAGCGCCTCCTCGAGCTTGGCGAGTGTCGCCCGGCGCGGCCAGCTGCGCCCCTTCTCGAACGCGATCAGCGTGCCCGCATTGATGATCTTGTCCTTGGCCAGGCCGCGCTGGGTGATCTGAAGCTCGTTGCGCCGGTTGGCGACCGCCCGCCCGGCGCGTGCCACGCCGGGGTCCACCTCGGCGTCCCACCATTGGTCCTCGTCGGGTTCGGGTAGGTCGATGACGCGGGTGACGTCGCCGGAGGTATCCCGCGGCTCGGCGAGCTTGGCTGCCGGCGTCAGCGAGACCTCGATGCCTTCCGGATCGCCCAGATGAAGAGTGGTGGGCCCGGTGATCACCACCGAGCTGCGGCGCACACCGTCGAGGTACATGCCGTTCGTGCTGGTGTCGATGGCCTGCCAGGCGTCGTGCCCGGGCTCGAGGCGCACATGCGCCCGGGAGATGCGCTCGTCCGCGAGGCGGACGGCGGCCGAGCTGTCCCGGCCGATGACGGCGACGCCGCCATGCGGGTCCAGGGTGTGCACCTCGTCGCCGAGTCGCACCGCCATCGCGGGAACCGAGGGCTGGTCAGGTGTCACTGCGTCACTCCCCCGCGCTCAGACCCCGGATGTTGAGCATCTCCGCTACAGCCTTCCTCGAACCGCGGTTATTGATGCTACATCTTTGTTGGTTCATAACAGCGCACCGCGGGTCACGGATTCGCAGCGCTGTGCGCCTGCCGATTCCTCGTCATCCACGCCCGGCCTGCTGACCTGCGCTTTTATGGCTTGCCCCAGAAAAACGTTCACCCATTTCCGTAGCTGCTACGTTTTAGTTGTTGCATCTGCTACAGATCTTTGGTTAAAGTCGTCGCATCGGGGCGCCCTGGCGCCGGAAGTGGAGGGGAAGGCGATGACCGCAGCTGCTGCGCCGCTGTTCACGCGGCTGGATGAATACGTTCCGGTGTGTGCCGCCGACCCCGAGCGGTGGACGACCAGCGAGCCCGACGACGAGGCCAAGGCGCTGTGCCAGGCATGCCCGCGACGCTGGCTGTGCGCCCGGGAAGCATGCCAGGACCCGAACGTCGAGGGACTGTGGGCCGGCGTGGTGATTCCCGAGTCCGGGCGTCCTCGGGAATTCGCCATACGCCGACTGCGCGCGCTGGCGGAACGCGGCGGGTATCACGTACCGCCGCGGCGTCGGGGCCGACCGCCCAAGGTGATGCCCTAGCGGCTCACGGGACGGGAGCCGAGCCGATCTGGCACACCAGCAGGTCGCCGTGGCGCACCTGCAGGGTGAACATCGACGCCCCGCCGTCCGCGCGAAAGACGTCCACTGTCCACACCGGTCCGCTGCGGGTGAATCTCGCGACAGCATCCACCGGTAACGGACGCAGGAACCCGCCGCTTTTGATCTGGTCGATCTCGGTGGCCAGGACTCCCGCACGGGGCTCTGGGCACGACAGGGCTTCCACGTTCGCCAGCTGTCGCGCATTTCGCTCGCGCATCCACACCCGCACCGTGTTGGCGGCCACGGCATAGGCCTGCTCATCCGACATCGACTCACTGGCCGCCATCGGCCGCAGGGTGGCACCGCCATGGTCGTCACCGCGGTCACGGCCTGCGATCGCGACCAGCAGCACCGCGACGGCTGCCAGGGCCGCAAAACCCAACGCGCCCAATCGAATCCATCCCCGGGCAGGCCCGACCGAATCGGTAGTCACGATCACACCAGCGGCGGCGTGTCGGCGTCACACACCTTCAACTCGCCGCCCTCCTGCACCAGCGTGTACTCATCGGAGAAGTAGCCGCCGTGTTGTTGCGCCTCCTGCACCAAACGCGTCTGGCGCTCGCTGATCGGGTGCACCCGCAACATGAACCGGCCCCACACCCGCTCCCCTTCGTCGCGGAACCCGACGACCGCCTCCAGGTGAATGATTCCCTGTAGCGCGCTGTTCTGCTCAACGCCTGCGATCTCGTCTTCGACGTTCTTGCCGGGGTTCGCGCAGGCCAGCGCCCGTAACGCCGCGCCGTCGCCGCGGTTCTCTGCGTCATACCAGCGCTTGAGCACCTCGAAGGCCTGCTGCTGGCGAGGCGACGGGGCCGGCACCGCCATCATCGCCGCTCGCGGCGGCGGTGGCGGGGATCGCCACCCGACGGCGAACACCACCGCCGCGGCCACCGAGCACACCACGGTGACCGCCGCCAGTACCCGCACCGGCCATCGCCGCGGCCCACCGGCTAGGCGCGCCGCATCGGTACGCTCCGAGATCCGCCCGTCGCAGTGGCAGTCGATCACCAGTGTGCGCCAGCGTGTTCCGCCCGCGGCGGCCTGCGCACGGTAATCGTTGAGCATGTCGAGGACCCCGGCGGGCACGTCCAACCGCGTCCGCGCCGACGCGGGTGACGTCACCGTCGCGACGACCGGCGCCTCGGCCGACGGGTCGAACTCGACCCGAAGATGTGCCCACCCCACCGGCGCCCGGCTCAAGAGCGTCGTCACGGCATCCTCGACCAGGCGCCGATCACCCGAACCCACTCGGCAAGACTAGCCAGGTGGGCGCAGCCAGATCATCGTGTTGCGGTCGCGGTCGCGTTGCAACAGGCCGGTGCCGACCTTCCAGATAGCGACGTGCACGTCATCGGGGGTCTGCCACATCGTCTGGCAGGTCGTCATGTTGACCGCCGCATAACGCTCGCCGAGCATGCCGATGCCGCTGACGATCGTGGTGCCGTCGGAGGCGACATACGTTCCGTCCGGGAAGGTTCCGTGCAGGTCCAGACCGCTGCAGGTGGCGCCGGCCTGCCCGGTCAGCAGGTCCCACTGTTGCCAGCGCCGTTCGCTGGGCTCGCCCAGCCCGACGTAAATTTTGGCGCCGATGGTGCGGACGTCGGTGACGGGTTGCGGCGCCGCGAACTGCGTCACCGGGGTGCCCGCCGCCGTATAGACCGCGATGTTGCCGTCGACCGACACCGCCGGCATGGGCGGATTGTCCAGCAAGGTAACCATGGACCGTCCCATGGGCCGCTGGGCCACCAACCGCCCCTTGGTGTCGTAGAACAGAACGCCGGTCTCGCCGCTCTGGGAATTCCGGTAGGCGTAGGCGAAGCCCTCGTTGTAGACGACCGCACGATGCAGCGTCAGGCCGGCCGGAGCCGTCGGCGTCAGGTCCGCTCCGTCGGTCACCGAGAAAACCCGGTTGGGATCGCCACCGGTGGACACCGCCAACGTCGGCGCGGGGATGTCGTTGGCCACCCGGTAGTCCATCGGCGTGAAGAACCCATCGCCCGGGACCGACCAGGTGCGCTCGCCGTGCGAACCGACCCCGAAGACGCCCTGGCCCTCGACCGCGGCCACCAGCCACGTCTGCCCGAGGTGAGTGCCCGCCGGATGCGCCTCGGGGCGTCCCGGAAAGGCCGCGAAACCCACGTCGGTGGGACCGGTGAAACGCAGCGATCCGTGGGCCAGGTCGATCACCCACGTGGTCAGCCGCGCACCGGTTTTCAGGCACACCGCCACCGCCGGCCCGTTGCCGAAACACTCCGCGTCGTAGCTGTAATCGGGCAAGGGCACCGGGTCGAACAGGCGCGCACCGGTCCTGGTATCGATCCCGTAGACCCACGCCTGCTGCGGCCGGCACGCAGTTGTACAGAAGTTGTCGACGAATTGGGACAGGAAGTAGGCCTTGTCGCCACTGGCGGCGAACAGCTCACCCAGCGGCGCATAGTCGGGCAGACCCACATTGGTCGGGCCGACCTGCCAGCCCGCGACCGGTTGCCGATCCAACGGGAACGACACCAACAAATCCGTCGGGGTACCGATCGGCGGCTGCCACGGTTGCGCGGCGTCGCGCCCCGCGTGCCTGCCGCCCAGCAAACCCGCCCGCCACGCGGCCGCACCGCCGGCCAGGACCACCACCGTCAGCAGTACCGCCGCAACCCACCACCAGCGACGTCGAGGCGCTGTCGATTGCTGGGGCTCGACCCATTGATACCCCCCTTGGGGAGCCCCACCACCCGATACCACTCACACCCCCACATCCGGTCGATGCACCACGGCCAGGCTAGTCAGCCGACCACCTCCGCCGGTCCAACCGCACGCAATTATCCGTGCGCAATACGCAAAACCGTGTCTTAGGCTGAACGGAACGGGTCGTCGCGACCGGATGGTTCGGGTCGCGCATGTGCGCTCGGGGGAGGAACGACATGAGCACAGACGATCGCACCCTTGCGGATCTGACGGCGCAGATGAACGGGTGGAAGTCAGGCACTGGTGCCGAATTGTTGCTGGAGGACGCGCACGCGGCGGCGTTCCTGGACCGCGTCGAAGCGGCCAAAGCCGATTTGCAGCAACAACTCACCGGAGCCAATGGTCTGCAAGCCTGGCTGTCGGGCGCGGACGTCGGCACCTACGTCTCGGCGACGACCACCCGGCAGCACCTCGAGGAAGACATCGCTGAATTCATCGAGGCGGTCAGCAGCTACATCCACTACCTCGACGCTCTCACCCAAACCGCCGCTGCCGCCTGTCAAAGCATCCGCAATGCCGACCAGCCCCATTCCTGAGCTGCCGACACCCCCGGACACCGACATTGGCCACCTATGAGGATCTCGAAGCCGCGGTAGCGGCGATCCACCAGGCGCATCCGAACTGGCAACCACCCCAACTCGTCCAGACGGCCCTGAACATGGCGGGGCTGTCGCCGATCGTCCCCAACAGCGTCTTCGACAGCCTGCGCACGTCGGCTCCGCCCGGCGTGTTCGATGCGAACGGTCAGATCGCCAACCCGCAGCCGGGTACCCCGACCCCCGTCCTGCCGCGGCCCGACACGACCACCCTGCCCCCACCGATGAACATCCCTGGCCCGGCAACGGGCCAACCGGTCGACAAGAACTTGCAGGCGCCGAAGAACGACCTGGATTCGCTTCGGGCGACTGGACATCCGTGCAAGAACAAAAGCGTTCCGCACGACCAGATCCGTACTTTCATCGACGGGTACAACGGGATTATCGGTGCCAGCGGCAGCGGACCCGCCAATTCGCATTGGAACGCAAGTATCGACCGCGCAAAAACCGGGCTGCAGAAAGCGCTGGCGGGTCTCAGCAGTGGAATCCGCGGCCAATTCGCCGATGCGCTGAACCTGAACCTGCAGCGATCTTTTCAAGTGCTGGACGATATGAGCAGCCACGCGGCGACGATGGAGCAACTGTTCGACGCATTCTTCGACGACCTGTCCACGACGAGAAGCAATTACGAGCAATACCTGCCGCTGTACAACCAAGCCATCGCCCACCCAGACGAACCGTCGAGCAAGGAGACGCTGAACCAGCTGAACGATCTCGTGCTGGGCATCATGGACGTCTATCGAGGGCCGATCGACGGGATCGCGGCAAGCCATCCCAGCGTCGACAGCGCGGTACCCGAAGTGGGCCCGCCGATGTCCGGTCCGGCAGGGCTGGCCGGCGGCCCCCCGGCCGGATCGGGCGGCGGCGCGCCCGAAGTGCTGCCGCAGGGCGGGCTCAATACCGGACGGTCACCGGATCCGCCGGCGCCGGCCGCCGGTCAGCCGGACGGACGGCAGTCCACGCCAACTGTCCCGGCCGATGGTGGCGCGGGCCAGGTGCCCGGCGACGGTGCCGGTCAGGGCGGCGGCGCCGGCGGGCAGGGTGGCGATCCCGCGGCGAAACCGTCGGCGGACGCGGCGAAGGCGGGCGGCAAAGACGGAACGGGCTTGTACTCCGGGCCGCTCGGTCTCGGCTCCAAGGGACGTTCGGCACCGCCCAAATCCGGCGGCGGAGGCGTCGGTCGTGGTGGGGGCGGACGAGGGCCGGTCGGCGCCAAGCCACCGGCCCCGGCCGCCATGCCACCCAAAGTCGGCGGCAGTCCAGCGCCCGTTTCCCGCGCCGGGATCAGCGGGCCCGGCGGGCAAGGGGCGCCCGGCGCGCCGGTGGCCGGCCACTCCGGCAGCACCGCGGACAAGGCGCATAAAGCCAGCAAGGCGCTGCGGCTGCCCAAACACGGGGAAGAACTAGCGGGTGAAGCCGAGGGGGTGGTGCCGGTGATCGGTGATGTACCGCGCCGGCCCGCCCCCGCCGATCAGAAGAAGACGTAGCCGTCGCGACAATGGTGCTGTGCGCGTCAACACCGTGAGCCTGCAGCGTCTGGGCCGCATCGAGGTGCGGGACCTGCGGGTGATCAGCGAATACCTGGGGCGCGACTTTCTACCGTTTCCGCTCATTCCGACTGTGCCGCATCGATTTGCGGATCTGGGCGCGTACCGCGACTACGCGAGGACGGTCCCCGATCGCCTCAAGCACGGCGACCTGGCGGTCTTCGGGAAGTGGTTCGCCACCTACGCCGAGGCGGACATTCGAGTGGAATGCCGGGTGCAGTACTTCCCTGCCGATACCGCGAGCACCCGGCTGCTCGCCCACCGCACCGGCGAGCTCGGCTTCCTGGCCGAGCAGCAAGCTGATGACGTCGTCGACATGTTCACGCTGTCGGCCTACGACCTGGGGCCGGCGATCGCCGGGACGGTCGAACTGACCAACCCCGGCACCCGGCCCGCAATCGTGATCCCGGAGTACGTCCCGCAAGCACTGCGCGGTCGTGTAACGACCGACTCCGACCCGACCTGGGGCGTGGGCGCCCCGGCGTCGGTATCGAAGGATGCGGTGATCGCTTACGGAACGGTCCAGAGCCACTGCCGCCCGGCGCGCACCTGGGGATTGGACCAGGACAAGGATGCGGTGGTGTGGGTGCGCCTGCGTGACGACGGCGACTACATATACGCACCAAACTATCGGTCGGCGACCCCGATGAGCCGCCGCGATCTCAGCGGGCGGATCGACGAATTGATCGCGGCGGATGTCGCGTCGTTGCGGCTGTCTCGTGGGAACTAGCGGCCAGCGCCTGGTGAATGCGCCACAGCGAGGCGGACGCCTCGCCGACCGCGGCGATCGCCCCGGCGATAGCCGCAAGGATTGTGGCCGCCGAGGCGACGCCCACCGCTACGCCGGTGACCGCGAGTCCCGCCGCGGCCGCAGCGGCGGCACCGGCGCTGCGCGCGCTTGCGATCGCGACGGCATCGCCCCCGCTGCGCGGGACCAACGCCAGTTCCCGCATTGCGCTGGCGAAGGCAGTGACCTGCACGACGAGGTGCTCCCCCAGAACGGCGATCGCATCACTGAGTCCGAGGCGGCGGGCCGCGACGCTGTCCGAGGCATCCGCGATCGCGATTCTCAGATCGGCGATGTTGTGGTCGAGCCGCGTCCGCACCATTTCGACCTCGTCACGCATTCGCGACGTACCCCTCGTGCGTCATTTCCGGGCCCCCTCGGGTACGTCACCGCGTCTGCATCTGTATCCTGCTGCGGCGCACAGATTTCCAGAGGGAACGGTTCATCCCCCGTCCTTAGCCTAACCACCGGACCGGGTGAAAATGCGCATCAATATCGCTGCTCGACAACCGATCCCGATATTGTTGTGGGGCTCGCCTAAGATGACCTTCTATCGATGGAATCAAGCGGGGGGCGTGCTGGTGTGCACCGACAAGCGTGGCGGTAAATCCTCGAAGTGGCGCGGCGTGCTGGCTGCCCTCGCGGTATTGATCGCCGCCACAACCGCCTGCGGCGGGCCGCGCACCAACACCACAACCACCACGTCCAGTTCAAAACCACAGTCGCACAGCACAACTGCCAACCCGGCCGCGAGTCCGCAGGAAGTGCTGCCCTTCCGGTCATTGGAGCAGCCCGGCGGGGTGGCGGTCGACAACTCCGGCGCGGTGTACGTCACCAACGGAGGTGACACCCCGCAGGTTCTCAAACTGCCGGCCGGTGCGAACGGTCCAAGCAAATTACCCTTCGGTGACGTCAGGACGCCGAACTACGTCGCGGTGGACGGCGCCGGCGCCGTCTACGTCAGCGATTACAACGGCAACCGGGTGCTCAAATTGGCAGCCGGCGCCAGTTCACCAACAACGTTGCCGTTCAACAAGCTTTCTCTACCGTCGGGTGTGGCGGTGGATGCCGAAGGCAGCCTGTACGTCGCCGCCTACGACCGCGTGCTCAAGCTCCCGGCCGGTGCCGGCAGTGCAACCGAGTTGCCGTTCCCGGATATCCACGGGCCGCTGGGAATCGCGGTGGACGGCGCCGGTGCAGTGTACGTGACGTCGGTCGCCAACCGGGTGCTCAAGCTGCCCGCCGGAGCGGCCGAACCGGTGGATCTGCCATTCAGCGGCCTGCTCAATCCCTACGGTGTTGCGGTGGACGGGGCCGGCACGGTGTATGTGGCGGACTCCAGCCACAACCGGGTGCTCAAATTGGCGCCCGGAGGCAATGCACAAACGGAGTTGCCCCTCTCCGGACTCAACCGACCACGCAGTATCGCGTTGGACACGACGGGTCACCTCTACGTCGTCGACGAACTCAACGACCGGGTGCTCAAATTCTCGACTGGTTGATCATCGAGCCGAGAATCCTTCTTCCGCACCATGTTTCGAACAGAAAACTATGCGGGGATCCAGTCGCCGGCATTACTGAAGCTGGCCAGGTTCGGCGTCTTCCAATCGCCCTGCGCGGCCAGCGCCCGTTCCAGCGCGGCGGCCTGATCACTCTGAGCATCGTTCACGGTGACCAGTCCGGCGATGATGGCGCTGACGCTGGCCAGGAATCCGGCCGCAGTGGTGAGGATGAAAGCCAGGGCCGCAGGTAAGCCGACCACGGTGGCGGCCGAGACGATGGCGCCGACGATGGACAGGACCAGCACCGATACTCCCGGGATGATCGTGTAACCCGCCACATCTAGCGCGCTGGCGACGGCATCCAGCGAACCCTCGATCGATTGTGCGGCGGTGCTGAGCCCTTCGACCGACTTCTGTTGGTTGCCCACGGCCACCTCGTAGGCGTTGGCCGCCGCACCCGCCCAATGCACTTGGGCGCGAATGCCGTTGGCCTCGTCCTCGAGCGAGTCGGACATCTTGAGCGCACCGGAGCCGATCGTCGACCAACCCTGCTTGTGATCGCGCAGGACGTCCGACATCGAAACCGTATCGGCGACCTTCTTGACCTGGGGAATGATCTGGTTGCGCAACATTCCGATCACCAAGGCGCCGGCGGTGGCAATTTCCTCGTCGAGGTCCAGGATTCGGGCGAGCCGGCTGTTGGCCGCCTCGTCGATCACCCGCTCCAACTCGTCGGTGCGCTCGACAAGCTTGCGGTAGTACTCCTGAACTTCGTCACCGATGCCCATGCCGCCCCCTTAAGACCGTGGATCGCCGCGTCAACGTGGAATATCTGTGGCGGCAAAGCTGTTTGCGACGGCCACCAGCGTTGCCCCCATCCCGTTCATCGACGTCTCGCCCACCTTCGCGCGGTCGTGAACCGCGTCGCAGAACTTGTTGTACGCGTCCAGGAAATCCTGAATCAGGGTGTATGGGTCGTAGCTCATCTCACCGACCGCGGGACTGCCGAACGGACTGTTGATCTTGGATGCTGCCGCGGTATTGGCGAAACCCGCCAGCGCCGTAGCACTGTCCGTCCAGAGTTTCGCGTCTTTACGGAGCCACTCAATGTCGACTTTCAGATCGGGCGGCATTACCTGTCTCTCTCTCGCATGTCGGACATGACCGAGCACGACGTGGTCCTCACCGTGCGGCCTCTCCCATGAATTGCAGGGCGGCGATTCCTTCGCGCGTCAACTTGCTCAACTCGGTCAGCAGCGCCTGCTTGGCACTTTCCAGAGCCGATCCCGCGGCGGACTGCTCGTCTTTGGCGCGCTGCAGCGCGGCGGCGAACTCGTTCATGATCCGCGCGGCGGCTGCCTGCTCGGCCCATTCCGCGTTGATTTGGCAATCGACCAACCAGGGTCCGTCCAGCTGCACCGCTATCGTCCGCGGCGCGGCGCGAAACTCCGCGGCCTTACGTGCCGCCGCCTCTGATGCCAGTTCCGCGGACAACCGGTCGGCCCGGTCGCATGCCGAATAGACATCCGCGCGGAAGCGCTCCAGCGGCCGCGGCGGGTCCCGATAGTCGTCCAGCGAACCGATCAAGTCCTGCAATGTCGCCGCGGGTTGCGCCGGTTGGGTTGCCGCGGCTGACCGGGCGTCTTGGTACTGGATGTCCATCGCCGCGCGATACGCGGCGAAGACAGCGGCCGGCAACATCTCGGCTGATAGCCGCTCGGCCCAGTCGGTGCGAAGGTCCAGCCGGACCGGCGTGTGCTGTTCGTCGATGTACAACCCGACCATTCCGGTGCTGTCCCGGCCCACCGCCGGCCCCTGGGCCGGGCCGGTACGCAGCCGCAGATCGTGCAATGTTCCGTTCAGCGCCGTCGCCGCGCCCGCATCCAGCCCCATGCTTGCCGCGGCCTCGGGCGATATCGCATCGAAGCTCGGGAACTGTTGGTGGACAGCGTATGTGGACGACGCAGGGGCGGCCGGTTCCACCGCCGGTCCTTGGGCGTCGGCTTCCGCATCGGCGTCGGCCCACGCCCTCGCCGTCGCAGGGTCGACACCCTGGGCCAGATATTCCTCGTAGGTAGCCATGGCGCGTCAGGCCCGTGAGCCCGGGCTTTCAGCGAACCCACGAATCAGCGGCTGCGCACGACACCTCCGCGCCGCCCTCGCGTGTTTCGGCTCCGGTGGAGTCGACGCCATACCTAAACCCCCAAGGTGGTGCACTGTGCAATCAGCCTATCCGCGGCTCCTGCGATAAATAGCACTTATTCGACGCGGCGGCTCGACCGCTCCGTCGCGCGACCGAAGCGAACAGGCTGACCATCGGCCCGGGCCGCACGGTAACCTCGTTCTCAGAGTTCACAGGGATCTCGAAGCTCTTGTGCACCGCACCGAAGAGGAGACCGTGTATGGCCGGCCCCAGCGAGCAGGCTGACGTCACCCGCGCCGACCGTTTCATCAAGACCGCAGTGGAGATCCTCGGCGAAACCGGCCGGACCGACTTCACCGTGCAGGAAGTGGTGGCCCGCTCCAAGACCTCACTGCGTGCCTTCTACCAACACTTCAGCAGCAAGGATGAACTGCTGCTGGCGTTGTTCGAGCGAACGATGGTGCAGGCGGCGCAGACCTGGCGCGCCGAGACGGCCGGACTCGACAGCACGGCGGCGCTGAAACTGGTCCTCGACCGGATCAGCGCTCAGCCCGAGTCGACCACGCAGGACAGCCTCAACCGGGCGCTGAGCCTCTACAACCAGCACCTGGCCGAGACCCGGCCGCGCGAGTACGCGCGAGTCCTCTCTCCCCTGCACCAGTTGTTGCGGGACATCGTCGGCCAGGGCATCACCGAAGGGGTCTTCAATCCCGGCCTGGACGTCGGCGCCGCCGCCGCGATCGTCATGCAGACCATGGTCGGTGCGCTGCGGTTGCATTGGCTGGGCACCGAATTGAACGGGACACCGATCGACGCCGGACAGCTCTACGACTTCTGCACCCGCGCCCTCGGCATCCGCGACACCGACGATGAAACACCCGAGCCGTCGCTCGCCGAACTGTTTGCCCAGATCGGCATGCGCCCGGCCAGCTTCCACGGCGCAGAGTTCGCCATGACCATGCCGGTCAGCCCCCAGGTGGTCAACACTTCCGGTGCACTGCAGGGCGGGTTGATCGCGACGCTCGCCGACGTCGCCGGCGGCCAGCTCGGGCTGGAGTACCTGCAGCCCGGCACCGCCATGACGACCGCGGACCTGTCCATCCGCTACCTACGGCCGATCCGGCAGGGTTCGGCGTTGGCGGTGCCCAAGGTGCTGCGCGCCGGCCGCCGGTCGCTGGTGATGCAGATCGACATCTTCGGCGACAGCGACAGCGAACTGGCGGCCACCGCGACGGTGAACTTTGCGATCGTCGGTCGCCCCGCCGATGAACCCGAAAGCCCGCCCGCCGACTAGGCACCGAATGCGTCCGGCGAACAGGCCTTGCCCCGCTCTTTACGAATGGTGGTAACGTCATTACCACCTTCAGAGATCCAGCCTCACAGGAGAATCGCCATGCCCTCTCGCGAGCTTTCCTTCCCGGTGTTCGACGCCGACAATCACATGTACGAGCCTCAGGAAGCGCTGACCAAGTTCCTCCCCGACCACCGCAAGCACGTCATCGACTACGTACAGGTGCGCGGCCGCACCAAGATCGTGGTGCGCGGCCACATCAGCGACTACATCCCCAATCCCACCTTCGAGGTGGTGGCCCGCCCGGGCGCCCAGGAGGACTACTTCCGCAACGGTTCGCAAGGCAAGAGCTACCGCGAGATCCTCGGTGAGCCGATGAAGGCCATCCCCGCGTTTCGCGAACCGGGAGCACGCCTCGAGGTGATGGACGAGCTCGGCATCGACTACGCGCTGATGTTCCCGACGCTGGCCAGCCTGGTGGAAGAGCGCATGAAGGACGACCCGGAGATGACGCACGACGTCATCCACGCGCTGAACCAGTGGATGTATGAGCAGTGGTCGTTCAACTACCAAGAGCGGATCTTCGCGACGCCGGTGATCACCCTGCCGATCGTCGACCGGGCGCTCGAGGAATTGGAGTGGTGCCTTCAGCGCGGTGCCCGCACCGTGCTGGTGCGCCCCGCACCGGTGCCCGGTTACCGCGGCAGCCGCTCCTTCGGCTTCGAGGAGTTCGATCCGTTCTGGCAGGCCTGCGTGCGCGCCGAGATTCCGGTTTCAATGCACGCCTCGGACAGCGGTTACTCCGAGCTGCTCAACATCTGGGAACCCGGCGACGAGTTTCTGCCGTTCAAGCCGACCGCCTTCCGCAGCCTGGCCCTGGGTCACCGGCCGGTCGAGGACGCCTTCGGCGCGTTGATCTGTCACGGCGCGCTGACGCGCAACCCCGATCTTCGGATCCTGTCGATCGAGAACGGTGCCGATTGGGTGCCGCATCTGTTCAAGGGCCTCAAGGGCGTCTACAAGAAGATGCCGCAGGCGTTCGCCGAGGACCCGATCGAGACGTTCAAGCGTTGCGTCTACATCAGCCCGTTCTGGGAGGACCGCTTCACCGAGATCGTCAAGATGGTCGGCACCGACCGGGTGGTCTTCGGTTCCGACTGGCCGCACCCGGAGGGCCTGAAGGACCCGATCACATTCGTCGACGAACTCAAGGACTTCGATCAGGAAGACGTCGAAAAGATCATGGGCGGCAACCTGATGAAATTGATGAAGGTCACCAAGCCCGCGAAAAAGCCGGTTTCCGCATAGGCGCAAGCACCGGAGCGCTCGGCCCGAACCCGGATCGATCGGGTTCGGGCCGATCTTTTCGATTCGCCCCAAATCGGTGCTTGGCGTCTGCTATACAAAGCGCATCACATTGTCTTAAGGCGCATACGGGGCATCCGGTGGGGGGTTATCCGGCGCCATCAAGGTGGGGGTGCACGATGAACTTGGGGTCAGCCAACTTTTCCAGGACCGTTTCGCTGAGCAGTGACTTGTCCTCTCAGTTGGACGGACCGAGCAGCACGTTGCGCGCGACCACGGTTCGCAGCGCCTCGGCGGTGGTCGTCCGCGCCGGCGGCGAGGTCGATGCGTCCAACGAGCACACTTGGCAGGGTCTGGTCACCGAGGCGGCGACCGCGGCCAGCCAGGCCGGCCTGCTCGTCGTCGACGTGAACGATCTGGATTTCATGGGCTGCTGTGCGTTCACCGTGCTGGCCGACGAAGCGGAGCGCTGCCGCGAACGCGGCATAACGCTGCGCATGGTGAGTCAGAACCCCGGCGTCGCGCGCATTGTCGATGCGTGCGCGTTCGGCAATGTGTTGTCCGTCCACCCCACCACGGAATCCGCACTGACCACCGCCTGAGACGGCCTGAGACGGCCTGACGAATTTCGTGCGTGGCACACGTCCCGCGCATTGATAACCTGTTTAGCGTCGCTTGACGTTGTCGTCAGCGCGCCAAAAACCTGGGTATTGATGCGGTCCGTGGGAGGTACGGCCAACATGGCGGCCGAAGAGGACTGGGACAAAACGGTGGGCGCGGCTGAGGACGTGCGGCGCATCTTCGAGAACATCCCGGCGATGGTGGTCGGCCTGGAAGGGCCAGAGCACCGATTCATTGCGGTCAATGCCGCGTTTCGCGAGTTGAGTCCGCTGCTGGTCAGCGTGGGTAAGACCGTCAAAGAGATGTATCCCGAGCTGGAGAGTCAACAGATCCTCGAGATGTTTGATCGGGTGTATCAAACCGGGGAGTCACAGTCGGGATCCGAGTGGCGGCTGCAGGTCGACTTGCAGGGTTCCGGCCTCGAGGAGCGGTTCTTCGACTTCCTGGTGACGGCGCGCCATGGAGACGACGGGTCCATCGAGGGCGTACAGCTGGTCTTCGACGACGTCACCACTCGGGTTCAGGCGCGCCTGGCCGCCGAGGCGCGGGTCGAGGAACTCTCGGAGCGCTACCGGAACATGCGCGATTCGGCGACCGTCATGCAGCAGGCGCTGTTGGCCGCGTCGGTTCCGGTGGTCCCGGACGCCGACATCGCCGCCGAATACGTCGTCGCTGCCGAAGACACCGCCGCCGGCGGCGACTGGTTCGACGCTCTGGCGCTCGGTGACCGCCTGGTACTGATCGTCGGGGATGTCGTCGGTCACGGTGTCGAGGCCGCCGCGGTGATGTCGCAGCTGCGCACCGCGTTGCGGATGCAGATCACCGCCGGGCACTCGATCGTCGAGGCACTCGAGGCCCTGGACCGGTTCCACGATCAGGTCCCGGGCTCGAAGTCGGCGACCCTTTGCGTCGGATCCCTGGATTTTGCGACGGGTGAGTTGCAGTACTGCACCGCCGGGCACCCGCCCCCGCTGGTGGTGTCGGCCAGTGCGGAGTCGCGGTATCTGACACCGTCCGGCGCCGGCCCGCTAGGCAGTGGCGTGGGCTTTCCGCTGCGCGCCGAGCCGCTGGGCATCGGCGACACGGTGCTGTTCTACAGCGATGGTTTGATCGAGCGCCCGGGCCGGCCGCTGGGAGCCAGCACCGCGGAATTCGCCGACTTGGCCGCCAGCATCGCGGCGGGCACCGGGGGCTTCGTCATCGACACACCGACCCGGCCTGTCGACCGGCTCTGTTCGGAAACGCTCGAATTGCTGCTGCGCTCCACCGGATACAACGACGACGTGACACTGCTGGCGGCGCAGCGCCGGGCGCCGATGCCGCCGCTGCACATCACCGCGGACGCGACCATTCACGCCGCTCGTCACATCCGGTCTCGGTTGCGAAAGTGGTTGTCCGACATCGGAGCTGAAGACACCGACATCTCCGACATCGTGCATGCCATGTCGGAATTCGTGGAGAACGCCGTGGAACACGGCTACAGCGGAGAGGTCACCGGCGGGGTGGTGGTCGAGGCGACCTTGAGCGGTGACGGCAAGCTGCGGGCGTCGGTCGTCGATCGAGGGCAGTGGAAAGACCACCGCGAGGGTGCACGGGGCCGCGGGCGCGGCCTGGCAATGGCCGAGGCCCTGGTGACGGAATCGCACGTCAGCCACGGCCCGGACGGCACCACCGCCTCGCTGACGCACCGGCTCACGCGCCCGGCCAATTTCATCAGCGATCCGGTCATCAGTCGCGTCACCATTCGGCGTGAACTCGACGACGAATTCGTCTCGCTGGTCGAAAGTGGCCGCATCATCGTGCGCGGCGAGGTCGATTCACACACCGCATCCACCCTTGATCGCCAGATTGCGGTGGAAAGTCGTTCGGGCATAGCGTCTTTGACCATCGACCTGAGCGCGGTGACGCATCTGGGCTCGGCGGGCGTGAGCGCCCTGGCCGCCGCGCGCGACCGCGCCCGCAAGCAGGGCGGCGACTGCGTGCTGGTGGCGCCACCGGGCAGCCCAGCCCACCACGTTTTGTCGCTGGTCCAGATACCGGTCATCGGCGGCGATTCCGGGGACGTCCTCGTCGCCGATTGAGCGCGCTCAGCGCGTTCGGCCGTGCCGCACCTGATTGAACGGCACCCCGCGGTCGGCGGCGTACTCGCGCGGGAAGTTCAGCACCCGTTCGCCGATGACATTGCGCGCCATCTCCGTGGTGCCGCCACCGATCGCGACCGACTGCCGGGACAGAAAACGGAAGCCGGTCTGTAGCCCCTCGCCGACTTCCCCCACCACACCGGCCGCACCGGCGATCGCGAGTGCCGTATCGACCTCCACCATCGTGGTCTCGGCGTGGAACAGCCTGATCAGCGTCCCAGCGGCCGGAGGCAGCGAACCATCCCGCACGCTGCGCGACACGTGGTTGATCAGTTGCTCGGCAACCGCGCGGTGCACCAGCGCCCGGCCGCCCATCTCCTGCGCGCGCTCGCTGTCAGCCTGGCCGGTCCTGGCCAGCAGATCCGCATAGTCCACCGGTGTGGTGTGACCACCCTCGCTGCCCGACCCACTGGCGAACTCCGAGCCTTGACCGACGGCGCGGCGTTCGTGGTACAGCTGTCGAGACGCCACCGCCCAGCCGTTGTTCACCTCGCCCACCACCGCGTCGTCACCGACATCCACGCCGTCGAGGAACTCCTCGCAGAACTCCGCGCCACCGTTCACCTGAGTGATGCGCCGCAACGTGATTCCCGGGTGGCGGATGGGAACCAGAAACATCGTCAGGCCGTCGTGCTTGGGCACATCCCAGTCGGTGCGGGCCAGGCACAACCCGTAGTCCGCGGCGAAAGCGCTTGTGCTCCATGTCTTGGCCCCGTTGATCACCCACCGATCACCCTTGCGTTCGGCGCGTGTGATGACACCGGCCAGGTCCGAACCACCACTGGGTTCGGACAACAGTTGGACCAGAATCTCGTCGCCCCGCAGCGCCGCGGCGATGTGTTGCTTCTTCTGCTCCTCACTCCCGGTGTCCAGCAGTGTGGCGCAACAGATGGTGAAAGTGGGGACATTGAGGATCAGCGGCATCTCGTAGCCGACCGACTCCACGTTGAACGCCCGTTGGTATTCGTAATCCAGTCCCAGGCCGCCGTATTCGCGCGGGAAGCAGATGCCGGCGAACCCGCCCGAGTAGAGCCGCTTCTGTAATTCCCGTGCCCGCTGCCAGGACTGCTCGGCATCCCGCGGCATGGCCGGCGGCGACTCGGGGTCGATACTCGGCATGTTGTCGGCCAGCCAGGCCCGCGCGCGGGCGGCGAATTCGGCGACGGACTCGGCTGTCATTTTGCTGCCGCCTGGTACACCCGGATGTTGTGCTCCTCGGGTGTGCCGAACATGGAGCGGTACAAGGTAATTCGGCGCAAGTACAAATGCAGGTCGTGCTCCCAGGTGACGCCGATGCCACCGTGCATCTGCACACAACGTTGCACGATTTGGCCGGCCAGCTCGCCAACGTAGGACTTGGCGATGCTGGCCGACAGACCCGCTTCGGGCGCGCGGGCGGACACGTCGGCCACCGCTGCGGCGGTCGTCGCCCGGCAGGCTTCCAGCCACATCTTCATATCGGCGAACCCGTGCTTGAGTGCCTGATATGACGCCAGCGGCCGGCCGAAACTGTGCCGGTCCAGGGCCCACTGCACGGTGAAGTCGAAGACGGTCTGCAGGATGCCGACCGCCTCGGCGCACTGCAGCACCTGAGCAACCTGACTTTGCCGATCGATGAGCGCGGGTGTCTCCTCGACACCACCCACGGCCGCGGAGCCGTCGACCACCACCCCGTCGAATTCGACCCACGCGTACTGCTTGACCAGATCGATCGACGACTGGGGTGTGATGCTCACTCCTGGGCTGTCCGCGGGCACCAGGAACTGGCGGACCCCCGCGGCCGACCGTGCGACCACCAGCAGCATCGAGCTCTGAGCTCCGGCTTCGACCCGGTCTTTGACCCCGTCGATGCGGTAGCCCGACCCGGACTCGACGGCGGTGACGGCCGGCTCGAGGGGCGCCCAGCCCCGGCTCGGTTCTGACACCGCCCACGAGGCGACGTCGTCCCCGGACATCAGCGCCTCGATCAGTTCCCCGTGACCGTCCCGCCCGGCACAATCCACCAGACCCGCCAGGACGGTGCTGACGGGGTACAGGGGGCCGGGGGCGACGGTTTTGCCGAGCAGCTCGGCCACCGCGGCCAAGTCCGCAAACCCGTCGCCCGAGGCGCTTCCGCCGCCCAGTTCCTCGGGCACCAACAGGGCGGTCCAGCCGAGTTCGGTCGCGCGCCGCCACCACGCGGGTTCGAAGGAGACGCCCGCGGCGTGCAGGTCGCGGACGTGCCGCAGCGACGCTTCTTTTGCCAGAAACGCTTGGGTAGTGGAGGTAAAGAGTATCTTTTCGGGAGAGTCGACAGCGGTCATGATGCCGGCCGGACTTCGCTCGACCATCTTTCGCTGTCGCGAAGGAAGTCGGGTAGAAGAATTGGGTGGCTGATCATCGCCAGATCGGTCCTCATCGGAGTTCGCGGAAGACTCTGATGTTAGCAATGGGTAATACCGTAAGAGATACCGGAGTTCACTCGATAATGACGAGCGGCAATGGCTGAGACAGACGACGACGCGGTCACGTCCAAAGCTGAAGCGCTGGCGCTGGCTCTGGAGGCAGAGGCGCAGGCCGCCGAGGCCGAGGCGCTGGCTGCTGCCGCGCGCGCCAAAGCTCGCGCCGCCCGGCTTCGCCGTGAAGCGCTCGCCGTGAGCAGCGGCGACACGGAGTACGACGAATACGCCGACGACTATGACGACGAGGAAGACGAGGACTACGACGACTCGGAGTACTACGAGGACGCCGAGGACGCCGAGTATTACGAGGACGCCGAGGACTACGACGACGCGGCGAACTACGACGAGTCGGCAAACTACAACGAGTCCGCAGCGGTAGTCGAGGGTCCTGTGTCCCGGCGGCGGCGAATGCGCGATTCGTTCGGCGTGCCGAAGTTGTCGACGATCGCAAAACTGGCCGCCGTCCTTGTCATCTGCGGCTTCATCGGGACCAGTGGTTACTTTGTGTGGCAGCACCACCAGGCCAACGAGCGTGAGGAAAAATCCGCGGCCTTCATCGCAGGTGCCAAAAAGGGCGTGGTGAACATGACCTCGCTCGACTACAAGAAGGCCAAGGACGACGTCCAGCGCGTCATCGACAGTTCCACCGGCGAGTTCCGGGACGACTTCCAGCAGCGCGCCGCCGATTTCACCAAGGTGGTCGAACAGTCCAAGGTGGTCACCGAGGGCACCGTGAACGCCGCGGCCGTCGAGTCCATGGACGGGCGTTCCGCACTGGTCCTGGTCTCGGCGACCTCGCGGGTCACCAATTCCACCGGCGCCAAGGAGGAACCGCGGACCTGGCGGCTGCGGGTGACCGTGACTGAAGAGGACGGGCAATACAAGATGTCGAAAGTGGAGTTCGTACCGTGAGCGACAACGTGCGCGGTGAACTCGAAAAGGACGACCTGGACCACGAACTGGACGAGCAGGACAAGACCGCGGTTATCGACACGGCGGGCGGGCACCCCGAGGACGAGGTCCAGGACGACCCCTTCGTCGACGGTGAGCCCGCCGACGAAGAGCCGGCTGCCGAACTCATGGACGACCCGGACGACCCGGACGACGCGACCGCGGTGGTTGCCGCTCCCCCGGCCGACGCCGAAGTTCCACGGCGCAACTGGCGGCGCGACTTCTGGCACCGCCAGATCACGATCAAGCCCATCCCGACGATCCTCACCCTGCTCATATTGATCACCGGCGGCGTGACGATCTGGCTGTATTTCAAGTACCACGAGCCGGATCAGGCAACCAGCCCCGGAGTTGCCCGCGCGGCGGTCAATGCGGCATCGGACGGCACCGTTGCGGTGCTGTCCTATTCGGCAGACAGTCTGGACAAGGATTTCGCCAACGCCCGCTCGCACCTCTCCGGCGATTTCTTGTCCTATTACGACCAGTTCACCCAGCAGATCGTTGCCCCGGCCGCCAAACAGAAGTCGCTGAAGACCACCGCGCACGTGATGCGGGCCGCGGTGCAGGAACTACACCCCGATTCCGCGGTCGTGCTGGTCTTCGTCGATCAGAGCACCACCACCAAGGACAACCCGGACCCCTCCATGTCTGCCAGCAGCGTGCTGGTGAATCTGGCGCTGGTCGACGGCAAGTGGCTGATCACCAAGTTCACTCCCATCTAGCCGTCCGACATGTCCGCTAGGCGGTGAACACCCGCCGCAGCGACTGCGCGTGCAGCGCCCGGTTCTCTTGCGAGACAATCCATTCCGGCACCGCGGAGTCGAAGCCGTGGAATGTCGCTGCCACCACGTGCAATTCGGTGTGCACGAAGGCGTGCAACAGCCGATTCGCGTAGTCGATGGCTTCGTCGCGGCACGGATCGATCTCCGAACAGCTGATGTAGGTGGGCGGCAGGCCTTCCAGATTGGCGCGGTGCGCCGGGACGTGGTGGCCGCTGGCCGTGGTGTGCCCGAGGTAGTGACCCCAGGCCCGGCTCACGGCCGGGCCGTTGAGGCCGGGCGTGCGCTGGAATTCGCGGCGCGACGGGGTGGCGTCGGCGTCCAGCATCGGCTGATGCAGAATCTGCATCAGGATCTGGGGACCTTCGGTGTCGAACATCCGCTGCGCCAGGCACGCCACCAGGGCGGCGCCGGCATCGCGGCCCATCACCGCGACGCGGTCGGTATCCGCCTGTAGTTCGGCGCTGTTGGCGATGACATCGCGCAGCGCCGCCTCGACGTCGTCCAGCGCGGCAGGACATGAATGCTCGGGCGCGAGTCGATAGTCCACCGACACCACCAGGCAGTTCGCGTCGCGGGCCAGGTCGACGCAGTGCGCGTGGTCGGTGTCCAGGTTCCCGGTGACGAAGCCGCCGCCGTGCGCATACAGCACCACCGGCGCCGCGGATTCGGTGCGGCCGCGATACAGCCGCAGGTCGAGCCGGTCGCCGTCGGGGCCGGTGATGGACCGCGATTCGACGACGACCCCGTCGGTGTCGGCTCCGGCGGCGCGCGCGGCGGCCACGCGGTCGGCGTGCTCACGCTCGGCGGTCAGGGTTTCGGCACGGAACTCGACGACGCCCAACTCCTCGGCAGCGGCACGCAGCGACGGGTCGAGACGTCCCAGGCCCTGCGGTCGCGTGAGATTCGTTTGTGTCATGCCCATTAAATTAGACGGTCGGTCTACTCCCCGGGCAGCGCCCGCACGGTCGACGGCAAACCATAGAGTTCGATCGCGTTGCCGCGCATGATTCGCTCCCGCTGGTCGCGGGGGAACCGGTTGATCGCATACTCCGGGGCGTCGTAACTCCAGTGCGGGTAGTCGGTCGAGAACATCAGGTTGTCGCCGAGGTCCATCATCTCCAGATACTCGCGGAACCGGACCGTGTCGGCGTCCTCGAGTGGCTGCGTGGTGAACCGAACGTGCTCGCGCACATATTCCGACGGCGGCCGCCGCACGTGCGGCAGGTCGCCGCCACGCGCCGCCCAAATCCGGTCCATCCGGGACATCACCGGCATCGCCCAGGTGAAGCCGCCCTCGATGAACACCACCCGCAGTTCCGGATGGCGGTCGAAGGCCCCGTCGAACACCAGGCTCATCAGATGGGATACGTACAACAGCGGCCAGGACGCGAAGAAGTCGTGCCAGTGCGCGGGATTGCCCACCGGGTAGAGCGGGATCAGCTCAAAGGGCGTCTGCCCCATCAGATGTGTGGCCACCGGCAGTCCGTTGCGCGCCGCCGCCTCGTAGAGCGGATCGAAATGCGGGCTCCCGAACGGGATTCCGCGCGTCTGCGGAGTGATGAGTACCTGGGACATGTAGGGGTGACCCGCCCATCGCTCGATCTCATGGGCGGCCTGCTCGGGCGTCTGCGCGCTGACGCTGATCGAACCGCGCCAGCGGCCGTGCGCGTTGTGCTTGTCCAGCCAGACGTCGGCGAGCCAGTCGTTGTACGTCGACTTCAACACATGCTCGGCCTGCGGCAGCTGCGCGTCACACATCGGCTCCAGCGAGGCGATGCTGACCCCGGCCTCGATGAGCAATTGCTGGGCAGCGAAATCCGGATCACTGCCCGCCACAACGCCGTTGGGTGGATGGGCGTCCATTCGCAACGACATCGTCTTGTACGAGTCGGGGGTGTCGTAGAAGTGTGGCACCGGGCTGACCGCATTGCCGGTCGGCCAGATCTTGTCCACCCATTCCGCCGGCGCGTAGGACTTGAGCACCTCGGCGGAGACGGGCAGCGGATGCACATCGGTGTCGACGACCGTGACCGCGATTTCCCTTGGGTCATCCGGCCTTCCCTGCCGCGGGTCGAGCCGTTCCATGACCGTCATGGCACACTTCCTTCGCTCACCGTCAACCCATAGAGCTCGCTGGCATTGCGCCACAACACCTTTGCCCGCTGCTCGCTGTCCATGCCATCCACTGTGTCCGCCGCGGACGTAGTCGACCAGTGTGGGTAGCTCGAGCCGTACATCACCAGATCGGCTTTGCCGGAGAAGTCGAACCATCCGGGAACGTCTCCGGTATCGACGGGCCCGTCGAAAGCCGAAGAACAGAACCGGACGTGGCCGGGCAGATACTCGCTGGGATAGCGATCCACCCACGGGGTCTGATCGCGCATCGACAGCCAGAACGTGTCCAGCCGCCACATCAGCGGGGTCAGGATGTCGTATCCGCCATCGGCGAACACGAATTTCAGTCCCGGATGCCGGCCGAAGACACCTTCGACGATCAGGGTGGCCAGGTGCACGAAGTAGTTCAGCGGCATGAACGCCGCGTAGCCCGGGTAGGTGTGCGCATGTCCGGCGAACGTGGGCGGATGATCCACGCCGTTGCCGCCGTTGATATGCACCGCAACCGGCAGCCCGTGCGCGGCCGCGGCCTCCCAAATGGGCTCGAACACCGGCTTGCCGAACGGCTCACGAGACTGCATCGGCACCCCGACCTGGACGAGCTTGGGATGACCAGCGAGACGCTCGATCTCGGCGACCGCGCCCTTGGGATCCTCCGGATTCACCCGGATGGTGCCCAGGAACCGGTCGCTGGTGTCCGGTTCCAGCCACCGGTCCAGCAGCCAGTCGTTGACCGCGGCGCAGATCCGGCTGTTGAGCAGGTAGTCGGCGATGTTGCCGCGGGTCAGCGGGTTCAGGATCGCGTATCTCGCGCCGTTCTCTTCGAACAGGTGCCGGCTGACGGTCTCGGGGTCCGATCCTGGGTAAACCTCGCCGTACAGGTCGGCGCGATAGTCCCCGCCGGGCGCCTGATACCACTGTTGTTCGACGTCGGGGATGGACCGCAGCTGGTGGGCGGCGGGGAGGTAGCGCCGGATTTCTGCGTTGTACCGAAAGTGCGGTTGCACATTCGTATCTATGAAGGTGTCCATCAACGATTGCTTCATGCGGTCACATACACCTCGCCGTCGGCGACGTCGACCCGGTAGGTGCGCACGCGCCGACTCGGATCGGCCACGTTCTGCCCCGTGGTGATGTCGAATTCCCAGTTGTGCCAGGGGCATCGGACGATCTGACCGTCCCGCACGCGGCGCAGCCCGTCCGGTTCAGCCGGTGCGAATTCGTTGGTGCCGCCCACTGGACCCAGACACAGCGGGGCGCCCTCGTGTGAGCAGTAGTTCACGATGGCGTAGAGCGAACCACGCACGTTGTAGACGCCCACTCCGAATTTTCCGGCGTCGACCAGTTTCATCGTGCCCGGCGGCAATTCATCGAGCGAACACACGAACCGGCGGAGCATCCCCGATCACCGCCTCTCGCCCGCGCGTTGGCTCCCTAGTGGCTAGGTTGCTATTTATATTATGATAGCGACATTCACTTTCCGACCCGCCCGTGCGGGCGAAATCGGTTGCTCAGGGAGGAGCGCGTATGACGCTCAGCACCGACCATCAGGATCTCGAGGGCGAACCCATCGAGCTTGACTACACCGGCGAGACCAGTCCGTATCCGTTCTTCAAGCAGATGCGGCGCATCGACCCCGTGTGGCATGGCTCGTTCATGGATGCCGAGCTGATGCCGGAGGAATTGCGACCGAGCGACGAATGGGTGCTGTTCAACTACGACGCGGTGTTCCAAGGCTTCCGGGACGACCGCATCTTCACCTCCGCCAACTACGACAACACCATCGGACTGGTGATGGGCCACACCATCCTGGCGATGGGCGGCAAGGAGCACCACGATCACCGCAGCCTGGTGGCCAAGGCATTCCGGGCCACCGCGCTGGAACGCTGGGAGCCCTCGGTGATCGGACCGGTCTGCGACCAGTTGATCGACGAGATCAAGAACGAGGGTCACGCCGACTTGGTGAAGGCGCTGACGTTCGAGTTCCCCACCCGCATCATCTCCGAGCTGCTCGGACTGCCCCGGGAAGACCTCGACCTGTTCCGTCGGCTGTCGTTGGACCTGATCTCGATACCGACCGACATCATGGCCGGCCTGACCGCCGCCACAGAGCTCCACGGGTATTTCCTTGACCAGGTGGAACAACGCCGCCGCAAGCCCACCGACGACATCATCGGCGACTTGTGTACCGCCGAGATCGACGGCGAGAGACTCACCGACGAGGCCATCATCGCCTTTTTGCGTCTGCTGTTGCCCGCCGGGCTGGAAACCACCTACCGGTCTTCGGGCAATTTGTTGTATCTGCTGTTGACGCATCCCGAGCAGCTGGAGATGGTGCGCCGCGACCGGTCGTTGATACCGGCTGCGATCGAGGAGGGCCTGCGCGTAGAGACTCCGCTGACCATGGTCATGCGGACCACGACGACAGAACTCGAGATGGGCGGCAAAACGATTCCGGCTGGAGCGCAGGTCGATATGTGCATGGGGTCGGCCAACCGCGACGAAACCCGTTGGGCCGACGCGGACCGATTCGACATTCTGCGGCCGCGGCAGGCGCATATCGCCTTCGCCGGCGGCATCCACATGTGCCTGGGCATGCATCTGGCGAGGATGGAGACGCGGGTCATGCTGAACAGCCTGCTGGATCGGCTCGACGATCTGGCGTTCGCTCCCGACGACGGTACCGGCACGGAGTCCAAGATCGTCGGGCTGATCTTCCGCTCCCCCAACAAGCTTCCCGTCACGTTCCGCCCGGCAGCATGAAAAGCCGGGCGGCGATCCTGCACGGTATCGGCGGACCGTGGTCGGTCGAAGATTTCGAACTGGATCCGCCGCGCGCCGGCGAAGTTCTCGTCGAGATGGCCGCCGCCGGGCTGTGCCACTCCGACGATCACATTCTCAAGGGCGACATGTCGGCACCCAACGAGGTGATGCAGGCGCTCGGTCTGCCCAGCATGTTCCCGATGATCGGTGGACACGAGGGCTCCGGGCTGGTCCGCGAAATAGGGCCCGGCGTCACCGATTTCGTGCCCGGTGATCACGTGGTGATGTCGTTCGTCGCGGTATGCGGACAGTGCCGCTGGTGCGCATCGGGCATGGAATATCTGTGCGACACCGGCATGGGCACCATGGTCCCGGGTATGCCCACCGACGGGACCTTCCGGCATCACACCTCCGCCGGCAAGCCGCTCGGCCATCTGGCGAAGGTCGGCGCTTTCGCCAGACACACTGTGGCGTCGGTCAATTCGCTGATCAAGATCGAACGGGACATACCCCTGGTGCCCGCCGCGTTGCTGTCCTGCGCGATCCCGACCGGTTACGGTTCGGCGGCCAACCGGGCGAACGTGCGCGGCGGCGACACCGTCGTCGTCATCGGCGCCGGGGGAATCGGCACCGGCGCCATTCAGGGCGCCCGGATCAACGGGGCCGCACAGATCATTGCCGTGGATCCGGTTGAGTTCAAACAAAAGTCGGCGCTGGGCTTCGGCGCGACCCACAGTGTCGCGTCGACGGCGGAAGCCCTGGATCTGGTCCGTGGCCTCACCTACGGCGTGATGGCGGACTCGGTGGTGGTTTCGCCGTCGCTGATCACCGCGGATGACGTGCGCGACGCCGTGCAGCTGACCCGAAAGGGCGGGACGTGCGTGCTGACCGGCATGACGTCACAGCTGACGCATTCGGTCAACGTCAACCTGCAGGACTTCATCCTGTCGAACAAGACTTTGGCGGGCACCATCTTCGGCTCGTGCAACGGCAAGGCCGACATTGCGCGGCTGGCGCGGCTCTACCAGACCGGCCAGCTCCAACTGGACGAGATGATCACCCGGCGTTACCGCCTGGACGAGATCAACGATGCCTACGCCGACCTGCTCAACGGCGAAATCATCAGGGGCATCATCGATTACAGTATCGACTAGCCCTGTTGGGCCTGCTGCTTCTGTTTGTGGATCTCTTGCAGCTTCTTCAGCCTCATCAACTTTTCGACCTGGCCGTAGGCGTCGATCGGGCTGTGCAGTGAGAGTCCCCCGTCGGCGTGCAGCACCTGGCCCGTCACCCAGGACATGTCGAGGACACCGACGATGGCCTCCGCCACGTCGCCAGGCTCACCGAGGCGCCGCAGTGCGGTGCGCTTGGACATGCCCTCGACCCAGGCGGGCCAGCGTTCGGCGTCGGGCAGCATCGGTGTGCGGGTGACGCCGGGTCCGACCGCGTTGACCCGGATGCCGTGCACCCCCCATTCCACGGCGGCCACCTTGACCAGCATGTCCAGGCCGGCCTTCGACACGCAGTAGGCGCCCATGTCCCGGTCCGCCAGGGTGCCGCTGATGCTCGAGACCACCACGATGGAGCCTTCCAGCTCGGCGTCGATCATGGCCTGGGCGGCCGCGCGGATCGTGAACCAGGTTCCGGTCAAATTGACCGCCAAGACCTTTTCCCAGTCCGCGGGTTCGATCTTCAAGAGCAGACCGGAGGATCCGATGCCGGCGCTGGTGACGACCCGGGTGGGCACCCCGTGCTCCCGGACGGTCTGTTCCATCGCCGCCGACACGGCGTCGAAATTGCTGACATCGCAATTAATATCGCCGCCGGAGAGGTCCCACACCACCACGTCGTGGCCGGCGTCGCGCAGCAGTTTGGCGGTTTCGCGCCCGATGCCGGATCCCCCTCCGGTCACCAGCGCGGTCTCCGGACTCATGCCGCGGATCCGATCGGCTCGTCCGGGACCCCGTCGGCGAGGCCCATTAGCGACCGTTCCCGATCTGCGGTACAGATCGCGGTATAGCTCGCAGCGTGATGAACACCTAGCACGAATTCCCCTTCCGGTACTGGGTCCAGTATTACCGCCTCGGCGGGGACAGCCGGGTAGCGACCCCAATGCGGTTCCACGCGTTGATGGCGATTGCCATCGCAATCACCTGGCCGAGTTCGCGGTCAGAGAACACGTTGGCCGCACGGCTGTACACCTCGTCGGACACGTGGCCGCGACCGGTCAGCTCGGTGATCGCTTCGGTCAGCGCCAGCGCCGCCTGTTCCCGGTCGGTGTAGAGGTCGCCGACTTCCTCCCAAGCGGGCAGCAGTGTCAACTTCTGTTCATTCATGCCGAGCTTGCGTGCGTCGTGGGTGTGCATGTCGATGCAGTAAGCGCAATGGTTCATCTGGGAGGCGCGGATCTTGATCAGCTCAGCCAGTTCCGGGTCGATGTCCTTGGCGACCGCATTCTGCAGGGCCAGCATCGCTTCGTAGAGCTCGGGCGATACCCGGTACAGCTTGATGCGGTTGTGTTCCAGTGTGTTCGTCATATTTCGATGCTAGGGCGGAAATACCCACGTTTATGGTGCAATTAGTGGGTGACTTCATGGGCCAATTCCGGCAGTCGCGATTTGCACCTGGACCTCAGTTCGGTGGTCCGACCTGGCGCGCGCGGCGTCCGCGAGCTGCTGACCACCGCGTTGCGCGACGCCGTTCGATCCGGGGCTGGCCGTGGGTACGACATTGCCTCCCGCGCGCAGCCTGGCCGCCGACGTGGGTCTGGCGCGCAACACCGTGGCCGAGGCGTATGCGGCTTTGGTCGCGGAGGGCTGGCTGGCATCGCGGCAGGGCTCGGGTACCTGGGTGGTCAACGGCGGCAACCGATCTCCGACGGTGCAACCGCGCGGCACGGCGGGCACGCCCAGACACAACCTCCTTCCGGGTTCACCGGACGTATCCGCCTTCCCTCGCAGTCAGTGGCTGGCCTCGGTGCGGCGCGCACTGACCTCCGCCCCGAATGCCGCACTGCGCCTGGGTGATCCGCGCGGGCGGCCCGAGCTGCGCGAGGCACTCGCCGAATACCTGGGACGCACACGCGGGGTGCGCGCCTCGCCGGAGTCGATCATGGTCTGTGCCGGCACCCGGCACAGCGTCGAATTGCTGGCCAAGACATTCGGCGCGGCGCGACCGATCGCCGTCGAAGTCGACGCATTGTTCGTGTTCCGCGAGGCGATCGCGTCCGTAGGTGCCGCTACCGTGCCGATCGGACTCGACGAGTTGGGCGCCCGTGTCGATGACCTCGCGAGACTCGACACACCCGCAGCGCTGGTCACCGCCGCACACCAGTATCCCCATGGCGTGCCGCTGGACCCGGCACGGCGCACCGCGATCATCGGGTGGGCCAGGCGGACGGGTGGTTACGTCATCGAAGACGACTACGACGGCGAGTTCCGCTACGACCGGCAGCCCATTGGCGCACTGCAGGGTCTTGACCCCGACCATGTGGTGTACCTCGGTTCGGTCAGCAAGACACTCTCGCCGGCTTTGCGACTGGGCTGGATGGTGTTGCCCGCTGATCTGCTCGACGCCGTCATTGCCACGGCGGGCGGTGAGCAGTTCTACGTCAACTCAATCGACCAGTTGGCGATGGCCGATTTCATCGTCACCGGCCAGTACGACCGCCACATTCGTCGTATGCGTGCCAGCTACCGGCGCCGGCGCGAGATTCTGGTCGCCGCGCTGTCCGGATTCGACGTCGGCATCAGCGGCACGGCGCAGCACCGTCTGTTCGGCCCCGGCGGGCAGGGTCAGCAGTAGGTGCAATCCGGCGGGCACGCC
>NZ_LZKQ01000302.1 GCF_001668675.1 Mycobacterium asiaticum | reverse complement strand
AACCCGCACCGATCGACACAACCCACTCCCTAACGCTGGTAGCAACTGACTCACAACCAGCCTGACAAAGGGGGAAAACGCGGCGTGTCGGGTGCTTTTGCGTCTGCTCGGCCCAGTTACTAGGGCACGTCGAGGGTGAACCGCATGCCGTACTTGCGGGCCGCCTCCGCGCGATCGCCGTTGTACAGACGCGGCGGCGGCGCTTCCTGCCCGGGGCCGATGTCGTCCAGATCGGACAGGTAGAGCAGTTCTTCGGAGCCTTCCGGGGCCCAAACGGCGACCGGTTCCAGCAGGTAAGCGACGTGATCGGCGACTTCACTTCGGCTCAGCGTCCGGCCCACGAACCAGGCGGCGGCGTCGTCGAGAATCGGCATGCCCAGCGGACCGCCGCGCCACGCGCAGTGCGCAAACGGGTCGGCCTGGTGGTCGGGATGGCGACCGAACAGCTCGGCCAGGACGTGTCGGCCGCGCGGCAGAACATGCACGGCCAGGCTGTCGGATTTGCTCGCGACCTGATGGATGGGATCATCGAGCGGCAGCCCCACCATAAAGCTGGGCGGCTGCACGCTGGTCTGGGTGCCGAAGGCAACCAGGCAACCCGACGGGTGACCGTCAATCTGCGTCGTCACCACGAACACCGGCGTGTCCAGCATGGCCATCATGTCGTCGAACGATTCATCGATCACTCCCCCATCATGAGTCCGGGCCGCGGCTTTGGAGACCCTTTCAGGACATTTGTAGCGAGTTCTTATATACGCGCCGCGTAATCGCGTACCACCGAATCCGATTGAGCTGCCCGACGTTTAAGGCTCATGCCCGGGTTCCACGTCGATCACGTCGACGAAATGCAGCACATCGGAAACTTCTTGGGCAAACCACGTCTCGGCGGGTTCCAGCAGGTATCCGACGTGGTCGCCGAAGTCGATCCGGTCCAGCGTCGCCCCTACCATCCAGGCAACCGCGTCATCCAGAATCGGCATGTCATTCGGACCGATGTGCCATGCGCAACGGGCGAATTTGTCGATATCGTCTTCGGTTTCGCCACCGAACAATTCGGCGAGGCCGGTGTCGCGTTGCGACAGGAGATGCACTGCGAGGTGCTCCGAGCCGGCCGCCACGGTGAAGGTGTGATTGGCCTTGGAGATCCCGACGAGCAACTTCGGCGGGTGAATGTTGACCTGCGTGAAGAATCCCACCAGACACCCCGACCGATGATCCCCGGCTTTCGTCGTCACCACCGCCATCGCGTTGTTCATGATCTTGGTCAGCCGGAACAATGATTTGCCGCTCACCTCACCATGATCTATCGCCGGCGCAGTACCGGCGATGCCGCGGGTGACCGGCTTGTGGGGCGCCGACGAACCTGACCGAGCCCTGGCGTGCCGATTCGGCGTCGGGCAATGCACGGCTACGGCGACCGCTTGGCCGATCGGGCATGAAACAAGGCACGCTTATCAGGTGCCCCTCAAGCGTGTTGACCAACTCAAGCCTGGCGACAGGATCCGCATGTCGATCGGGCACGCCACCCTGGTGGAAGTCAAGCCGCTTGACGAGGAACAAACCCAACTCACGTTTCTTTACGGCACGGTCGGCGTGGCCGACAACGATCTGACCGTGGACATGCTCGAAGACGACGACTGGGGCTGGTGACCCCCCCGGAGTATCGACGTCGCAGAGTGCCGCTTCAGCCTTGACCGCAGGCGGCCAGCACGAGTTCACGCACCCGCGCGGCGTCGGCCTGTCCGCGGGTCGCCTTCATCACCGCACCGACGATGGCACCGGCCGCGGCCACCTTGCCGCCCCGAATCTTTTCCGCCACATCGGGATTGGCCGCCAATGCCTCGTCAACGGCCGCCTGGGTAAGCGAATCATCGCGCACCAGCGCCAGACCGCGCGCGGTCATCACCGCTTCGGGCTCACCCTCTCCGGCCAGCACCCCTTCGACGACCTCGCGAGCCAGCTTGTTGGACAGCTTCCCCTCGTCGACCAGTGCGATCACGGAGGCCACCTGCGCCGGTGTGATAGCAAGCTCATCCAGTCCGACGCCGCCCTCGTTGGCCTTCTGCACCAGGTAATTTCCCCACCAGGACCGTGCATCCTTGCTGGCCGCGCCGTGTTTGACGGTTTCGGCGACCAACTCGACCGCACCGGCGTTGACGAGGTCACGCATCACCTCGTCGGAAATGCCCCACTCATCCTGAATCCTCTTGCGGCTCAGCCACGGTAGCTCCGGGATGCCCTGCCGCAACCGCTCAACCAGCTCGCGGCTGGGTGCGACCGGCTCGAGGTCGGGCTCGGGAAAGTACCGGTAGTCCTGCGCCGTCTCCTTGGCGCGGCCCGGGCTGGTGTACCCGGCTTCGTGGAAATGCCTTGTCTCCTGGATGATTTCGCCGCCAGAAAGCAGCACGGCGGCCTGCCGCTGCATCTCGTACCGCACGGCGACCTCGACACTCTTCAGCGAGTTGACGTTCTTGGTCTCCGTACGCGTACCGAATTCCGTTGTGCCCTTGGGCATCAGCGACACGTTGGCGTCGCAGCGCATCGATCCCTGGTCCATCCGCACGTCGGAGACATCCAGTGCGCGCAGCAGGTCACGCAGCGCCGTGACGTAGGCCCGCGCGATCTGGGGCGCCCGCTCCCCGGCCCCGACGATGGGTTTGGTGACGATCTCGATCAGCGGAACCCCGGCGCGGTTGTAGTCGATCAGCGAACCGGTGGCACCTTCGATGCGGCCGGTGTCGCTGCCGATGTGGGTGAGCTTGCCGGTGTCCTCTTCCATGTGGGCGCGCTCGATCTCGACCCGCCAGGTGGTGCCGTCCTCGAGCGGCGCCTCGAGGTAGCCGTTGATGGCGATCGGCTCGTCGTACTGGGAGATCTGGTAGTTCTTCGGCATGTCCGGGTAGAAATAGTTCTTCCGGGCGAACCGGCACCAGTCCACGATCTCGCAGTTCAGCGCCAACCCGATGCGGATCGCCGACTCGACCGCGACCTGGTTGAGCACCGGCAACGAGCCGGGCAGGCCCAGGCATACCGGGCACACCTGGGTGTTCGGCTCGGCGCCGAACGTGGTGGAGCATCCGCAGAACATCTTGGTGGCGGTGGACAGCTCGACGTGCACTTCCAGTCCGAGCACCGGATCAAAGCGTTCGATGACCTCGTCGTATTCGAGCAGGTCAGCCCTGGCAACCGTCATAGGAGACGATCCTAATGGTGGCTACGAGAGCGCGGCTGAGCCGGGAGCTAAAGCGCAACCGGCTGCCTGCTGGGCAGCAATCGGGCCAGCGCGGCGGCCAACTCCAGATAGCTGCGCCGGCTCGCCTTGCTCAGCAGATCCAGCCCGATCTCCCTGCCCTGGTGCACGTGGCCGTCGAACGGCAGCACCACAGTGGCCGCCACGTGGGCGGACATCTGTTCGAGTTGCTTCGCGGCCAGCGGGCTCAGCTTGGTCCGCTCGACGTGGTTGACCGCCAGCACGGTGGCCGCGAGCAGCTTGCGGTAGCCGTTGCGGCTCAGCCACTCCAGCGTCGCGCTTGTCTTCTGCATCGAGTCGATGGACGTGCTGGTCACCACCACCAGGGCACGAGACTCCGACAGAACCGCATCCATCACGCCCGAGTTCAGCGTCTTCGGGCAGTCGACCATCACCACCGAGTAGTGACTGCGCAGAATCGAGAACGCCTTGACGAAGTCCTGCCGGGTGATGCAGAAGTTGCTGCGGGCGGGATCCGGGAGCCCCAGCACCTCTAGACCGGAACTGTTCATGAAGGTGTGCGCCCGCACGTCGGCGTAGCGCGCGAGACGATTGTCCATGATCAGGTCGGCCAGGGTGAGGTCGTGGCGGCGCCCGTGGCGGTCCGCCAGGTCTCCGGCGTCGAGGTCGACGGCGATCACCCGGTCGTTGCGCACGCCGGCGAACGTCGAGCCGAGCGCCTCGGTCACCGCGGTCTTGCCGACGCCACCCTTCAGATTCAGCACCGCGATGGGATAGGCGCTGCCCACGGGGGTACGAATTTGGTCCCGCAGGGCGTTCTCGTAGGCCTCGGCACGACCCGGACCGAGGTCGATCCCCACGTAGCGGTGAACCAGATCGCGCCAACCGCGGCGGGCCGGAGCCTCCTGAGCAAACTGCTGTTCAATAACGTCCAGGGCCGTCCCGCCCGGCCTGGGCTGCTGGCGCACCGGTTGGGGCCTGACCAGCACCGGAGTGCCTGCCGTTGGCAGGTCGGATTGGGCTGAACTGGGCATTTGCCTAGCGTCACCGTTCGGGGGACGTAGCGGCTGGGGTGCCGTACCCACCCCGCTGAGGGGAACGGGCCGCCAGACGGGTCCGCGCTGGTTACCCCGTTGCCGAGCCGGCGCAGCGGGCTGCTCGAGTACTCCGCGAACGGGACCGCGGTTGTTCATAAACCAACGTATAGCCGATTCTTATAAACGAGAAACCAGCAAACCGGTGAACCGCGGGCGACCGGGCGGCCAACAGCCGGAACTTCAGCCAAAGAAGGCCGCGGCGTCGTCGTAGCGACTCTCGGGCACCAGCTTGAGTTGACGAGTCGCGTCGGCCAGCGAAACCCGCCCGATGTCCTGCCCGCGCAGCGACACCATCTGCCCGTACTCCCCCGCGTGTGCGGCGTCGGCGGCGTTCACCCCGAAGCGGGTGGCCAGCACCCGGTCGTATGCCGTCGGGGAACCGCCGCGCTGCACGTGACCCAGCACCGTCACCCGGACGTCCTTGTTGATGCGCTTCTCCACCTCGAGCCCGAGTTGCGCCGCCACCCCGGTGAACTTCTCGTGACCGAACTCGTCGATGCCGCCCTCGCGCAGCGCGATCGAGCCCGCGACGGGTTTGGCCCCCTCGGCCACCACGCAGATGAAGTGCGAGTCTCCGCGCTGGAAGCGGCGCTTGACGAGCCGGCACACCTCCTCCACATCGAAGGGTTGCTCGGGGATCAGCGTCATGTGCGCCCCGGATGCCAGACCGGCGTTCAGCGCGATCCAGCCGGCGTGCCGTCCCATCACCTCGACCAGCATCACCCGCTGGTGGGATTCGGCGGTGCTGTGCAGGCGGTCGATGGCGTCGGTGGCCACAGTCAGCGCGGTGTCGTGACCGAAAGTCACGTCGGTGCAGTCGATGTCGTTGTCGATGGTTTTCGGTACCCCGACCACCGGCACGTTCTCCTCGGACAGCCAGTGCGCCGCCGTCAGCGTGCCCTCACCGCCGATGGGTATCAGGACGTCGATGCCGTTGTCGTCGAGGGTCTGCTTGATCTGGTCCAGCCCCGCGCGCAATTTGTCGGGATGTACCCGCGCCGTGCCCAGCATCGTGCCGCCCTTGGCCAGCAACCGGTCGTTGCGGTCGTCATTGCGCAGTTGCATTCGGCGGTTCTCCAGCAACCCGCGCCAACCATCCTGGAAGCCGACCACCGACGAGCCGTAGCGGGCGTCGCAGGTACGCACTACCGCCCGAATGACCGCGTTGAGGCCGGGGCAGTCACCACCGCCCGTGAGTACTCCGATGCGCATATTCTCATCTTGCCTTGCGGGCCCCCACCTGGCGCGAGCAGACGCAGAATCGCATAGAAACCTCGGGTTTCATGCGATTCTGCGTCTGCTCGCCAAAAAGCCCGGCGCCCCTGTCAGATGGCTGTTGGCAGTGGGCCGCGGGCGGCTTCATAGGCGGCGCCCACCCGGTAGAGCCGGTCATCGGCCAGCGCCGGGGCCATGATCTGCAGCCCGACCGGCAACCCGTCGTCCGGTGACAACCCCGACGGGACCGACATGCCGCAGTGCCCGGCCAGGTTCAGCGGCAGCGTGCACAGGTCGAACAGATACATCGCCAGCGGATCGTCGACCTTCTCCCCGAGCCGGAACGCCGTCGTCGGGGTCGCCGGCGACACCAGCACGTCGACCGACTTGTAGGCCTCGTCGAGATCGCGGGCGATCAGCGTGCGGACCTTCTGCGCCTGGTTGTAATAAGCGTCGTAGTAGCCGGCCGACAACGCGTAGGTGCCGATCATGATGCGCCGCTTGACCTCCGGCCCGAACCCGGCGGCACGGGTCAGCGCCATCACCTCCTCGGCGCTGTGCGTGCCGTCGTCGCCCACCCGCAGCCCGTAGCGCATCGCGTCGAACCGGGCCAGGTTGCTCGACACCTCCGACGGCAGGATCAGGTAGTAGGCCGGCAGCGCGTAGTCGAAGTGCGGGCAGTCGACCTCGCTAACCTCCGCGCCCAACGCCTTGAGCTGCTCGACGGCGGCTTCGAAGGACGTCAGCACGCCGGACTGGTAGCCCTCACCGCTGTGCAGCTGGCGCACTACACCGACCCGTACACCGCGCAGATCACCGGCCGCGCCCGCGCGGGCCGCGCCCACGACATCAGGCACCTCGGCCTCGATCGAGGTGGAGTCGCGCGGGTCGTGACCGGCGATCACCTGGTGCAGCAGGGCGGTGTCCAGGACGGTCCGCGCGCAGGGTCCGCCCTGGTCGAGCGATGACGCGCACGCCACCAGCCCGTAGCGGGACACGGTGCCGTAAGTGGGTTTGACGCCGACGGTCGCGGTCAACGCGGCCGGCTGGCGAATGGACCCGCCAGTGTCGGACCCGATCGCGAGCGGGGCCTGGAAGGCGGCCAGTGCCGCCGCGCTGCCGCCGCCGGAGCCGCCGGGCACGCGCTCGACATCCCACGGGTTGCGGGTCGGGCCGTAGGCGGAGTTCTCGGTGGACGAGCCCATCGCGAACTCGTCCATGTTGGTCTTGCCCAGGATCGGGATGCCGGCGGCGCGCAACCGCGCGGTCAATGTCGCGTCATACGGCGATTGCCAGCCCTCGAGGATCTTCGAGCCGCAAGTGGTGGGCATGTCGACGGTGGTGAACACGTCCTTGAGGGCCAGCGGAACCCCGGCCACCGGCGACGGAAGCGCCTCACCGGCGGCCACCGCCTTGTCAACGGCGGCCGCGGCCGCCAGCGCCCGGTCGGCGGCCACGTGCAGGAATGCGCCGTACTGGGCGTCGGTCGCCTCGATCTGGTCCAGGCACGCGGTGGTGGCCTCGACCGACGACACCTCTTTGGCGGCGATCTTGGCGGCCAGCGTCGCCGCGTCGAGCCGGATGATGTCGGTCACTGGCTCTCCCCCAGGATCTGCGGGACGGCAAAGCGGCCGTCGACCGCTTCCGGCGCGGCAGCCAGCGCCTCCTGTTGCGTCAGGCACGGTTGTGTCTGGTCCGGCCGGGTGACGTTGACGTCCTTGAGCGGGTTGTCGGTGGCCTCGACGCCGGTCACGTCGACGGCCTGGATCTGGCTGACGTGGTTGAGGATGGCGTCGAGTTGACCGGCGAAGCTGTTCAGCTCGGTCTCGGTCAACGCCAGACGGGCCAGTCTGGCCAGGTGGGCCACCTCGTCGCGGGAGATTTGGGACACGAGCGAAAAGCCTAGTGGAGTGGCTTATCCCTCCCGGTTGTCGCCGTAGGAGTTGGCGTCGTCGAGCAGCTTGCGGAGCAGGTCAAGCGGATCTCCGGTGCCGAGTCGATGCCCCGGCGGGCCGGTACCACCGGTGACCGGCAGACGGTCGGGTGAGATCGGAATCAGTTCCCCCGGACCCGTGGATCCCAGTTCGGAGCCGCCGGTCGGCGGGGGTCCCGACGGCGGCGGCCCCGGTGGCGGGGCGGCGGGCGCGGACGGGTCGGCCGGTGCGGCGCCCGGCGGCCGATCGAGCAAGTCCAGTTTCTGCCGCAGTCGCGGAATCGCCGTGTCCCGGATCGCGCGGCGCTGCGGGTCACTGTCGGTATTGCCGGCAAAGCAGCCCGCCGGCGCCTGGTCGGCCAACGCGATCGCGGCGGTATAGAACCGCTGCGCCTCCGGCTTGTTCGCCTTGCGGGCGGCCAGATCACCCCGGGTCTCACGAACCAGCAGCAGGTTGACGCGCACCGGGCACGACCGAGCCGCCGGACTGCGGGCCAGTGAGTCGGCGAACGAGTCGTCGGCATCGTGCAACCGCCCTTCCAGGACGTACAGGTCTCCGGCCGCGAAAGAGGTCTTGGCCGGGTCGATCACGTCGACGATGCGCAACCAGGACACGTCGCGCCGCAGCCCCTCGATGTCGTGGCGGCTGAAATCCGTTGCCGCCCAGGACCCGAGGACTCCGACGGCGACCATCTTGACCGCCGCCAACACCAAAACCACGGCCACCGGCGCGGACCACAAATAGAGCCGGCGGCGTAACCGAAGGCGCGCCGATGGGACTCTGCGCTGGGTCATCGGACCACATCCCGGGTGGACATGCGGTTGCGCCGGTACTCCCGGACGGTCAGCACGCCCTCGGCCATGAGCAGAGCCGCGGCTATCAGGGTGCAGACCCAGTAGAGCTCCAGGCGTCCGAACAGCTGCGCCGACGGTTCGGCGTCACCTGGGCCGAGGACCATAGGCGCGACACCGTTGGGCAGTGGCCCGCCGTCGCGATGAACGTAGGGAAGGTCGAGTTGGGCGGCGATGTCGTGCAGCCGGGTTTCGTCGATCGTGGAAGTCAGTGATCCGCTTCCGTCTGGATCGGGCTGATAGACCTTTCTGCCGTCGACCCAGCCCTGCGGAATCGGTCCGCCGGCCGCGGTGCCGTAACCGAGCACGGCGCCACCGGCGATCTTGTTGCGCCCGAGCTCGATCGAGGTCGCGGCCGCCCGAGAACCCGGGGCTCCGGTGCCGAGGTAGAAGACGAGGGTCTGCGAGTCCGGGTAGGTCTTGGCAGCCTGTTCGACCTTGGCGCGCAACACATCCCGCGCGGCGACGGCGTTGGCCTGATAGAACGCGTCCGGAGGCACCGCGATGTAAGGCGAGAGCCCTTTGACCACGGAGTGCAGACCCGCGGCGTCGTCGGACAGCGGCCAATCCAGGGTGGCCTGGGCCGCAAACGAGATCAGCGCGAATCGCGCCTGCGGGTACCGGTCGACCAACGCGCCGATGTCCGCCCGCATCCCTGACATCCGCGATTTGCCGTCACCGAAATCCTCGACGCGCGCATTCACCGACCGGTCCACGACGAAGAAGACATTTGCGTCCAGGACGGGATCGGCCGACGGACCGCCGGGATCCCGGTCGAACCCGGGGCGGCAAGCGGCGATGACCAGCAGGATGACGGCCAACGTCGTTGCGCCCCAACGCCACAACACGGGCGCGAGCCGCCCCGCCCCGGTCCGCAGCAGCAACCGGTACAGCGCTACCACCCGGATCAGGACCAGCAGTGCGGTGAGGGCCACGATCCAGATGGCCGGCAACACCGGATAGGAACTCATCGCCGCAGCACCGCCAGCGAGACGGACAACAGAGCGGCAGCCAGTAGGCTGCCGACGAGCAGCGTTTCCGGCGAGTCAGCGGAATGAACCGAGATGACTTTGCCGCCGGGCAATTGAGCGGTGGGGCCGTTTTCGTCGATCTCGTCGAGGTAGTCGCTCAGGGTGTCGGCGGAGGCAGAGCCGGCCGGGTTGTATTGGAAGAACCTGCCCCCGCACTCCTGCGCGGTGTTTTGCAGCGCGTCGGCGTCTTCGGTGGACGAGGTCGCCACGTCCGACCGGGTGACGACGTTGACCTGGACACCTTGCTGCACCGCCAGCCGCTTCAGGGTCTCACCGGTGAACAGCGACGGCCGACGCTCCGCGGGATCGCGAAAGGTGCTGTAGCCGAAGTAGATGAGCTGCCGCCGGTGTGCCCGCTCGGCGGGGTACGACGGGAAACCGGCCATGCATTGGGCGAGTGTGTCCGGAACGCTGGGGGCGTAGTCGATGTAGCCGACCGGACGGGAGAAGCTTTCCAGCCCCCTGGTCAGCTCCGCGCGTTCGTTGTCCGGCAACGCTTTACGTCCATCCAGATCCTGTTGGATGCGCGCGAGCCGGGACAGCGATTCCAACCGGTCGGCCAGGTAGCGGTGATCGCGGGTCAGCGGAATGACCCGCAGGGTCGGGGAGGTCAGGCCGACCCGGCGGGTGTCCTCGGGTCGCAGCCGCTGCACGTAGCGCGTGTAGTACCGCAGGAAATCCGCCGTGGCCGCATCCGTCACCGGCGCTCCGACACACAGCATGATGTCCTGCGGATGGGCGGTGTCGAATGCCTGCCTCGCGGAAGCCATCCCGGTGGGCCGCGCGCTGGCGGTCAACGCGGTCAGGAAGGTGGCCAGCAGCAACACGCCGGTCACCACGACCGAGAAGAGATAGAACCGGTAGACGCGCAGGTACTGCGGAAGCCGGGTGAGCCGGTCGACGTGCGCCAGCGGCCGAAGCGTCCGGCGCAGCCGGGCGGTGGGCAGCAGCGCGGCGGCCGCCACCGCGACCGCAAGGCTCAACAGCCCGATGTAGAAGACCGGCCACCACTTCAGTTCCACGAGGTGATCAGCTCCTCCGCCGAGCGCCCCAGCTCGGCGACGTCCTGGCGTGCCCCTGGGTTGAAGCGCGCGTCGTTCAGCCGGGCAAACAGCGGCGCCGCAGCGGCGAGCGGGCCGCCGGCCAGTTGCTCGACGTGCAGGTACTGCGCCCTGATCCCGGTGGCCACATACAGAAAGCTGCGCAGTGTGCGGCTGATTCGAGCGCTGGCTGCGCTCGGCGTCAGCGTGCCGTCCCGGTACAGGGCGCCGATCCTTGCGATCGCGCGCGCGAACCTGCGCCGGTTGACCCGCGCGTGGAGGCCGTTGATCACAGGCATCTGGCGCAACCGTGCCGGCGGCAAGGTCCACACGAAAACGGCCGCGTACCAGCCGATTACGGTCAAGAGCAATAAGACGCCCAGCATCGGCCACCAGGCGGAGAAGCGCAGCGGGCCGGAGATGAATCGCAGCAGACCCTCACCCGGCACGGCGGTAAACTTCGGTCAATTCGACTATGGCGGAGCGGATCTCGTCGTTCCCGCCGATCCGCGCGAAGCGCACCCGGTGCTCGGTGAGGAACGCATCGAGTCGCTCGGCGCGCCGTTCCTCGGCGGCGTAGTAGGCGGCGATCACTCGAGGCCCCAGCGCGCCGCCGCCGAGCACGAATCGTCCGGTGGAAACATCGAACCCGCCCAGTCCGCCGTCGGCAGGACCGACCGCCGGCATGTCGACGATCATCAGCCACATCACCTCGTGCCGCCCGCTGAGTCGCTTGAGCACCTCGCCGAGACCGGGGGTGACCTCGGGCTCGTCTGACACCACGATCAGCAGCAGGCGGTGCCGGTGCGCCCGGGCGACGAAGTCCAGTTGGCGCACGATGTCGCTCGTGGCGGCATCGCGAAAGGTGTTGGTGTAGAAGCGATGCAGCAGGCTCTCGACGTGTGTCTCCCCGCGTCCGCTGCGGACCGAGGCGGTGCCCCGCGAATCGCCGCAGACCAAGCCGATCTCATCGCTGCGTCCCATGGCGATCAGACCGATCGCGCCCATCGCGTTGGTGGCCACCTCGCCCTTGACTTCGCCGCTGTCCGCCAACGCCGACATGTTGCGGCCCGAGTCGGCCACCAGCAGGATCTTGTGGTGCTTTTCGGACACGAAGCGCTTGATCAGTGTCGCGCCCGAACGCGCCGACGCCTTCCAATCGATGTCGCGCACATCGTCGCCGGGGACGTAGGGACGCAGATCGTCGAGTTCGAGGCTTCTGGTGTGCAGCAGGGCGTAGCGGCCGCCTTCGAGCAGTCGCCGGGTGTCGGTCCCGAAATGCGACTTCGCCTGGTTCAGGTGTCGACCCATGATCTACCGTCAGGGCACTCGAACCGATTGCAGCACAGCGTCGATCACCGTCTCCGCGGAGACCCCGAGGGTGACCGCCTCGAAGCCCAGGATCAGTCGATGCCGCAGGACTCGGTGCGCCAGTTTGCGAATGTCGTCGGGAATCACGTGATTTCGTCCGGACAGCAACGCCAGCGCCCGGGCGGCCTGGCAGAAGGCGATGGTGGCCCGCGGGCTGGCGCCGTACTCCACCACCCGGGCCACGTCGGCGGGCAGGAACTCCCCGGCATTGCGAGTGACGTGCACGAGTTCGCTGGTGTAGCGGATCAGCTCGGTGTCCATGTGCACGCTGCGCGCGACACCCTGTAGGCGCGCGATCTCGTCGAGGCTCACCACCGGTTGCGCCGGCACGTCCCGGTCGTACACGCCGGCGTCGATACGGGCGATCACCTCGACTTCGTCCTCCGGCCGGGGATAGCGGAGCACCTCTTTGAGCATGAACCGGTCGGTCTGCGCTTCCGAGAGCGGATAGGTGCCTTCCTGGTCGACCGGATTCTGGGTTGCGATCACCAGGAACGGCTCGGGGATCGGGTACACCTGGCCCGCGATGGTGGTTTGGCGCTCCTCCATCGCTTCCAGCATGGCGCTCTGTGTCTTCGCGCTGGACCGGTTGATCTCGTCGAGCAGGACGATGTTCGCGTGCACCGGGCCCAGTTGCGTGGTGAAGGTGTTGGTCGAGGAATCGAAGATCTGGGTGCCGATGATGTCGCTGGGCAGCAGATCGGGCGTGCACTGGATGCGCTGGAACTCACCGGAGATCGCATCTGCGATCACCCGCGCGGCGGTCGTCTTGGCCAGCCCCGGCACCCCCTCCAGCAGGATGTGCCCGCCGGTGAGCATGCCGAGCAGCAACGACTCGCGCAGATAGTCCTGGCCGACCACCTTGCGGGCGAAGGCCGCCGATATGGCGTCCACCACACGGTAGGCGTGCTCCATATCCTGCTGGCTCGGCTGAACGCGGGTACTGGTCACCTTCCTGCCTGCTGAGACGTCGGTCTATGCGTCACTGCAACCCTCCCCGGATAGTCCTGCCGCGCACGGCGTAGGGCTTACCCGGTGAAAGTGCACCTCACGCATCCCTGTGCCAAAGTGTTGGCCGTGCCTTCCTATCTGCTGCGCATCGAGCTGGTCGACCGACCAGGCAGTTTGGGATCACTTGCGGTCGCACTCGGTCTCGTCGGGGCCGACATCCTGTCGCTCGACGTGGTCGAACGCAGCTCCGGACTCGCCATCGACGACCTGGTGATCGAACTGCCACCGGGCGCGATGCCGGACACGCTGATAACGGCCGCCGAATCCCTGCCCGGCGTTCGGGTGGACAGCGTACGGCCGCACACCGGGCTACTCGAAGCGCACCGCGAGCTGGAACTGCTCGACCGTGTCTCGGCCGCCGGGGACAACCCGTCGCGGCTGCAGGTGCTCGCCGACCAGGCCCCCCGCATCCTGCGGGTCAGCTGGTGCACGGTACTGCGCGGCACGCACGACGGGCAGGTGCAGCGGCTGGCCGCCAGTGCCGGCGCGCCGGAGACCCGGGCCGTGTCGGCGCCGTGGCTGCCGCTCGAACAGGCCTCGACGCTGGACGGCAGCGCCGAGTGGGTTCCGCAGGCGTGGCGCGACATGGACACCACGATGGTCGCGGCGCCGCTCGGCGACCCCAACACGGCCGTCGTGCTGGGCCGGCCCGGTCCCGAATTCCGACCCTCGGAGGTGGCCAGGCTCGGTTACCTGGCCGGCATCGTCGCGACGCTGCTGCGGTAGTCAGCGGCGCGGAGACGGCATCACCGGATCGCCGTCTTCCCACAACAGCAGTTGGCGGACCGCCGAACGGGGACCGTAGGGCCGCAACATTTGACTGGCCGGACGCGGACGGACCCGCTGGGGCCACCAGAACCATCGCCCCAGTAGCGCGGCGATCGACGGTGTCATGAAGGACCGCACGATCAAGGTGTCGAACAACAAACCGAGGCCGATGGTGGTGCCGATCTGCCCGAGCACCTGAAAACCACTGAACATGAACGCGCACATGGTGACCGCGAAAACCACCCCCGCGGAAGTGACCACCGAGCCGGAGCCGGCCATCGCGCGGATGATCCCGGTGTTCAGGCCGGCGGCGATCTCCTCGCGGAACCGCGAGATCAACAACAGGTTGTAGTCCGACCCCACCGCCAGCAACAGCATCACCGCCAGCGCCAGCACCACCCAGTACAACTTGATGCCAAACAGGTACTGCCACACCAGAACCGAGATCCCGAACGAGGCGCCCAACGACAGCGCGACGGTGCCGACGATCACGATCGCGGCCACCAGACTTCGGGTCAGCATCATCATGATCAGCAGGATCAGGCTCAGCGCGGCGATCCCGGCGATCAGCAGATCGTAGGTGGCGCCGTCCTGGATGTCCTTATAGGTGGCCGCGGTCCCGCCGAGGTAGAACTTCGCCTCGGCCAGCGGGGTGCCCTTCACCGCCTCGTGGGCGGCCTTGCGGATCGGCTCGATATGTGAAATGCCCTCCGGCGTAGCGGGATCGCCCTCATGGATGACGATCATCCGGGCGGCTTTACCGTCGGGTGAGAGGAACAGTTTCAGCCCGCGTTTGAAGTCGGGATTGCTGAACACCTCGGGCGGCAGATAGAAGGTGTCGTCGTTCTTGGATTCGTCGAATGCGCGTCCCAGCTCCGTCGAGTTCTCGATCGCCGCCGCGGTCTGGGCATAGATGCCGGACAGGGTGGCGTAATTGGCCAGGGTCAGGTCGTGATTGGTCTCCTGGCTCGCGATCTGCTGCGGTATCAGGGCCACCAGTTTGGGCTGCAACGCGTCCAGCTTGTCCAGGGTGGCGGTCAGATCCTCGAACCGCGCGCTGAGCTGGTCGACGCCGTCGAGGGCGTCCAATACCGACCTGATCGCGTAGCAGACCGGGATGTCGAAACAGTGCTTCTCCCAATAGAAATAGCTGCGGATCGGCCGGAAGAAGTCGTCGAAATTCGCGATCTTGTCCCGCAGATCGTTGATCACCGCGATCGTGTCGCGGAAGCTCTGCGCCTCACTGTGGGTCGTCGCCGCCAACTCCTGTTGCAGCGTGTATTGCTGGCGCAGGATGTCGATCCCCTTTGCCAGCTCGCCCGCTTGGCGCAGCAGGTCGTCCGCGCGATCGCGTTGATACCTGAGGTTTTCGCTCTGGTTGGCGCTCTGAGCACTGATCTGGAAGGCCAGCGAGGTGTGTGTGAGCGGGGTGCCCAGCGGCCGGGTGATGGACTGCACCTGAGCGATGCCCGGCACATGGAACACCGCCTTGGCGATCCGGTCCAGGATCAGCATGTCGGCCGGGTTGCGCATGTCGCGATCGGTCTCGACCATCAGCAATTCCGGCTCCAGCCGGGCGCGCGAGAAGTGCCGCTCGGCGGCCGTGTAGCCGACGTTGGCCGGGGCGTCTTCGGGCATGTAGGGGCGGGTGTCGTAGCTCGTCTTATAGCCCGGCAAGGTGAGCAGGCCGATGAAGGCCACCGCGCACGCTACCGTCAGGACCGGCCCGGGCCAGCGCACGATGGCCGTGCCGATCCGGCGCCAGCCGCGGGTGCGCATCGCGCGTTTGGGTTCGAAGATGCGCACCAGGGCACCCAGCGTCAGCACCGCAGGCGCCAGGGTCAATGCGGCCACCAGCGCAACCAGGATGCCCAGGGCCGCGGGCACCCCGAGACTCTGAAAATAGGGCAGCCGCGTGAAGCTCAAACACGCCACCGCACCGGCCACGGTAAGACCGGAACCCAGGATGATGTGTGCGGTGCCGTGAAACGTGGTGTAGTACGCCGCTTCTCGGTCTTCGCCGGCGCTGCGGGCCTCCTGGTAGCGTCCGACGAGGAAGATGGCGTAGTCGGTGCCGGCGGCGATCACCAACAGGGTGAGCAGATTCGTGGCGTAGGTCGACAGCCCGATGATCCCGGCATTGCCGAGGAAGGCGACAATGCCGCGCGCGGCAGCCATCTCGATCAGCACCGTCACCAGCACCAGCAGCATGGTCAGAAACGAGCGGTAGACGAAGAGCAGCATCACCGCGATGACACCGACGGTGAGGGCGGTGACCTTCGCGGTGCCCTTGCTGCCCACTTCGAACTGGTCGGCGATCAGCGGGGCGGCGCCGGTCACGTAGGCCTTGACACCGGGTGGGGCCGGGGTGCTCTCGACGATTTTCCGCACGGCGACGACGGATTCGTTGGCCAGCGCGGAGCCCTGGTTGCCGGCGAGGTTCAACTGGACGTAGGCCGCTTTGCCGTCGCCGCTCTGCGATCCGGCCGCGGTGAGGCTGTCGCCCCAGAAGTCCTGCACGTGCTCGACGTGTTTGCGGTCCCGCTCCAGCTTGTGGATCAACGTGTCGTAGTACTGGTGGGCGTCGGCGCCCAACGGCTTGTCGCCTTCGAGCACGACCATCGCGGTGCTGTCGGTGTCGAACTCGTGAAACGCCGCACCGATGCGTTTGGTCGCCTTGAGGGACGGCGCGTCGGGTGAGATCAGCGCGACGTTGTGGGTCTCGCCCACCTTTTCCAGCTGCGGCACCAGGGCGTTGCTGACTCCGGCCAGGATCACCCAGAACAACAGGATCGGTACCGACAGCCGCCGGATGGTGTGGGGAATGCGGGGAGGCTTCTCGTCGGTCATCCGGATTTGTCCAAACAGAAGGTGTAGGCGTAGGCGGTATTGATGGTGCGTTCGTCCTTGACTTCACCGTTGACGGTGATACGGCAGCCGATGGTGTTGCCGTTGCCTTGCGCCACAACGTTTCCCAGCACGGCCGGTTCGGTGGTGGTGATGGTGAACGACCAGGGCAGCGGCGCGTTGAGCACCTGCTGTGGCTGCGCGTTGACGTCCAGGTAGTTGATGGTCGCGACGGATCCGGGCGCGCCGAAGACTTCCAGGACCACGTGTTTGGGGTTGAACGGGACGATCTCGTTGGAGATGCCACCGTCGGCGGACGCGTCGTGCTGGCTGCCGAAGATTCCGTGCAGGCGATAGATGGCGAACGCGGCGATCGCGACGACCACCGTCGCGACCAATACCATCCACCCCCGCTTGACCAGGGGTGCTAACGAAACCCGTCCCACCCGTTGGCCTTTCGCTGTCCAGGTAGAGCACCGCGGCCGGCGTACGCCGGCGGCACTGGCTATGACAGTACGGTACCGGACCGTACTGCACAAGAGCGCTTTGCGAAGTCGACCGCTACGAAGTCGTTCGCGTGAGGCCGGGCAACAGGAAGTCGTCCACCAGCGCACGCACCGTTTCCAGGGTCGGCGGGCGGCCGGGCAGGATGCACCGGAAGATGAGATAGTTGGGCAATATATCCCAAAGTTCTTCTGTGGCAGCTTCTTCGGATATCTCGCCACGTTTGATGGCTTGGTCGAATACGTGCTGGAACAACGACTTGCGCTGGTCTAGGAACCGGTGCTGCATGGCGTCCCGTAGGGCCGGATGGCGCGACACCTCGACCAGCACCGCACGAATCGTGCTGGCTTGGTGTTGACCTTGCAGACAGATCGCCTCCCCGAGCTGCAGCAGATCGCCACGCAGCGTGCCGGTGTTCGGCGGGACGGCGATCGGACGGATGCCCTCGATGAATGCCGCCAGCACGAGCTCGGCTTTCGACGGCCAACGCCGGTACACCGTCGCCTTGCTCGCCCGGGCGGTGTTGGCGACGGCTTCCACGGTCAACCGGTCATAACCGTGTTCCTGCAGCAGCTGCAGCGTCACCGCGAGCAGCTCGGCCTCCCGCGGCGACCACGGCGATGCATCCGCGGACGGGTCGGCAGTCTGCGTCATAGCGCCCACCATAGGCCCCATCGCCCGGTTAGTGCCCCCTAGTCGGGCGAGACGTCGCCCGGCCCCTCCGCCAACAGCTTTCGGAAACCGTCTTCGTCGAGGATCGGCACCCCCAGTTCGACGGCCTTGTCGTACTTCGACCCCGGCGAGTCACCGGCCACGACGTACGAGGTCTTCTTCGACACCGAGCCCGCCGCCTTTCCGCCGCGGGCAACGATCGCCTCCTTGGCATCGTCGCGCGAATAACCGGTCAGCGAGCCGGTCACCACAATGGTCAGTCCGGTCAGGTTGCGCGGCACGCTTTCGTCGCGCTCGTCTTCCATCCGCACTCCGGCCGCGCGCCACTTGGCGACGATCTCGCGGTGCCAGTCGACGGCGAACCATTCGGTGACCGCGTCGGCGATGGTCGCCCCGACGCCCTCGACGGCGGCCAGCTGTTCGGTGGACGCGGCGACGATGTCGTCGAGGCTGCCGAATTCGGTGGCCAGGGCGCGCGCGGCCGTCGGTCCGACGTGCCGGATCGACAACGCCACCAGTACCCGCCACAGCGGCGCCGCCTTGGCCTTGCCGAGATTGGCCAGCAACCGCCGGCCGTTCGCGGACAGTCCGCCGGCCTTCGTCCGGAACAACTCGGTGCGCAGCAGGTCCTCTTCGGTGAGGTCGAACAGGTCGCCTTCGTCGGCGATGACCTGCGCCTGCAGCAACGCCACGCCCGCCTCGTAGCCGAGGCCTTCGATGTCCAGGGCGTTGCGGCTGGCGACATGGAAGACCCGCTCCCGCAGCTGCGCCGGACAGTGCCGGGTGTTCGGGCAGCGGATGTCGGCGTCGGCTTCCTTGGTCGGCGCCAGGGTGGTGCCACACTCCGGACAGGACGTGGGCATGACGAATTCCCGTTCGGACCCGTCGCGCAGGTCCACCACCGGTCCGAGCACTTCGGGGATCACGTCGCCGGCTTTGCGGATGACCACGGTGTCGCCGATCAGCACCCCCTTGCGCTTGACCTCCGATGCGTTGTGCAGCGTGGCCTGCGACACCGTCGAGCCGGCGACCTTCACCGGCGTCATCCAGGCGAACGGTGTCACCCGCCCCGTGCGGCCGACGTTGACCCTGATGTCGAGCAGCTTGGTCTGCGCCTCTTCGGGCGGGTACTTGTACGCGATCGCCCAGCGCGGGGCGCGCGAGGTGGACCCCAGCCGACGCTGCAACGCGACCTCGTCGACCTTGACCACCACGCCGTCGATCTCGTGCGCCACCTCGTGCCGGTGCTCACCCCAGTAGCCGATCCGCTCCTGCACGGCATCGAGATCGTCGACCAGGGTGGTGTGCTCGGAGACCGGCAGGCCCCAGGCCTTCAGCGCGAGGTAGGCGCCGTGCTGGGTGGCCGGACGGAAGCCCTCGGTGTGGCCGAGCCCATGGCAGATCATCCGCAGCTTGCGCCGCGCGGTGACCGCCGGATCCTTCTGCCGCAGTGACCCGGCGGCGCTGTTGCGGGGGTTGGCGAACGGCGCCTTGCCCTGTTCGACGAGGCTGGCGTTGAGCGCCTGGAAGTCGGCGACCTGGAAGAACACCTCGCCACGCACCTCGAGCACCTCCGGCACCGGGTATTGGTCGCTGGCGGTGAGCCGCTGTGGCACGTCGTCGATGGTGCGGGCGTTGAGGGTGACGTCCTCACCGGTGCGCCCGTCGCCGCGGGTCGCGGCGCGCGTGAGACGTCCGTTCCGGTAGACGAGCGAGAGTGCGACGCCGTCGATCTTGAGTTCACAGAGGTAGTGCGCGTCGTCGCCCACCTCGGCATGCACCCGCGCGGCCCAGGCACCCAGTTCTTCGGCACTGAACGCGTTGTCCAGACTCAGCATCCGTTCGAGGTGCTCGGCCGCCTCGAAGTCGGTCGCGAACCCCGCGCCGCCGACCAGCTGGGTGGGCGAGTCGGGGGTGCGCAGTTCGGGATATTCCGCCTCCAGCGCTTCCAGCCTGCGCAGCAGCTTGTCGAACTCCGCATCGGTGATGATCGGCGCATCCCGCACGTAGTAGCGGAACTGGTGTTCGCGCACCTCCTCGGCCAGGTCTTGCCATTGGCGCAACACGTCAGGCGAACTCACCCTCGCAGGCTATCGAAGGGCTCCGACGCCGGGCGCTAACTCCTGCGCCTCGTCCTCCACGAAGGCGCGCAGCCGGTCCACCGCGGCGTCCCAGCGGCGCGACAGTTGCGCCAGGTAATCGCCGGCCCTCGCGAGCGGTTCGGTCTGCACGGTCCACACGCGTTCGCGCCCGCGCCGGGAGCTGGTGACCAGACCGGCGGATTCCAGCAGCAGCAGATGCTTGCTGGCCGCCTGCCGCGTTACCGGGATCGCCTGGGTCAGCTGGGTGGTGGAGCTCGGGCCGGTGTCGCACAGCCGCACGATGATGCGTAGCCGGTTGGGGTCGCCGAGAGCCCCGAACAGTGGCGCGTCGACGGCGGCGTGGGCGGTCATGCGTCGAGGTACCGACGGACCAGGTCGGTCTGGATCGTCCAGCCTTCGGAGTTGTCCTCGTATGCCGAACCGCGGCGCGCCTCCGGGACGGCGTCGAACCCGGACTCGACGATGGTGAGCAGCACCCCTTCGGGCACCTCCGACAGCGTGAACTCCACCAAGGTCGTCGGCTCGTCCTCGCCGTCGTCCGGAAACGGGTGCCACCGGTAGGCGAATCGCCGCTGCGGTTGCACCGCGACGATCTGCCAGGTGCTTTCCACCCCCGCGTGCGGTTCCTGCCGCTTGGCGATCTCGTCGTCGACGGTGGTCGGGGTGATCACCGCCGTGACGCTGCTGCCCTCGGTGAACGGACCGTCGAAACGGACACCGAACCAGCGGCCGAACTGCTCGGCGTCGCTGACGGCCCGCCAGACCCGCTCCAGCGGCGCCCGCAGCAGCACCTGCTTCTCGATGCGATCGGTACTCATACGCAACCTCCTGGTTGCGTCTCAGTCCACCATGCGGGCGGATAAAACGCAACCGAACGGTTGCTAGATGGCGTCGGGGTCGTCGGCGAACGCCTCCGCGGCCCTGCGGGCCAGCCCGATCGCCGTGCGGGCCCACTCGGGCGTGGCACCGGCCAGGCCGCAGGCCGGGGTGACGCCGACGCGGTCACGCAGGGCCGCACGGCCGAACCCGAGCCGGTCGGTCACCGCGACGACCGCTTGCGCCACTTCTTCCGCTGACGGCCGCCGCTCGGGCGCGACGGCCGGAACGGCACCCAACACGATGGTGCGCCCCGATTCGACGAACCCCGCGATGCCGTCCAGGTCTGCCGCGCGCAGCGTACCTGCGTCTGCGGATAGTGCGCGAATTCCGGTGCGTTGCAACATCTCCCACGGCAGGTCCGGAGCACAACTGTGCAGCAGCAGGTCCGCTTCGATGGTGTCGACGCAGGTTTGCAGCAGCGTCTCTGCGACGGCCTCGTCCAGGGCGGGCACCGGACTCAGCGCCGTGACGCCGCTCAACCGCCCGCCCAGGGCGGCCGGCAGCGTGGGCTCGTCGAGCTGCACCACCACGCGGGTGTCGAGGCGGCGCGCCAGCGTCGCCCGGTGGGCCGCAACGCCTTCGGCCAGCGACGCGGTGAGGTCTCGCAGCGCGCCGGGATCGGTGATCGCCCGGTGCCCGGTGCGCAATTCCAGTCCGGCCGCCAGGGTGACGGGCCCGGCCACCTGCACCTTCACCACCCGGTCACCGCCCCGCAGGCCCGCGGTCTCCCAGGCCTCTTCCAGGGCGTCCATGTCCTCATCGAGCATGCTGACGGCTCTGCGGGCCACCGCACCCGGGCGCGACACGATGCGGTACCCCCGCGGCACGGTGTCGATGGCGACATCGATCAGCAAGGCGCCGGCGCGCCCGAGCAGGTCGGCACCGACTCCCCTGGCCGGCAGCTCGACCAGATGCGCCAGTGCACCCGCCAGTTCGCCGACGACGACCTCGGCGGCCTGCCTCGCCGAGGTGCCGGGCCACGACCCGATGCCGCTGGCCTTCGCGAAAGGCGGCGCGAAATCACTCACCTGGCAACCGTATTCGACGTCACATCGCGCGGCGACCGCCAGGGGTGTTTAGCGCCCCGCGCCCCGGGTAGGTTCGACCCGAGAAGGGTGGCAGATGGCGAGACTGCTGGGTTGGGCTCTGCTGTGCTGGGTGACGGTGCTGACGGCGGCGTGCACCCGGGTGGTCGGCGGTGAAGCGGTCGCGCCGCTGAACGCCGTGCCGTTCGGTGTGCTCGATGCCGGGGCGGTGCTGTTGGACCAAGCCCGGATGCGCGCCATCACCGGCGCCGGTGACCATTTGACGATCATCCCGACGATGGACGGCCGGTACCCCGTCGACATCGACGACCTGGCGACGACGGCGCCGCCCGAGTGCCGGTTCGTGTTCGCCGAGACCGCGACCTTCGGTACCGAGGTGAAGGCGTTCCACAAGACGACGTTTCAGGACCCGCCGGACGGGCGGTTGATTTCCGAGGGCGCCGCCAGCTACGCCGACACCGGGACCGCCCGGCGGGCCTTCGACGACCTGGTGTCGTCCGTCAAGAACTGCGCGATCAGTTCGATGGGCTGGCTGTTCGTCAGTAGCTGGAACGCCGACGCCGATTCGCTGCATATGCGCCCGGGCTCGTGCGGACGGGATTACCGCGTGCTGTCGGTCGCCATGCTGGAGGTCACGTTCTGCGGTTTCCCCGAGTCGGTCTCCGAGATCGTGATGACGAACATGTCCGCCAACGTCCCGGGCGGCTAGTCAGCGCGCGGTCCCGGCGATCGTCGCGCTGCCCAGTACCTCGTCTCCGTCGGGGTCGTGACGGTAGAGCACCAGCGTCTGTCCGCGTGCGACCCCTCGCAGCGGGGCGCGCAGTTGCACGTGCAGTTCCTCGCCGACCAGTTCGGCCACCGCGGGCGTCGTTTCGCCGTGCGCCCGCACCTGGACCTCGCACTCGACCGGCCCGCGGAGTGGCGTGCCCTGGGTGAAGATCGGCTGCCGGCCCGTCATCGCGTGCACGTCAAGGTCGGCAGCGCCACCGACGTGGACCGTCGCGGTCTCGGCGTCGATAGCGGTCACGTAGCGCGGACGGCCATCCGGACCCGGTCCGGCGATGCCCAGCCCCTTTCGCTGTCCGACGGTGAAGCCGTGCACGCCGTCGTGTTCGGCCAGCACCGCGCCGTCGGCGTCGACCACGCTCCCCCGGCGCACCCCGATGCGCTCACCGAGGAACGCCTGGGTGTTGCCGGAGGGAATAAAGCAGATGTCGTGACTGTCCGGTTTCTCGGCGACGGCCAGGCCGCGGCGCGCGGCCTCGGCGCGGATCTGCGGCTTGGCGGTGTCTCCGATCGGGAACGCGGCGTGGCGCAGTTGCGCAGCGGTCAGCACGGCGAGCACGTAGGACTGGTCCTTGTCCCGGTCGACCGCGCGGCGCAGCCGTCCGTCGGACAGCCGGGCGTAGTGACCCGTGACGACCGCGTCGAAGCCCAGCGCCAGCGCGCGGGCCGACAGGGCGGAGAACTTGATCTCCTGGTTGCAGCGCACGCAGGGATTGGGTGTCTCACCGCGCGCGTAGGACGACACGAAGTCGTCGATCACATCTGCTTTGAATTTCTCCGCGAAATCCCAGACGTAGAACGGGATTCCGAGCACATCCGCGACACGTCGGGCATCCGAGGCGTCTTCCTTGGAGCAGCAGCCGCGCGAGCCGGTACGCAGCGTGCCGGGCGCGCTCGACAGCGCCAGGTGCACGCCGACCACGTCGTGTCCGGCATCGACCATGCGGGCGGCGGCGACCGACGAATCGACGCCACCGCTCATCGCGGCGAGAACCTTCACTTGGCCATCCCCGCCGCGGCCAGGACGGCGCGCCGCGCCCGGGCCACCGCCGCAGGCAACACTTCCAGCACCGCGTCCACATCCGCATCAACACTGTTGTGTCCGAACGACATTCGCAGCGAACCGCGGGCGCTGGCCGGGTCGGCGCCCATCGCCGTCAACACATGCGAGGGCCGGGCCACGCCTGCGGTGCAGGCCGACCCGGTCGAACACTCGATTCCATTGGCGTCCAACAGCATCAGCAGGGCGTCGCCTTCACACCCGCGAAAAGTGAAGTGGGCGTTGCCCGGAAGCCGCAGCGGGTCGTCGGCGCCGTTGAGGTGGACATCGTCGATTTCGGCCAGCACACCCTTCACCAGCCGCTCGCGCAACGCTCGCAGCCGGGCGCTGTTGCCCTCCAGCCCGTCCACCGCGATCTGGACGGCCGTGGCCATGCCCACCGCTCCGGCCACATCCGGTGTGCCGGACCGCACGTCGCGCTCCTGGCCACCGCCGTGCAGCAGCGGAACGCAGTCCACGTCGCGACGCAGCAGCAGCGCACCGACGCCCGGCGGCCCGCCGAACTTGTGCGCGGTCACGCTCATCGCCGACAATCCGCTCGTCCCGAAGTCGACCGGCAGCTGTCCGACCGCCTGCACGGCGTCGCTGTGCATCGGGACACCGAATTCGGCCGCGACGGCTGCCAGCTCCGCGATCGGCATGATCGTCCCGACCTCGTTGTTGGCCCACATCACCGACACCAGGGCGACGTCGTCGTGGGCTTCGAGCGCCTCGCGCAGCGCGGTGGCGGTCACCGAGCCATCCGGCATGGTGGGCAGCCAGGTGACCTCGGCGTCTTCGTGTTCGACGAGCCATTCCACGGTGTCGAGCACCGCGTGGTGTTCCACCTCGGTGGTGACCACCCGGCGCCGGGCGGGGTCGGCAGCACGGCGTGCCCAGTAGATGCCTTTGATCGCGAGGTTGTCGCTCTCGGTCCCGCCCGCGGTGAAAATCACCTCGGACGGACGAGCGCCCAGCTTGTCGGCGATCAGCTCGCGCGATTCCTCGATGCGCCGCCTGGCGGCGCGCCCGGTGGTGTGCAGCGACGACGCGTTGCCCACCGTGCCCAGCACAGCCGTCATCGCCTCGATGGCGGCGGGGTGCATCGGGGTGGTGGCGGCGTGATCGAGGTAGACCATGACGGGGTTTACGATACCGGCCGCCCGCCGTGACCCGGAATTTCGGCTTTCGGCGGCAGCCGCCGGCGTTGGGCGTGGTTTGGGTCCCCCGGAATCCGTCAATCGTTCACAAAGTGAACAAACAGCCACGCCGGTGGTGCTTCGCCGACCAACTCGGACCACACTTCCTGGACGATCCGGGCCAGCCGGTGCTGCTCGTGGAGTCGCGCGCGGTTTTTCAGCGCCGTCGTTTCCACCGCCGCAAGGCTCATCTGGTGCTGTCCGCGTTGCGGCACCGCGCCACCGAGCTGGGCGAACAGGCCGTGTTTCTGCAGACCGGCACCTACCGCGAGGCCCTCGACCAACTCGACGGACCGCTGAGCGTCTGCCAGCCGACGTCCTGGGCGGCGGACCGGTTCGTGCGGTCGCTGCCGGCCGTGCAGGTATTGCCGGCCCGCGGGTTCTGCACCAGCCGCGAGGCCTTCGAGGAGTGGGCCGGAAACCAGCGCACGCTGCTGATGGAGAACTTCTATCGCAGCGCACGTCGCCGGTTCGAGCTGTTGATGGACGGCGACGATCCGGTGGGCGGCCGGTGGAATTTCGACGCCGACAACCGCGAACCCGCCCCCAAGGACCGGAGCGAGTTGGGCATTGCGCCGCCGTGGCGGCCGAACGAGGACGAGATCGATGAACAGGTCCGCGCGGATCTGGATCGGTGGGAACGCGACGGCGACGTCTCGTTCGTCGGCAACGACGGTCCGCGGGAATTTCCGGTCACCGCCACCGAAGCGCGGGCGGCGTTACAGGTGTTCATCCGGGAACGGTTGCCCCACTTCGGTCCTCATGAGGACGCCATCCTCGCCGGCGATCGGTTCATGGCACACAGCCTGCTGTCGGCGCCGATGAATCTGGGGCTGCTCGATCCGCTGGAGTGTGCTTATGCGGCCGAGGACGCCTATCGCAGCGGGGACGCGCCGCTGGCCAGTGTCGAGGGTTACATCCGGCAGTTGATCGGTTGGCGCGACTACATCTGGCATGTGTATTGGCATTTCGGCGACGGGTATCGCCGCCGCAACGCGCTGCGAGCGCGTGCGGACCTGCCCGACTGGTTCGCCGAGTTGGATGCCGACGCGGTGCAGGCCCGCTGCCTACGCGACGTGCTGGCGCAGGTGCGCGACCACGGCTGGGTGCACCACATCCCACGGCTGATGGTGCTGTCGAACTATGCGCTGCAACGGGGTTGGCATCCAGCCGCCGTCACCGACTGGTTCCACCGCTGCTTCGTCGACGGTTACGACTGGGTGATGGTGGCCAACGTGGTCGGGATGTCGCAGCATGCCGACGGCGGACTGATGGCCACCAAGCCCTATGCCGCCGGCGGGGCCTACATCAACCGGATGAGCGACTATTGCGGTGATTGTCGGTACCGGCCCAGCGAGCGGGTCGGCGACCGCGCCTGCCCGTTCACCGGCGGCTACTGGTGGTTTCTGTCCCGCAACGCCGATCAGCTGGCCGGAAACCGGCGAATGACCCAGCCGCTGGCCGGGTTGCGGCGGCTCAAGGACCTCGATGACGTGGTGGCCCAGCAGCGCAGGTTGAACGGCGAGCCGCCGTAACCCAACCCGCGCCTAGCCCGCGCCGACCATTTTCTCCATGCGCCGCAACGCAATCGAGCAGATGCTGAGATAGGGGCCGGCCCACCAGGGGACGGCCATCGTCACCCGGGCGCCCCCCGGCGTCGGGTCCACCCGGTGACTGGTGGCGGGGATTGCGGCCACCTGCCCGCCAATTTTCCAAGCCCAGAATCTGCCAGGGTCGAATTCGGTCACCACGAACGGCGCACCGACCAGCAGCGGTGTTTGAACGCTGCCGGTGGCGCCCAGTTCCAGCTCCCGGTACGGCGGGTCCAGCTCGGCGCGTGCGATCGTCGGTCCCCACCGCGGCCAGGCATCCAGGTCGACCAGTAGTTCCCACAGGGCTTGCGGCGGCGCGGCGATTACCCGGTGCACGCTGAGCATGATTCCGTCGTTCACCGGCACTGGCTTCCCGGTAACGGGCATCGGTAAGCCTGGTGCGCGGATCACCAGCCCATCGAACCGGGAATTCCTTTGAACGGTCCGGCAATCCAGCTGTTGATCCAGCCGCCGTAGAACCCGCCGGGTTGGGGGATCACCTGCTCGCCGTCGACAGTGCAGCGGTCCACCTCTGCGGCCAGCACCGCGATGGCCCCCGCGATCGGTGTGAACGCCGCCGACGGCAATTGGTAGGTCCACGCGGCGCGCGGGGCCTCCCGCGCCGCGGTGACCAGGTCGAAGTAGCGGGCCTGGCCCTTCCATTCACACCACGACGCGCCGGCCGTCGGGCGCAGCACCCCGTCGGCGAACGCGTCGCGGGGCAGGTAATAGGTCGGGGGGTGACTCGTTTCCAGCACCCGCCAGGCGCGGGTCGTCGAGGCGATCGTCTCGCCGCCCAGCTCGACGGTGATCGGGCCGGCGAACTCCTCCAACCGCGGCGGACGGGGATAATCCCAGACCGATTCCTGCCCCGGGCCGGGCACATCGGGAGTCGGCCAACGAGACATCACCCCATTGTGCCCCGCGCTCAGGCCACCAGCGCGTGCCGGTGGCCGCGGGCGCGCTCCGGGAACACAACGGACTGGCAGCGGCCGGCCAGTTCCCGCCGGTCGGGGCCCGGCAGCTGTAGGGCCTCCACCCGCAGCGAGACCACCGTGCGCCGCACCCGCAGCAGCCGGCCCACCGACCGGCCCAGGGTGTCGTCGCCGACGTATGCGGGCGCCGTCGACACGCTGCCGTCGGCGTGGTGGTAGCTCAACCGAAGCGGCTGGACCGGTCGACCGGAATCGATCGCGGCCTGAAACATGGCCGGGTAGAAACTGCCCGACGCCAGCCCGCACCACGTGGTGCCCTCGGGGAACGCGACGACGGTCTGCCCGGCGCGCAGGCGGCGGGCCACCGCATCCACCACGTCCGGCAGCCGCCGCAGGCTGGACCGTTCGATCGGGATGACCCGCAGGATGCGAGCCAGAATCCCGACCGGCCCGGCCGTGCACATGTCGGCGCGGGCGACGAAGGACCCCGGCAACACCGCGCCGATGGCGAAGGCATCCAGCCAGGACGTGTGACTGCTCACCACCAACACACCGCGCAGGTTACGAATCGGGTTGCCGGACACCTTGATTCGCACGCCGAAACAACGCAGCACCAACCGGCAGTAGGTGCGCTGCACCCCGGTGCTGCCGGGCAGCGGCACCCCGAGCAACGGTATTCCCGGTGCCAGCAGCAACGCACAGGTGACGCGGAACGCCACCCGCAGCGCCGTCCGGAATGGTTGGGCCGCAGCGCTTTCCGCTATCCGCACGCATCCCGCGTGGCAGGTCGCGCGAGGCAGCCAGGAGTGCCCGGCCGTGTTCACAGCGCCGAGGCCGCCGCAACCGAACGCAACCGCTTCAGATAGCGGGTATTGGCGTGTTGTTTGGCCAGCAGCACGCAGAAGTCGCCGACGCCGAAGTCCGGATCGTGGGCCGGTTCGCCGCAGACCTGCGCGCCCAGCCGCAGGTAACCACGCATCAGTGCCGGGACCTCCGGCCGGTTGGGCGCCGGAATCTCGTCCAGACTCTTGCCGTCGAGGCGGACGGGCCGGTGCGGGTACACCCGGTAGTCCGCGGCATGCCGGCTCAGTACGAAGTCACGCACCCCGCGGACCTGGCTGCCCGGCGCCTGGCCGGTGGAGTCGCCGCCGATCGGCACCGAGACACATCCCGTCACGTATTCGTAGTCGCAGCGGTCCAGGTAGGCCAGGATGCCCGACCACATCAGCAGCACCACCCCGCCGTTGCGGTGCCCTTCGCGTACCGCGGCCCGGCCCATCTCCACCAGCGACGGTCGCAGGGTGTCGAAGGCGCGAACGTCGAACTCCGTTGCGGTATACAAGCCGCCGGCGGCGATGGCACCGGAAGGCGGCAACATCCGGTAGCAGCCCACCAGTTCACCGGTGTCGTCGTCGCGCACCAGCAGGTGGTCGCAGTACTCGTCGAACCGGTCGGCGTCGCGGCCGTCGACGGCGGCGGGCAGAGCGAAGCCGGGAGTGCTGCTGAAGACGTCGTAGCGCAGCCGTTGCGCCGCTTCGATGAGGGCCTCGTCGGTGGACAGCAGGAGGGAGTAGTGCGGGCCGGGGGCATCGGTGGTTACCGGGCCGCGTGGTTTCTCGCTGGGTATGAGGACAGAAGCGATGCTCATGCCACCAACGTGGCGCAGCCGGTGAGCCAGTCGGCATCGGGGTGCTGACATGTCGGTGCACGCCAGATGACGAAATGTGCGCGCTGTGTGCGCGAAAAGACGCCAAAACCCCCCCCCCCCCCCCCCGGGGGGGGGGGTTTTGGCGTCTTTTCGCGGGGGGGGAAAAACCCCATGGCCCGCATTCTAGCCACGGTGAGCAGCGCGCGGC
>NZ_LZKQ01000301.1 GCF_001668675.1 Mycobacterium asiaticum | reverse complement strand
GCGACACCGCTGCGCCGCCTCGGCGACCCGGCCGACATCGCAGCTGCCGCAGTGTATTTGGCTTCGCCGGCGGGCAGCTTCTTGACCGGCAAGACATTAGAGGTCGACGGCGGGCTGACCTTCCCCAACTTGGAGATACCTGTTCCCGATCTGTGAGGTAACTGCCCGCTCGAAGTGCGTGCGCTGGAAGATGATTCGAGGCCTTCGATCGGCGGCGTGTCGGTTTCCGTGGGAATTCTGTCCGCTACGCCATACCCGGCCGACCGCTCCAGGGCGCAGACTGAAGCATCACGGCGATAGGGGAACGTCATGCCCAAACGAAGGGTGCTGATCACCGGAGCGTCCAAAGGGATCGGCCGCGCGGTCGCCGACCGGGTGGCCGCGAGCGGAAACGAACCGATCGGCCTGGCGCGGACGGCGCCCACGGATTTTCCGGGACCGTTTTATCCCGTCGACCTGGCCGACCAGGCGGGCACGGCGGCGACGTTGCAGCAAGTGGTGGCCGACGGCACTGTCGACGCAGTGGTGAACAACGTCGGGTTCGCGCGGTTCGGCCGCATCGGCTCGATCGAGCTGGACGACCTCTTCTCGACCTATGACATGAACGTGCGCACCGCGGTGCAGGTGGTGCAAGCGGTGCTGCCGGGCATGACCGCCGGCGGATGGGGCCGAATCGTCAATGTCAGCAGCCTGACAACGCTCGGGACCCGGGAGCGCACCCCGTACGCCGCGGCGAAGGCCGCGCTGGAAACCTGCACCCGCATCTGGGCCGCCGAGCTTGCGGCGACCGGCATCACCGTGAACGCCGTCGCACCGGGCCCGATCGAGACCGAGATGTACCGCGAGCGCAGCCCGGCTGGGTCCGAGCGCGAGGCCCGCCTGCTCAGCGCCATCCCGATGGGCCGGGTCGGCACGCCCGCGGAGATCGCGCACGTGATCTGCGCGTTGCTGGATGAAGACGCCGGTTACCTGACGGGGCAGGTGCTGCGCGCGGACGGCGGCGGCAGCATCAGCGCCGGCTAGTCGCGCGGCGGCCCGCAACCGCGGCCGGGAACGTTTCGGATACCCTCACTTTTTTCATTCGGAATCACTTCCTCGACGGCCGAAGGCTGGTGCATTGGCGCAGGAGACCGCGACCTCGGACCGGGCCAGCTGGTACCTGCTGGGCCCTGCGTTCGTTGCCGCGATCGCCTACGTGGACCCGGGCAACGTCGCGGCCAACGTCAGCTCCGGCACCCAGTTCGGCTACCTGCTGCTGTGGGTCATCGTTGCCGCCAACGTGATGGCCGGCCTGGTGCAATACCTCTCGGCGAAACTCGGATTGGTCACCGGCCGTTCGCTTCCCGAGGCGATCGGTGAGCGGATGGGGAGACCGGCCCGGCTCGGGTACTGGGCGCAAGCCGAGATCGTTGCAATGTCCACCGACGTCGCCGAAGTGATCGGCGGGGCTGTCGCGCTGCGCATCCTGTTCGGCCTGCCGTTGCCGGTCGGCGGGCTGATCACCGGCGTGATCTCGCTGCTGCTGTTGACCATCAAGGACCGCCGGGGCCAGCGCCTGTTCGAGACGGTCATCACCGGGTTGCTGCTGATCATCGCGGTCGGGTTTACCGCCAGCTTCTTCGTCGCGACACCCCCGGCCGGTGACGTGCTGGGCGGGCTGGTGCCGCGCTTTCAAGGCACCGAAAGCGTGCTGCTGGCCGCGGCCATCCTGGGCGCCACCGTGATGCCGCACGCGGTGTACCTGCATTCCGGGCTGGCCCGCGACCGGCACGGGCATCCCGCGCCGGGGCCGACCCGACGACGGCTACTGCGCATCACCCGCTGGGACGTCGGAGTGGCCATGGTGATCGCCGGCGGAGTCAACGCCGCAATGCTGCTGGTGGCCGCCTACAACATGCGCGGTCACGGGGATGTCGGTTCCATCGAGGCTGCCTACGAGGCGGTCCGCGGCACCATGGGCCCAACGATCGCGGTGTTGTTCGCCGTCGGGTTGCTCGCGTCAGGACTGGCGTCCTCGTCGGTGGGGGCATACGCCGGCGCCATGATCATGCAGGGGCTGCTGCACTGGTCGGTGCCGATGCTGGTGCGCCGGCTGGTGACGCTGTGCCCGGCGATCGCCCTGCTGGCACTGAACGTCGATCCCACCCGGACGCTGGTGCTCTCGCAGGTGGTGCTGTCGTTCGGCATTCCGTTCGCGGTGCTCCCGCTGATCCGGCTGACCGGCAACCCCCAACTCATGGGCGCCGATACCAACCATCGGGTCACCACCATCGTTGGCTGGGTCGTCGCGGTGATGATTAGTCTGCTTAACGTGGCGCTGATCTACCTCACCGCGACGGGCTGATGCCGGTCCGCCGGCACCCCTACTTCGCATACGGCTCAAACCTGTGCGTGAACCAGATGGCGAGACGCTGTCCGGACGCCATCGATCCGCGACCGGCGGTGCTGTGCGATCACGGCTGGCTGATCAACCAGCGCGGCGTGGCCACCGTCGAACCATCCGCGGGCAACGAGGTGCACGGTGTGGTCTGGCAGATTTCCGATCACGACCTGACCGTCCTGGACAGTGCCGAAGGAGTGCCGGTGCGATACCGGCGCGACGAGCTGACCGTGCACACCGACACCGGCCCCGAACCGGCATGGGTGTACATCGACCACCGGGTGACACCCGGCCCGCCCCGGCCGGGTTACCTCTTGCGGATCATCGACGGCGCCACCCAACACGGGCTGCCGCAACGCTGGATCGACTTTCTGCACCGCTGGGATCCGGCCCGCTGGCCGCAACCGATGTCGCCGAATGGCACTGGGCCGCAGTCCCTTTCGGATTTGCTCGGGGAACCCGGGATGGTCGAGCTGAGCCGGCTGCGGTCCCGCTTCGGGTTTCTGGCCATTCATGGCGGTGGACTGGAACAGATGACCGACGTGATCGCCGAGCGGGCCGCCGATGCCGTCGACGCCTCCGTGTATGTGTTGCGCCACCCCGACCAATACCCCCACCACCTGCCGTCGTCGCGATTCGATCCGGCCGAATCCGCCCGACTCGCTGAATTTTTGGAGCACGTCGAGGTGGCGGTATCGCTGCACGGGTACGGCCGGGTCGGACGCGAGGCACAACTGCTGGCCGGTGGGCGGAATCGCAAGCTGGCGGCGCATGTCGCCGAACATGTTCGGCTGCCCGGGTACCAAGTGATCACCAATCTCGACGTGATACCCGGGGAACTGCGGGGCCTGCATCCGGACAACCCGGTCAACCGGGTTCGCGGCGCCGGTACCCAGCTGGAACTTCCGGTCCGGGTCCGCGGGCTGAGCCCGCGCAGTCCCCTGCCGGGTCCGGACGGTTTGTCGCCGGTGACTGCCGGATTGATCAATGGTTTGGCGGCCGCGGCGCGGTCGTGGCAGGTTTCTTCCCGTCGTTGAATGGAGTTGTTGGTGGCCAAGGATTTTCGCTTCGGCGTGAGCATTCGCTACTTCAAGTCTCGCGAGGCACTGGTGGAGACGGTGAAGAGAGTGGAAGATCTGGGCTTCGACATCATCTGTGTGCCAGACCATCTCGGTGCGGCCGCACCGTTTCCGACGCTGACGGCGGCCGCGATGGTCACCGAACGGGTCCGGCTGAGCATGTACGTGCTCAACGCCGCCTTCTACAAGCCGGCACTGCTGAGCCGGGACATCGGGGCCCTAGACCTACTCAGCGACGGCCGACTGGAGGTGGGCCTCGGAACCGGTTACGTGCGTGAGGAATTCGAGGCGGCCGAGCTGCCGTACCCGAGCGCAGGAGCGCGCGTCGACTATCTGGAACACATGACCGCCTACCTCAAGGAGCACCACCCCAGGGTGCCGATCATGGTGGCCGGCAGCGGTGACCGGGTGATGACCCTGGCCGCGCGGCACGCCGACATCGTCGCCCTGACCGGGGCCCGGGTACGAGACGTGGAGGACCCGCTGGCCGAGCGCATCGACTTCGTTCGCGCCGCCGCCGGTGACCGGTTCGAAGCGCTCGAGTTGAACCTGGTGATCACCGCGGTTCCGCGCGAGGGTGAGACGGTCCCCAACCTGTCGCTGACCCGCCGTAACGCGCCGGACTTGTCCGACGAACAGCTGCTGGCCATGCACTCGGTGCTCAGCGGGACTCCCCACGAGATGGCCGAGAAGCTGTCGAGCCACCGCGACAAGTACGGGATCACGCACTTCACCGTGCAGGACAACCACATCGACAACTTCGCCAAAGTGATGGCGGAACTGCGCTGAGCCCCGGTCTTTGGGGGGACCGGTAAGCTCAGCGGGTCCGCCCCCGTAGCTCAGGGGATAGAGCACGGCTCTCCTAAAGCCGGTGTCGCAGGTTCGAATCCTGCCGGGGGCACTTTCTGGGTGTGTATGACGTCGGTTGATGCTTGACATTTCTGTTTCGGGTGATGCCTGACGGTGTTTCGGCTGATGCTTGACAGTT
>NZ_LZKQ01000300.1 GCF_001668675.1 Mycobacterium asiaticum | reverse complement strand
GCCCGCACCGCCTCCACCACCTTGGACAGCTGCGTGACGGTCGCGACGTAGATCAGCAGCACACCACCGGCGACCACCAGCCGCGAGACCGCGTCCAGGACGTCCCACGGGGCCAGCATGTCCAGCACCGCCCGGTCGAACGAGCCGTCGGGCAGGTCGGACTCGGCGAGGTCGCTGATGATGAGTTGCCAATTGGCCGGTGCCGCGCCGTAGAACGTGCTGACGTTGCGCCTCGCGTGTTCGGCGTGATCCGCCCGCGCCTCGTACGACACCACCGAGCCCTCGGGGCCGACCGCCCGCAACAGCGACAGCGTCAGGGCACCGGAACCGGCACCGGCTTCCAGAACGCGGGCGCCGGGAAAGATGTCGCCCTCGTGCACGATCTGGGCGGCGTCCTTGGGGTAGATCACCTGCGGCCCGCGCGGCATCGACATCACGTAGTCGACGAGCAGCGGCCGCAGCACCAGGAACAGGGCGCCGTTGCTGGACTTGACGACGCTGCCCTGTTCCAGCCCGATGATCGTGTCGTGGGCGATCCGGCCCCGGTGGGTGTGGAACTCGGCGTCCGGGGTCAGAGTGACCGTGTAGTGCCGCCCCTTGGCGTCGGTCAGCTGAACGCGCTCGCCGACGCTGAACGGACCCGTTGCTGACACGGCGTACAGCGTGCCAGCCGACTCGCTGACGCTGGTGCTTGGGGTTGTCGGTACCCGGTCCTAGGCTGCGATTATGACGGCCGCAGCAAAGCCGGAGGTGTCCAGCGCCCGACCGGCGCTCTCACCCTCGCGGGCCGCGGATTTCAAGCAGTGCCCGCTGCTGTATCGCTTCCGGGCGATCGACCGGTTACCCGAGGCGCCCTCCCCCGCCCAGCTGCGCGGGTCGGTGGTGCATGTCGCGCTCGAGCGGCTCTACGAGTTGCCGGCCGTCCAGCGCGGCCCGGACACCGCGCGTTCGCTGATCGACCCCGCCTGGGATCAGGTGCTCGCCCGCGACCCCGAGCTGGCCGGTGATCTGGACCCGCAGCAGCGGGCCCAACTGCTGGACGAGGCGCGTGCCCTGCTGGCCGGCTACTACCGGCTCGAGGACCCGACCCGGTTCGACCCGCAATGCTGTGAACAGCGGGTGGAGGTGGAACTGGCCGACGGAACGCTGCTGCGTGGCTACATCGACCGTATCGACGTCGCCGCCACCGGTGAGCTGCGCGTGGTCGACTACAAGACGGGCAAGGCCCCGCCGGCGGCACGCACCCTGGCCGAGTTCAAGGCCATGTTCCAGATGAAGTTCTACGCGGTGGCGCTGCTGCGGTCGCGCGGGGTGCTGCCGACCCGGCTGCGGCTGATCTATCTGGCCGACGGGCAACTGCTGGACTATTCGCCGGATCACGACGAGCTGCTGCGGTTCGAGAAGACGTTGATGGCCATCTGGCGCGCGATCCAGTCCGCCGGCCAGACCGGTGACTTTCGGCCCAACCCGTCCCGGCTGTGCGACTGGTGCTCCCATCAGGTGCTGTGTCCGGCGTTCGGCGGTACGCCGCCGCCGTACCCGGGGTGGCCAGAACATTCACCCAGCGCCGCGGAGTCACAGCCGACCGAACCGGCGGCATGACCCGCTGTTTCTACCGTCGCCTGACCGGTGCGAGTGAGTATCAATCGTTCGAATCCACTGACTACACCCGCAGCGAGGCCGGGAGATTGGCCGACGGTTCCAGCCTCCGGGTCGGCCGGCTCAGCCTCGATCTGCTGGGCGCGGTCCCGGTCGCTCTGGTGCGGCGCGGGCGTCGGTGGAGCATCCGGGTTCGCGGGACGGCTAGTCGAGCGGCGACATCTCCTGCAGCACAGTGGGAATCAGCTCGCTGACCGTCGGGTGGATGTGCATCGTGCGCGACAGCGTGGTGTAGGGGGCCTTGACCGACATCACGTCGAGGATGCAGTGGATCGCTTCGTCACCGCCCACTCCGAAGACCGCCGCACCGAGGATCTCGTCGGTCTCGGCGTCCACCACGACCTTCATAAACCCTTGCGTCTCACCCTTTTCCACCGCCCGGCCAACCCGGGTCATCGGCCGCTTACCGACCAGCGCCTTGCGGCCCGACTTGCGGACCTGGTCCACGGTCAGGCCGGCCCGCCCCAGCGGGGGGTCGATATAGAGCGCATAGGTGGTGATGCGGTCGCTGACCCGGCGAGGGTCGTCGTCGAGCAGGTTGGCCGCCACGATTTCGAAGTCGTTGTAGGAGGTGTGGGTGAATGCGCCCTTGCCGTTACAGTCGCCCATGGCCCAGATGTGCTCGACGTTGGTGCGGAGTTGATCGTCGACGACGATGTAGCCGCGGGCGTCGGTCTGCACACCGGCCGCCTCCAGCCCGAGGTCGTCGGTGTTGGGTTGGCGGCCCACCGCCAGCAGCAGGTGACTGCCCGCTATCGGCGCGGCACCGGCGCTGGGGGTCAACTCGAAACCGCTGTCGCGCTTGACAACTCGAACGTCATCCGCGCCGGTGATGACGTCGATCCCCTCGGCCTCCAGGATTTCCCGGATGGTGGTCGAGACGTCCTCGTCCTCGCGGGAGGCCAGGCGCGGGCCGCGTTCCACGACGGTGACCCGGGCGCCGAAGCGGCGGTACATTTGCGCGAATTCGAGCGCGATGTAGCTGCCGCCGATGATGACCAGATGTCCGGGCACCGTGTCGAGTTCCAGCACGGACACGTTGGTCAGGTATTCGACCTCGGCGAGTCCGGGGATGTCGGGCACCACCGCCCGGCCACCGACATTGAGGAAGATCCGGTCGGCGCGTAGCACGTCATCGCCGACCCGGATGGTGTGCGGATCGGTGAAGCGGGCGTGCCCGCGAAAGACGGTGCAATTGTCCATGCCGTCCAGCCAGGACTGAACGCCGTTGCGGTCCTTGAGCATGATGTCGTCTTTGCGGGCCTTGACCTTGGCCATGTCGACACTGACCGGACCGGTCCCCACCCCGTACTCGGCACCGCGCCGCGCCAGGTGTGCGGCGTGGGCACTGGCCACCAGGGTCTTGGTGGGGATGCATCCGTAGTTGACGCAGGTGCCGCCGACGTGTTGGCGTTCGATGACAGCAACTCGCTGTCCGGCGGCGGTGAGCCGGCCCGCCAGGGGCGGTCCGGCCTGCCCGGCACCGACGACGATTGCATCGAAGGTCTGGGCCTCCGAGGACCCTTCGGTCACAGAGCGGCCGCCGCGGCGACGATCGCGAAGCCGCCCAGCACCGCCACCGAATCCTCGAGCAGCGCGATCGGGAGGTCTTTGCCGCCGTTCTTGGCGACCAGCGCGCGACGGGCCTGGAAGCCACCGAGGGTGCCCAGTACGGCACCGACGACGCCGGCACCCAGTGAGGTCCATGTGTGTTGCCATGCAGCGCCGACGACCGCAGCGGCGAACCCGCCCATGATCAGCCGGATGGCGAATACGGGCGGCGCGGTGCGCGGCGGCGTCTTGGGCAATTTGTCGTTAATCAATTCCGCGACGGCCAGGAGGCTGAGAATCACAACCGTCACGGTGTTGCCCACCCAAAATGCCCAGGAATCATGTGCGATGTTGAGCCAATGGAGATGGACGGCCCAGGCGACCACGGCGGGCGCCGTCAGCGACCGCAGCCCGGCGACGACACCTAGCAATAAAGCCAACAGGAGAACGAGAATGTGTGTCACTGGTATCCCTCCTGGGACAAGCACCGGCCCGGCGGCGCTGACGAGAACCCCGCGCGAGGTCGCGGGTTCCAGCGGACGCTAACACAGCCGACCCGCCGGCACCCGTTCAGAATCTGCAGAATCTGATATCGGAAGCCAGGATCGCTTTCGCCCCGATCGCGGCCAGCTCGTCCATGATCCCGTTGACGTCGCGGCGTGGCACCAACGCGCGCACCGCAACCCAGTCCGGGTCGGCGAGCGGGGCGATGGTCGGGGATTCCAGCCCCGGGGTTATCGACGTCGCGCGGTCCAATGACGAGCGCGGGCAGTCGTAGTCGAGCATCAGGTACTGCTGGCCGAACACCACGCCCTGCACGCGGGCCACCAATTGGTCACGGGCAGAAGCTGATTGGCCATCGTGGTCGGCCCGTTCGATGAGCACCGCTTCCGAATCGCAGAGTGGCTCACCGAAGGCCACCAGGTTGTGCAGGCTCAGCGTGCGACCCGAACCCACCACGTCGGCGATGGCGTCGGCGACCCCGAGTTGTACGGATATCTCGACGGCACCGTCCAGCCTGATGACGGTCGCATCAATCCCTCTCGCGGCCAGGTCTTTTCGCACCAAATTCGGGTATGCCGTGGCGATCCGTTTACCCGCCAGATCCGCGACGGTCCAATCCCGCCCCGCCGGACCGGCGTACCGGAACCGCGAGGAGCCGAAGCCCAGCGCCAACCGTTCCCGCACTGGCGCATCGGAATCCAGCGCCAGGTCACGTCCGGTGATACCGAAGTCGAGTTCTCCCGACCCGACATAGATGGCAATGTCCTTGGGGCGAAGGAAAAAGAACTCGACATTGTTGGTGGGGTCGATGACGGTCAGGTCTTTGGGATCGGTGCGTCGGCGGTAGCCGGCCTCGGAAAGGATCTCGGTGGCCGGCTCACTCAGCGCCCCCTTGTTGGGCACCGCAACTCGCAGCATATTCACAGTTTCCGATAGACATCGTCGAGGGACAGTCCGCGGGAGATCATCAGCACCTGCGTCCAGTACAACAGCTGGCTGATCTCCTCGGCCAGCGCCTCGTCTGGCTCGTGCTCGGCGGCGAGCCACACCTCACCGGCCTCCTCCAGGATCTTCTTGCCCACCGCGTGCACACCGGCGTCCAGCGCGGCCACAGTTGCGCTGCCGGCCGGGCGGGTGCGGGCGCGCTCGCCGAGTTCGGCGAACAGATCCTCGAAGGTCTTCACGGCCAGCGATTGTTTCACGTGCCGGTCAGCGAAGTCACTTTGGTTTCGCTCCGACCCTCCCGCGAAGGTGCGCGGAATGCCGGGCGCAGCGGCGTGTCGCCGGCATTCAGCGCACGCTCGCGGCAAAGCGGAAGGAGGTATCGCGGGCGTCCGTCCCGGCAACGGCGAACGGTGGTCCAGACCGACGCTCCCAGGTAGGTTCAACGCACGACCGGCTGATCAATAGGAGTTCACCGTGCCGATATTCATGATCGAGCGCAACTTCGCGGAGGTCCTCGACCCCAGCCTCGACACCGTGGACGGGATCAATCGCATCAATTCCGAGGAAGGCGTTCGCTGGCTGTACTCGTTTTTGTCGGCGGACAAACGCAAGACGTATTGCCTGTATGAGGCACCCTCCCCGGAGGCCATCAGAAGCGCCGCCGCGCGTGCCGGTCTGCCCGCCGACGCCATCGTCGAGGTGAGCAACCGCATCCTGCCGGACGGCGCGTTTTCCGGTATCTGAACTACCCGAGCAGCTCGTGCTCGGTGGCGTACATCGCCGCCTGCGTGCGATTCGTCGCGCCGGTCTTGATCAGGATGCTGCGCACATGGTTGGCGGCGGTGTTGGTGCTGATGAAAAGCCGTTCCCCGATCGCACGATTGCTCAGTCCCTCGGCGAGCAGTCGCAGCACTTCGATCTCGCGGTCACTCAAGCCATCGGGGCCCTGCGGAGCCGATGTCAGCAACGGACCCACCAAATCAATGACCCGGGATTGGCCGATCGGCGCGGCG
>NZ_LZKQ01000299.1 GCF_001668675.1 Mycobacterium asiaticum | reverse complement strand
CGAGCAGACGGGAACCCCCCCCCCCCCCGGGGGGGGGGGGGGCTTACGCGTCTGCTCGCGCAGGGAAAGCTACAGCGAGCCGATGCTGGCTTGCGGACTGAGCGCGAAGCCCCAGTCGAACAGGCTGGCGGCCTGGTCCCAGTAGGTCGGCCCGCCCTCTTTGACCAGCCCGTACATCATCGCGATCACCAGCCGGCGGCCACCGCGCGCCGCCGCACCGACGAACGTCTTGCGGGCGGCGTTGGTGAAGCCCGTCTTGCCGCCGATCGCGCCGGGGTAGCGCTGCAGCAGCTCGTCCTGGTTGGTGATCACCACGTCGCCGCCGTCACCGGGGCCGCCGGGAAACGTCGCCGAGGGCTTGGCTGTGATCGCCGCGAACACCGGGTTGGCCATCGCGGCACGGAAGATCACCGCGAGGTCATGGGCGGTCGATGCGCCCGGACCATCGGGCCCGTCCAGCCCGGACGGCGTCGACGCATGAGTGCTCGAAGCCCCCAGCGAGGCTGCCTTGGCATTCAGCAGTGCGGTCAGCACCGGAATCCGGCGCTCGGCGATCTCGGGCTGGGGCAACACGCCCTCCACCACCGCGGCTCCGTCGAACACATTGGTCAACAGCGCCGCCAGCACCGGCAGCGTGTCCGGCGGGATGTCCTCAGTCCCGGGCAAGGTCAGCGCGGCGTCGTAGATCTTCGCGCGGTACTGCCAAAGCTCGTGCTGCAGCGTCGTTTTCAACTTCTCATCGGTGCGGGCGGCGATCAACAACTCATAAAGCACGGCGTTTGCGGGCCCGCTGGTGATGTCCCGCAGAATCGCCAGGGCCGCCTCCAGGGCCGGCCGGTCGGCCGGTATCTGAGCGACCTGCTTGGTGAAGGTCTCCAACTGGCGACGCAACACCTCCGATGCCGTGGCCGCCATGAAGTCGCCCATGGTTTCGAAGTGCCGGAACAGCGCCCCGACCGACACCCCGGCGCGTTTGGTGATCACCGCCGCCGAAGCGCGTGCGTAGCCGACTTCGATGATGGTGTCGATGCAGGCCTCGAGGAGCCGGCCGACCGTCTCCTCGCGGCGCTGCTGCTGGGTCCTGGCCATCGCTACGCGGTGGCGCTCAGGGCCCGTCCGGCCCGTTGCGCGTGCCGCTCGCCTGCGCGCAGGTACCGGCCCGACTTCACCGTTTCGCCGTAGCCTTCGCAGAACTCGCCGTTGCGGAAGACCACCGCACCGCCGACACCCGTCGCGACCACGGTCGCGTCGTTGCGGTTCACCATGCGGCGAAGGCCGCCGTAGAACGGCACCGCTTCTTCGTAGTAGCCGTCCACCGAGTCGTCCAGGCGGGTGGGGTCGATCACGACGAAGTCCGCACGGTCGCCTTCCCGCAGCGTGCCGGCGTCGATGCCGAACCACTCGGCCACCTCGGCGGTCAGCCGATACACCGCCCGCTCCAGCGTCAGGAACGGCCGGCCGGCCCGGTGGGCGTCGCGAGTGCGCTTCAGCAGCCGCAGCGGGAAGTTGTAGAAGGCCATGTTGCGCAGGTGCGCGCCCGCGTCGGAGAAGCCCATGTGCACAACCGGGTCGGCGGCCAGCTTGTCCAGCTGCTTAGGCCGGTGGTTGGCGACGGTCGTGGTCCAGCGCACGTTGCGTTCGCCGTTGTCCACCAGGATGTCGAGGAACGCATCCAGCGGGTGCAGCCCACGCTCGTCGGCAATCGCCCCAAAGCTCTTGCCGATCAACGACTTGTCGGGGCACTCCACGATCACCGCGTCGTGGAAGTCGCGGTGCCACAGCGACGGCCCCAGCTTGATGCGGTCGAACTCGCGGCGGAATTTCCGGCGGTAGGACTCGTCGGCAAGCAGCTGGTTGCGCTCGAGTTCGTCACGCAGGTGCAGGGCGGCCGTGCCGGCGCCGAACTCCTCGAAGACCGGCAGGTCGATCCCGTCGGAGTACAGGGTGAACGGCACCGGCAAGTGCTGGAACCGCACGCTGGATGCCAGCAGCTTGTTCAACAGGCGAGCGCCGCGCCCAAAGGTGTGCACCGCCAACGGCATTGACTTGGCGTCCGCGGACACCAACAGGCTCATCCGAACGCCCTTGCGGCGGTTCAGTATTCGGCTGCTGGTGAGGAAGAACATCAGCGCCGAAACCGGGCTGTCGACGTTCGGGGCGCTCTGTAGGATCCGGCCGCGCTTGCGCAGCACCTTGATCAGCCGCCGCCGTTCCCGCCAGGTCGCGAACGTGGACGGCAGCGCCCGGGAGCGGAACCGCTCACCGTCGAGCTTGTCGATCGGTGCATCCATCCCGGACATGCCCAGCATCCCGGCGTCCAACGCCTGGTCGAGCAGTTTCGCCATCTTCTCCAGCTCGGCATCGGTGGGCCGGACATCGCCGTCGGTCGCCCGCTCCAGGCCGAGTACCGCCGTGCGCAAGTCCGAATGACCAAGCATCGAGCCGACATTCGGCCCCAATGGCAGCGCGTCGAGCTTCTCGACGTACTCCGCGGGCGTCGACCAGGTCTTGTTGCGTTCCAGCGCGCCGAGAACGAAGTCGCGCGGCACCGCCTCGACCCGACTGAACAGGTCGGCGGCGTCCTCGGAGTTTGCGTAGACGGTCGACAACGAGCAATTGCCCAGCAGCAGGGTGGTCACCCCGTGCCGCACCGACTCGCGCAGACCGGGGTCGAGCAGGATTTCGGCGTCATAGTGCGTGTGCACGTCGAGGAAGCCCGGCATGACCCACTTGCCGCCCGCGTCGATCACCTCGGGGCAACCGGTCTCGTCCAGCGGCTTGGCCGAGACGGTGGCCACCACGCCGTCGCGAATGCCCAAGTTACGCGTCTGCGGCGCCGCGCCGGTGCCGTCGAACCACAGGCCGTCGCGGATGATCACGTCGAAAGTCACAGTTCCTCCAAGTCGTTGCGTTGGCCCGACGCTAACATAGATAGCGATCACTCGCAATCTTTCCCGGCAAAGAGCTCACCGATGCGTAGTCGTCGTCGGCGGGCCGGTGAGTGTGACGGTGGGCGGTTCGCTACTGGGCGTAACGCGCACCGGGTCCGGCACGGTCACCCCGGGCGGCGTCTCGCCCGTCCGGGTCGCCTTGGTGGGAATGCGGATGACTCCCCCCTGCTGGCTGCATTCGTTGGTCTTCACGGTCACCGTCATGTCGCCGGCCAGGTTGCCGTCCGGTTCCGGACGCAGTGCCACCATCTGCACGGTGGTCTGCGTGCTGGCTACGCCGTTGGGACCGATGCACGGGAATTTTGTGATTTCCGGCCGCGATCGCCATTGCCCGCCCTGGAACTCGAGCAGCAGCGGGTGCACATCGGGAGACTTCGCCTGGGTGTGGTCGGTCTCGCTGAGCAGGGTCCCCGCGGCCAGGCAGCGCGTGGGCGTGCACGACGACCGGAACGCCCACCAGGTCGCGACGTCCGGCGGCTGCGGGGTCGGGGTGTTGTTGAAGGTCTGCCTCGAGCGCTGCACCTCGATCACATACATGCCCTCGAGCGGAAGTGGTGAGCCCGCGGGGGTACTGCTCGGCGTGGTTCTCGATGACGCCGGCGTCGTCGTGGCGGGGCTGCCCGCCTGAGTCGACGTCATGGTCTTGCGCCCGATCGAGACTCCGGCGGCGAACAGGCCGGCCAGCAGCAGCACCGCGACGGCACCGAGCAGGATCCGCCGCGGCCCCCGCCGCGGTTTGGGGCGGGTGGAGAACTCATTCAGCCGTCGCGCGAGCGATCCGGCGGCGGACTGCAACATCGTGGCTTGCCGTGGCGGCGGAACGGTAGCCGGTCGCGGCACCGGCGGCGGTGGGGGTGGCGGCGGTTGCGGCCAGCCATAAGCCGGATAGTCGACGACGTAGGCGGGTTCGGGAAGGGGCTGCTCGGCGACCTCAGTGACCTCGGCGACCTCAGTGACCCCAATGACCGGGGCTACCTCGTGTGGCCCGTGGCTGCGATCCGGGACGCCGGCGTGCTCGGCCAGCGCGTCGGCGAACTCGCGGCAGCTGCCGAACCGGTCGGACGGATTGCCTGCCATCGCCCGGCCCAGCACCCCGTCCAGCCGGTCCAGGTCGGGACGCAGATCGCGCAGGCGCGTCCCGACCGCCGGCGGCGCGCCGGTGAACAGGTGCATCGCGGTCGCGGCCAGCGCGTATTGGTCGGCGCGCCCGTCGGGTTCGGCACCGGCAATCTCCTCCGGCGCGGCGTAGGCCGATTCGGCCGGCGGACGCGCCAAGCCGAAGTCGGTCAACAGAATCCGCGGTTCGTCCGTCGTCGCCAGCAGGATGTTGGCCGGCCGGACGTCCCGATGCAACAACCCGCGCTGGTGGGCGAAATCCAGCCCGCCGGCCACCGCGGTGATCATGCCCAGCGCTTCGGCCAGCGGCAGTACCGCCGGGAACCGACTGGCCATCAGCTTCGCGGCGTCGGTGCCGTCCACGTAGTCCATCGCGATCCACAGCTGACCCTCGAACTCGCCGCGATCGTGCACCTCAACGATGTTGGGGTGGTACATGGTCGCCGCGACCTGGGTCTCCTGATGGAACCGGCGCCGGAAATCGCCGTCCGCCGACAACGTCGACGGCAGCACCTTCAGGGCGCGCCACCCGCGCACATCAGGCCTTTCCACCAGGTAAAGCTCACCGGTCGCGGAGGAACTCAGCATCCGCACCACGGTGTACCCGGCAACGGCCGCACCGCTGGCCAACGCCATCCAGCGATACTAACCACCGCGGCGCGAGACGCGGTCAGCGCGCGGCCAACACTGGGCGAATACTTGCCTGGTCAGCCGGGCCGAAACGGGTTGCCGCGCAAGATCACCAGATCAGGCCGGGTCAGCACCCCGGGGCCCAGGCGTGGGTCCTGGGAGTAGCACAACAGATCTGCCGATGCCCCGTCGTCGAGGCAGGGCCGGCCCAGCCAGCGCCGCGCGTCCCAGCACGCTGCACCCAACGCCTCCTCGGCGCTCATGCCGATCCCGCGCAGGGCGTCCACCTCGTCGGCGATGCGGCCGTGCCGGATCATGCCGCCGGCGTCGGTGCCGGCGTATACCAGCACGCCGGCGTCGCGCGCCGCCGCCACCCGGCGGTACCCGCGGTCGTAGAGATCGCGCATGTGCGCGGCGTACGTCGGATAACGGGTCGCGGCATCGGCAATGCCGGGGAAATTCTCCAGATTGATCAGGGTGGGCACCAGCGCTGTGCCGTGTTCGACCATCAGCGCGATGGTGTCGTCAGTGAGGCCGGTGCCATGTTCGATGCAGTCGATGCCGGCGCGGATCAATCCGGGCAGCGCATCCTCGCCGAACACGTGCGCGGTGACCCGGGCGCCCTCGGCGTGCGCGGCATCGATAGCGGCTTTCAGGACGTCGTCGGACCACAGCGGCGCGAGGTCACCTACCTTGCGGTCGATCCAGTCGCCGACCAGCTTGACCCAGCCGTCACCGCGGCGGGCCTGCTCGGCCACCGCGGCCGGCAGTTGAGACTCGTCTTCCAGGTCGATCGGCAGGCCGGGGATGTAGCGCTTGGGTCTGGCCAGGTGGCGTCCAGCCCGGATGATCCGCGGCAGGTCGTGGTGGTCGTCGAGGCTGCGGGTGTCGATCGGTGAGCCGCAATCCCGCAGCAGCAACGCCCCGGCCTCGCGTTCGGTCTCGGCCTGGGTGATCGCCTCGTCGAGTTCTACCGCGCCGTGTTCGCCGAGACCGACGTGGCAATGCGCGTCGACCAGGCCCGGCAGAATCCAGCCGCCCTCGAAGACGGTGTCGGCGCCGGACACCGGTTCGGTGCTGAGGTGGCCGTCGACGATCCACAGTTCGGTGGGAACGTCGCCCGGCAGAGCCGAACCGCGCACGTGCAGCCGCACGGCGGGACTACTTCTTGCCCGGGAACTTCAGCTTGGACAGGTCGAAGTCGGCCAGACCGGGCGGCAACTCGTTGAGCCCCTCGGGCATCTGCGACAGATCCGGGAAGCCGGCCGGCATGCCCGGCATGCCCGGTATGCCCGCCCCGGGCCCGAACGGACTGCGCACCTTGGGCGGCGTCGGGCCGCGACCGCCCTTCTTGCCCTTCTTGCCCTTCGCGTTCTTGGACTTTCGTGTCGCGGACTTGCGCCCGATTCCCGGTATCCCCATGCCGCCGAGCATCGAGGACATCATCTTGCGGGCCTCGAAGAAGCGGTCCACCAGCTGATTGACCTCGGACACGGTGACGCCCGAGCCGTTGGCGATGCGCAGGCGCCGGGAGGCGTTGATGATCTTCGGGTCGGCCCGCTCTTCGGGCGTCATTCCGCGGATGATGGCCTGCAGCCGGTCGAGGCTCTTGTCGTCGACCTCGGCCAGCGCGTCCTTCATCTGTGCGCCGCCGGGCAGCATGCCCAGCAGGTTGCCGATCGGGCCCATCTTGCGCACGGCGAGCATCTGCTCGAGGAAATCTTCCAGCGTGAGTTCTCCGGTGCCGATCTTGGCGGCGGCCGCCTCCGCCTGCTGGGCGTCGAAGACCTGTTCGGCCTGCTCGATCAGGCTCAGCACGTCGCCCATGCCCAGGATGCGACTGGCCATCCGGTCCGGATGGAAGACGTCGAAGTCTTCGAACTTCTCCCCGGTGGAAGCGAAAAGGATTGGCACCCCGGTGACTTCACGGACCGACAGCGCGGCGCCACCGCGGGCGTCGCCGTCCAGCTTGGTCAGCACGACGCCGGTGAACCCGACGCCGTCCCCGAATGCCTGGGCGGTGGCGACGGCGTCCTGACCGATCATCGCGTCCAGGACGAACAGCACCTCGTCGGGGTTGACCGCCTCGCGGATCGCGGCGGCCTGGGCCATCAGCTCCTCGTCGATACCCAGCCGGCCGGCGGTGTCGACGATGACGAAGTCGTGGTGCTTGGCCTTGGCCTCGGCGATGCCCGCCGCGGCGACCGCGACCGGGTCGCCCGGGCCGGACTCGGGGGACGCCCCGGGGTGCGGCGCGAACACCGGCACACCGGCCCGCTGCCCGACCACCTGCAGCTGGTTGACGGCGGCCGGACGCTGCAGGTCGCAAGCCACCAGCAGCGGCGTGTGACCCTGATTCTTGAGGCGGAAGGCCAGCTTGCCGGCCAGCGTCGTCTTACCGGAGCCCTGCAGGCCGGCGAGCATGATGACGGTCGGCGGGGTCTTGGCGTATGCGAGTTCGCGGGTCTCCCCGCCGAGGATGCCGATCAGCTCCTCATTGACGATCTTGACGACCTGCTGCGCCGGGTTCAGAGCGCCGGACACCTCCGCGCCGCGGGCGCGTTCCTTGATCCGGTGCACGAACGCCCGCACGACGGGCAGCGAAACGTCGGCTTCCAGCAGCGCGAGCCGGATCTCACGGGTGGTGGCGTCGATATCGGCGTCGGTGAGGCGGCCTTTGCCGCGTAGCCCCTGAAGGGCACCGGTCAAGCGATCGGAGAGCGATTCAAACACGACCGCCAGCCTATCGGTGATCGCCGAGCGCCGTGACTCACCACCACGTCCCCGCGAGGGTGCGCGCATGCACAGCGACACGCCGAGGTTCGTGGCATTCCGCGCACGTTCGCGCCGGCAACCGAGCCGGCCAGCCCCGGCCATGTCGCAACTACGCCGAAAAGCGTTGCCATGCTAGATTTTACAGCCGCGCCCGGCATCGACAGGCGCGTCAGCCCAGCCAGCCACTCGGGGGGATCTTTGTCGCTGCAGCCGGTCGGTTCCGCCGATAGCAGCCGGCCGCTGCGCGGTTGGCAGCGCCGTGCGCTGGTGAAATACCTCGGCACCGAGCCGCGCGACTTCCTGGCCGTCGCCACACCCGGGTCGGGCAAGACGGCGTTCGCGCTGCGGATCGCGGGTGAACTGATTGCCCACCGCGCCGTCGAGCAACTCACCGTCGTCGTCCCCACCGAACACCTCAAGATCCAGTGGGCGCAGGCCGCCGGACGTCAGGGCCTGGCGCTGGACCCTAAGTTCTCCAACTCCAACCCGCAGACCTCGCCGGATTACCACGGTGTGGTGGTCACCTACGCCCAGGTGGCCGCCCATCCGACGTTGCACCGGGTGCGGACCGAGCAGCGCAAGACGCTGGTGATTTTCGACGAGATCCATCACGGCGGGGACGCCAAGACCTGGGGCGACGCGATCCGGGAGGCGTTCAGCGACGCGACCCGTCGGCTCGCCCTGACCGGGACGCCGTTCCGCAGCGACGACAGCCCCATCCCGTTCGTCAACTACGAGCCCGACAGCGAGGGCCTGATGCGCTCGCAGGCCGACCACACCTACGGCTACGCGGAGGCACTGGCCGACGGGGTGGTGCGTCCGGTCGTGTTCATGGCCTATTCAGGCCACGCCCGCTGGCGCGACAGCGCGGGCGAGGAGCACGAGGCGCGGCTCGGCGAGCCGTTGTCGGCCGAACAGACCGCGCGGGCGTGGCGCACCGCCCTGGACCCGGCCGGCGAGTGGATGCCCGCCGTCATCACCGCCGCCGACCTGCGGCTTCGTCAGCTTCGTGAGCATGTGCCCGACGCGGGCGGCATGATCATCGCGTCCGACCGGACCGCCGCCCGCGCCTATGCCACGCTCCTGAAGAAGCTGACCGGGGAAACGCCGACCGTCGTGCTCTCCGACGACCCCGGGTCCTCGGCCCGCATCAGCGAGTTCGCGGCCAGCGACACCCGGTGGCTGGTCGCGGTGCGCATGGTGTCCGAGGGCGTGGACGTACCCCGCCTGTCGGTGGGGATCTATGCGACCAGCGCCTCCACTCCCCTGTTCTTCGCCCAGGCGATCGGCCGGTTCGTGCGCTCACGACGACCCGGCGAGACAGCCAGCATCTTCCTGCCGTCGGTGCCCAACCTGCTGCAACTGGCCAGCGAGCTGGAGGCGCAGCGCAATCACGTGCTGGGCAAACCGCACCGCGAGTCCGAGGGCGATCCGCTCGACGACGACCCGGCGATCCGGACGCAGAACGAGAAGACCGAAGAGAACGGCTTCACCTCCCTGGGCGCGGACGCCGAGCTGGATCAGGTCATCTTCGACGGCTCCTCGTTCGGCACGGCCGCCCCCGCCGGCAGCGAGGAAGAGGCCGACTACCTGGGCATTCCAGGGCTGCTCGACGCCGAGCAGATGCGGGCGCTGCTGCACCGGCGCCAGGACGAGCAGTTGCAGAAACGCGCGGCGACGGCGTCCGGCCCGCCCATGCCGATCACCACGCACGGGCAGCTGCGCGAGTTGCGCCGCGAACTCAACTCGCTGGTGTCGGTCGCCCATCACCGCACCGGCAAGCCGCACGGCTGGATCCACAACGAGCTGCGCCGCCGCTGCGGCGGGCCACCGATCGCGGCGGCGACCCGGGATCAGCTCAAGGCTCGCATCGAGGCCGTGCGCCAGCTGAACTCCGAATCGAGTTAGTCGCCGACGGGCTCGTCGACCATCACGACCGCCGGCGCACCCAGCACAGCCAACAAGTTCTTCTCCACCGCGGACCGCGCGTCGGTGTCGGGCGGCACCGTCACACAGAAGACGTCGGCGGCCGTCGACCCGAAGGTGTTCACCTTGGCCCAGACGATGTCGGTCTCGGCGCGCTCGAGCGCGCGGGCCAGCAACGCCAGCAGACCCGTGCGGTCCATGGCACGCACTTCCAGAATCAGCTGGCCGGCTGTGTCGGTGTCCAGCCACAGGATCCGCGGCGGGGCGGTCGAGCGGGTGACCGGCACGCCCACCTGCACCTCCCCGGCCCGCGCGGTCGCTTCGCTGGCGGCATCGCTGTCCCGCTTCTCCAAGGCGCCCAAGACGTCGACGTCACCGCGCAACGCACCGACGAACGACTGCCGCAGCAGATCGGCCGCCGGCGGCGACCCGAACAGCGGCGACACCACGAACTCGGTGATCGCGACGCCCTCGTGGATGTTGACCGAGGCCGAATGGACCCGCAGTGAGTTCAGCGCCAACACGGCCGCGGCCTTGGACACCAATCCGCGTTCGTCGGGGGCCACCATGACGGCATGCAGGCGCTCACCGGAGCCGGGGTTGATCTCGACGTGCACGCCCTGCCGTGCCGCCAATGAAAGATAGTGCGGCGCAGTCGGTTCCGCTTGCGGCGGCTCCTCGCCCGCCATCGCCATCCGGCAGCGCCGCACCAGGTCATCGACCAGGGATGCCTTCCAGTCGCTCCACACCCCCGGGCCGGTGGCCTTCGAGTCGGCCTCCGAAAGCGCGTGCATCAGCTCCAGCAGCTGCGGATCCCCACCGAGCGCCTCCGACACCGCCTCGATGGTGGCCGGGTCATTGAGGTCGCTGCGGGTGGCGGTGATCGGCAGCAGCAGGTGGTGGCGGACCATCTTGGACAGCGTGTCGATGTCGGCCGGCGCCAGCCCCAACCGCTCGCCGATCGGAACCACCAGGTCGGCTCCCAGCACGCTGTGGTCGGCGCCCCGGCCCTTGCCGATGTCGTGCAGCAGCGCTCCCAGCGCAAGCAGGTCCGGTCGGGCCACGTTGGTGGTCAGCGGCGCCGCGTGCACGGCGCACTCCACCACGTGGCGGTCCACCGTCCACTTGTGTGACACGTCGCGCGGCGGCAGGTCCCGGATCGCGTCCCATTCGGGCAGCAGCTGGCCCCATAAGCCGGTGCGGTCCAGCGCCTCAATGGTCGGTACGGCGGTGGGCCCGGCCAGCAACACCACCAGCAGGTCGTCGAGTGCCTCGCGCGGCCACGGCGTCGGCAGCGGGGGCGCGTTGTCCGCCAGCCGGCTCAGGGTCGCCGCGCCGATCGGCACGCCGGTGTCGGCGGCCGCGGCAGCGACCCGCAGCACCAGGCCGGGATCGTGCTGCGGCTGCGCCTCGCGGGCCAGCACGATCTCGCCGGCATACTCGACGACGCCCTCGTCCAGCGGGCGCCGCTTGGGACGGCGCACCAGCGCCGAGATGCCGCGCCGGGGCAACGCGTTGGCGGCCGTGCGCAGGCCGGTGACCGCGTGGAAGCTGATGGTGCGCCCCGCGCTGGACAACATCCGCGCCAGGTCGAACCGGTCGCCGACGCCCAGCGCCTCGCTGATCTCGTCGGCGAATTGGGCCAGCAGCTGGTCGCGGCCGCGACGTGACACCCGGTGCAGCTCGGTTCGCACATCGAGCAACGTCAGGTACGCGTCGTCGAGCGAACCGACCGCCGAGTCGGCGCGGGCCATGCCGTGCCGGTCGATCAGCTGCGCCAGTGCCAGCGCGTTGAGCAGCTGGACATCGCGCAGGCCGCCGCGGCCCGACTTCAGGTCGGGTTCGGCGCGGTGCGCGATCCGGCCCAGCCGCAGCCAACGGGCATGCGTCATCTCCACGAGTTCGTCCATGCGAGAACGGATTCCGCTGCGCCACTGGCGTCTGACGCCGTCGATCAGTTCGGCGGAGAGCCGCTGTTCGCCGGCGATGTGGCGCGCTTCCAGCATCCCCAGCGCGGCGGTCATGTCCGCCCCGGCGGTGGCCAGCGCCTCACCCACCGTGCGGACACTGTGGTCGAGCCGAATGTTGGCGTCCCACAACGGATACCACAGTTTGTCCGCGACCGGCCCCAGCAGGTCGGCAGGCTTGCCGTCGTGCAGCAGCACCAGGTCCAGGTCGGAATACGGCAGGAATTCGCGGCGCCCGAGCCCGCCGACCCCGACGATCGCGAACCCGCTGTCCTCGGTGATCCCGATCTGTGCGGCCTTGGCGACCAACCAGGACTCGTGCAACTCCTGGCAGGCCTGCCGCAACTCCGCGGGGGCCATGCCGCGATGTCCATCTGACAACAGATCGCGCCTGGCGGCAGCCAAATCGACTGCGGCACAGGCGCTTTCTGTTGCTTCTCCTAGTTCGGACGGGTCCGCCGGGTGCGGGTTCACACCCGGGGGGCCCATCCTGCTCGGTTCAGCAATGCCGAACCATTGTCATAATGCGTCGGGTCCGCGCTCTCCGGTGCGCACCCGCACGATGGTGTCGACCGGGCTGACCCAAACCTTGCCGTCGCCGATCTTGCCGGTCCGTGCCGCTCGGACGATGCTGTCCACGACCTTGTCGACGATGGAGTCGTCGACCACGACCTCGATCCGCACCTTCGGCACGAAGTCCACCGAGTATTCAGCGCCGCGGTAAACCTCGGTGTGACCCTTTTGCCGGCCGTACCCCTGTATTTCGCTGACCGTCATGCCCAGGACGCCTGCGTCTTCGAGGCTGGTCTTGACGTCGTCGAGGGTGAACGGCTTAACGATCGCGGTGATCAGCTTCATATCTATTCCGCCTCCACTTTCTCGCCCACTCGCTGCCGGTCTTCCAGGCCGTTGAGGCTGCTTTCCGGCAGGCTGGCCCTAGGAAGCACCGAACCGCTGGCGACCGCAAAGTCGTAGCCGCTTTCGGCGTGCTCCGACTCGTCGACGCCCGCGGCCTCCTGCTCAGCCCCGAGACGCAGTCCGATGGTGTACTTCAGGATAAGGGCAATGATCAAGGTGCCAACAGCGGAGTAGGTCAACACAGCAAACGCTCCGATGGCCTGTTTGCCCAGCTGGCCCCAACCGCCGCCGTAGAACAGCCCCGAGACGGCCGCCGGGGCCTCCGGCGTGGCGAGCAGGCCGACCAGCAGTGTCCCGACCAGCCCACCGACCAGGTGCACGCCGACCACGTCGAGCGAGTCGTCGAAGCCCAGCTTGAACTTCAGCCCAACCGCCAAGGCGCACAGGGCGCCGGCCACCGCGCCGATCGCCAGCGCCCCGACCACATTGACCGAAGAACACGACGGCGTGATGGCAACCAGTCCGGCGACGATGCCCGAGGCCGCACCCAGGGTGGTGGCCTTGCCGTCGCGGATGCGCTCGGTGAGCAACCAGGCCAGCATCGCGGCCGCCGTGGCGACGGTGGTGGTGACGAACGTCGTACCGGCGGCACCATTGGCGCTGGTGGCCGATCCGGCGTTGAACCCGTACCAGCCGAACCACAGCAGGCCGGCGCCGAGCATCACGAACGGCAGGTTGTGTGGCCGGAAGAGCGTCGTCGGCCAGCCCTTGCGCCGGCCCAGGACGATGGCCAGCACCAAGCCCGCCACACCGGCGTTTATGTGGACCGCCGTGCCGCCCGCGAAGTCGACCGCTTTCAGCTTGTTGGCGATCCACCCGCCCGACTCGGCGACGCTGCCGTCGAACGCGAACACCCAGTGGGCAACGGGGAAGTAGACGAGTGTCGCCCACAGCCCGGAGAACACCAACCAGGCGCTGAACTTCATCCGGTCCGCTACCGCACCCGAGATCAGGGCGACGGTGATGATCGCGAACATGAGCTGGAAGGCTACGAACACGGTGGCCGGCAAGGTGCCAACCAACGGGATGGTGGTCTCGGCCACCGGCGGGGTCTTACTCGGGTCGGCAGCAACGTAATTGCCACCGATGAGACCTTTCAGGCCCCAGAACTGGGTCGGGTTGCCGACGACATTTCCGGTGTCATTGCCGAATGCCATCGAGTAGCCGTAGAGCACCCAGAGCACCGTTATGACGCCCATCGAACTGATGCTCATCATGATCATGTTCAGGACGCTCTTGGCACGCACCATGCCGCCGTAGAAGAACGCCAGGCCCGGCGTCATCAACAGCACGAGCGCGGCACTCGCCAACATCCAGGCCGTGTCGCCGGTATCGGGATGGCCCATGGTTGGGAAACTCACTCGCTATCACCTCCAGTCAGCGTTGGGAGGGCCCCAGATAAATGACTGGCGACCTGATCCAGAACCATGCGCATAAGTTGTTGCGCGAATGGGGCAGCGATGTTTCGTCAGGATTAACGTAAAAGTTGCTGTGTAATAGCTGCTAGTGGCGATCGCAAGCGCGGCGTAAGCCGGGCGCGGCGGGTCGCCACCGTCCCGCCTAGTGGCGATCGCAAGCGCGGCGTAAGCCGGGCACGGCGGGTCGCCACCGTCCCGATCAGCCGAGCAGGGCGTCCACGAACGCGGCCGGTTCGAAGGGCGCCAGATCGTCGGCTCCTTCGCCCAGCCCGACCAGCTTCACCGGCACGCCCAGTTCCTGCTGGACCCGGAATACGATGCCGCCCTTAGCCGTTCCGTCCAGCTTGGTCAGCACCGCGCCGGTGATGTCGACGACCTCTGCGAACACCTTCGCCTGAGCCAGCCCGTTCTGTCCGATCGTCGCATCGAGCACCAACAGCACCTCGTCGACAGCCGCCCGGCGGGTCACCACCCGCTTGACCTTCCCCAGCTCGTCCATCAGCCCGACCTTGGTGTGCAACCGGCCGGCGGTGTCGATGACGACGACGTCGGCGCCGGACTGGATGCCCTTGTCCACGGCGTCGAAGGCCACCGATGCCGGGTCCGCGCCCTCGGCACCGCGCACCACTTCCGCGCCCACCCGCGACGCCCAGGTCTGCAGCTGGTCGGCCGCGGCGGCCCGGAAAGTGTCGGCGGCGCCGAGCACAACGCGGCGGCCGTCGGCCACCAGCACCCGGGCCAGCTTTCCGACGGTGGTGGTCTTGCCGGTGCCATTGACGCCGACGACCAGCAGGACCGACGGATGGTCCGCGTGCGGGAGCGCACGGATCGAACGGTCCATGGCGGGTTGCAACTCCCTGATCAGCACCTCGCGCAGCACCGCCCGGGCCTCGGCCTCGTTGCGCACGTTGCCGCTGGCCAGCCGGCCGCGCAGCTGCGACACCACCGACTCGGTGACCACCGGACCCAGGTCGGCGACCAGCAACGTGTCCTCCACGTCCTGCCAGGAGTCCTCGTCGAGGTCACCGCCCCCGATCAGGCCCAGCATGCTGCGGCCCAGCGCGTTCTGGGACCGGGCAAGCCGCCCGCGCAGCCGCTCCAACCGCCCTTCGGTCGGTTCGATGGCTTCGATCTGCGGCGCCTCGGGTGCCGGCTCGGCCTCGATCTCGGGTACCGGCTCGACTTCGATCTCGAGTTCCGGCTCGGCCTCGATCTCGGGTTCGGTCTCCGGCACCGTTTCCAGTTCCGGATCGGGCAGGTGGACCTCGGAAATCGTGCGCTTCGGCGCATCGCGCGGGATCGTCGCGTCGTCGCCGACAGCGGGCAACCCGCTGGTGTCGAGCACCGGTTCGGCGGTCGGTGTCTTGCTGAAGGTGATGCCCGAGGACGCCGTGTACCCGCCGGACCGGTCGATCGCGTCCGGTTTGGGCGTCGGCGCCAGCCTGATCCGACGCTTGCGGTAGCGCACCAGGCCGACGACCAACGCCGCGATGATGATCAGGGCGGCGGCGACCGCGATGGCAATCCACAAACCTTCGGACACGCTGACTATCCCTTCCCAATGCATCTCGGGGTGAAACCCGGAACGAACCAAATGAACTAATTGGTGCTGGAGACCAGCTGATCCACCTGCTGACCGCGGATCCGCTGCGAGATGACCGCGGTGATCCCATCACCCTGCATGGTCACGCCGTAGAGCGCGTCGGCGACCTCCATGGTGGGCTTCTGGTGGGTGATGATGATCAGCTGCGACTGGTCGCGCAGCATCTCGAACAGGCCGATCAGGCGACGCAGGTTGACGTCGTCCAGGGCGGCCTCCACCTCATCCATGATGTAGAACGGCGACGGGCGGGCCCGGAAGATCGCCACCAGCATGGCCACCGCGGTCAGCGCCTTCTCGCCCCCGGAGAGCAAAGACAACCTGGTGACCTTCTTGCCGGGTGGGCGGGCCTCCACCTCGATGCCCGTGGCGAGCATGTCGTCGGGCTGGGTCAGCCGCAGCCGGCCCTCCCCGCCGGGGAACAGCGCGGTGAACACCGTCTGGAACTCGCGCTCGACGTCGACGAAAGCCTCGCTGAACACTTGCAGGATGCGGGCATCCACCTCGGCGACGACGTCCAGCAGATCCTTGCGGGCGCCCTTGACGTCTTCGAGCTGGGTGGACAGGAAGTTGTACCGCTCCTCCAGCGCAGCAAACTCCTCCAGGGCCAGCGGGTTGACCCGGCCGAGTTCGGCCAGCTCGCGTTCGGCGCGTTTGGCGCGCCGCTCCTGGGTGGTCCGGTCGAACGGCATCGGGGCCGGCGCCACCACCTGCTCACCGCGTTCGCGGGCCTGCTCGAACTCGGCCATCTCCAGGTCGGTGGGCGGCAGCGGGACGTCGGGGCCGTATTCGGCGATCAGGTCGGTCGGCGCCATGCCGAACTGCTCGAGCACCATCTGCTCGAGCTGCTCGATCCGCAGCGCCGCCTGGGCGTTGGCCACCTCGTCGCGATGCAGCGAATCGGTGAGGGCGGCCACCCGTGCGCTCAGCGCGTTCACTTCCTCGCGCACCGCGTTCATGGCAGCCGTGCGCTGTTGCCGTTCGGCGGCGAGTTGGTCGCGCAGCCGCGAGGCCGCTTCCACCACCCGGTTCAGCCGAGCGGCCAGCACCCGCCCGGACTCGGCCACCGCCGCGGCCACCGCGGCCGCCCGCAGCCGAGCGGCGTGCGCCTGTTCGGCCCGCACTCGCGCCTCGCGCTCGGCCGCCGCCGCGCGACGCAGCGAGTCCGCCCGGCCACGCACCGCGTTGGCGCGCTCCTCGGCGGTGCGCAACGTCAGCCGGGCCTCGACCTCGGCACTGCGCGCGCTCTCGGCGGCAGCGGCGATCTCCTGCCGGGCCTCGACCAGGTTGGGCTCGGCCGCCTGCACGTGCTCGGTCTCCTGCGCGTTGCGCAGCCGGGTTTCCAGCTCGACGACCTCTTCGAGGGTGCGCGCCCGTCCGGCTTCCAGCTCCTCGCGCTGCTGCAGCAGCCGGCTCCACTCGTCCTCGGCCGCCCGTGCCTCCTGCCCCAGCCGTCCGAGTTGTTCGTACATCGCCGAAATGGCGGTGTCGGATTCGTTGAGCGCGGCCAGGGCCTGCTCGGCCGCGTCCTGCCGAGCGGTCTGCTCGGTCAATGCGCCGGACAGCGCCGCGCTCAGTTGAGCGACCTGCGCCTCGGCGGCGGCCAGCTCACCGCGGGCCTTCTCGATCTCGGAGGCGACCTCTAAGGTGGAGACCTTGCGGTCGGACCCACCGTTCACCCGCCCGGCGCCTACCAGGTCACCGTCCAGCGTGACCGCCCGAAGCCGGGGATGCCGCGCCACCAGTTCCAGCGCCTGCCCCAGATCGCCGACAACCGCGACGTCCGACAGCATCGCCGCCATCGCACCCCGCAGTCGCGGCGGCGCATCGATCAAATCCAGCGCCCAGGCGGCCCCGCCAGGCAGCTCCGCGGTCCGGGCCGGGTCGGCGGGAGCGGGCCAGTCGCTGAGGACCAGGGCGGCGCGGCCACCGTCGGCCTGCTTGAGCGCGGCCACCGCCGTGTGCGCGGCGC
>NZ_LZKQ01000298.1 GCF_001668675.1 Mycobacterium asiaticum | reverse complement strand
CCGGGCCTAGAAGTTTCCCTTCGCGATCTCCCGCAGCGCGTCCTTCTCCAACTCCGCGTCTGCCAGCAGGCGTTTGAGGGTGGTGTTCTCGCGTTCGAGGTCCTTGAGCCGTTTGGCGTCCTCGGCCTTCAACCCGCCGAACTGGTTACGCCACCGGTGGTAGGTGGCCTCGGAGACACCCAGTTCGCGGCACACCGCTGCCGTGTCCTTACCCTCGGCCAGGAGCCGATCGGCCGCCATCAGCTTGCGCACAATCTGCTCCGGGCTGTGCCGCTTCCTCGTCGCCATGATTTTGTTGAGCCTTCCTGCCCACGTCGTGGGCTGCAAGACTCTCATAAGCCATGGATCAACCAAACGGGGTCAGGCCACCTCGTCGAGCGTGTCTGCGCCGAGCTCGCCACCTCAGGCCACCCCATCACCTTCACCGCCGTCGCCGAACACGCCCAGATCGGCCGCGCGACGCTCTACCGCGACCAACAACTACGCGCCATCGTCGACGAACACCGCACCCGACAAACCGACGCCCGCACCCTGACCGGCCTGGCCACCGAAGTTGCACACCTCCGCACCGCAGTTGAAGCCCTCGCCGAAGGGGTCAAACGCCACGAAGAACAACTCCGCAAGCTCACCAAGTCACCCCGACGATGAACCATTCCGCTCGACAGCGCGGCCCCGTGAGCTCCGATTAGCCGGTCAAAGCTCCGATAATGCCGCCATGGAGTCATTCTGGGCGCGGATGCAGGTCGAGCTACTTAACACCCGCAGATGGGCCACCACGATCGAATTGGCCGCCGCCATGGCCGATTACATCGACAACTTCTACAACGCGGAACGCCGTCACAGCTATCTCGGTAACATCAGCCCCACAGAGTTCGAAACGCTCTGGACGTCCACCTATTCGATCCCTCAACTCGCATAACCACGGCTCGAAACAGCGGGGACAGATCAGTTCACGGGGTCCGGTCAGTAACCCGGCGGGTGCGCAAGAAAGTCAGCGACGATATCGCGTAGCATCACCCACCGAAGCAAGAACCTCCGCAGGCCGATTTACACCGGATTCCGGACGCCACCTCGCAATCTCACCCACTACCGAATCCGCTCACTGCTGCACAGCGGCGCACTCCACGCACTGGTCAATGCACTCTGAATTACGAAGAGCCATGTCGTGGCGATACGGCACCACCGTCGATGCCATCAATCCTCCTCGCGGTGACTAACGTGCACGTGACAACTCAGCCGAGTCATAAGGAACGCGAGATGATTTCCTTCATCACCTCGTTCGTACCGGCGTAGATCTTTTGCACGCGCTGATCCACCCACAATCGGGAGATGGGGTACTCGGTCATGTAGCCATATCCGCCGTGAAGCTGCATACAGTCATCGAGTACCTTCATCGCTCGCTCAGTGGTCCACCACTTCGCCATGGCGACTGTCTGCACGTCAAGTTGACCCGCAAGGTGCAGGTCGATGCAGTGGTCGAGAAATACTCGTGCGATGCGCGTCTCGGTCGCGGCTTCAGCCAGCGTGAACTTGGTGTTCTGAAAGCCGAAGACAGGCCGACCAAACGCCTCCCGCTCACGGGTGTACTTGAGCGTCTGCTCTAAGGCCAGTTCCATCGCTGCGACAGCCCCAAGCGCGACGATGAGTCGCTCTTGGGGCAGCTGCGTCATCAGCTGAATGAAGCCCTGTCCCTCGGCCTGGCCCAGTAGATGCGAGCGCGGAACTCTCACTTCATCGAAGAACAACTCGGAGGTGTCCTGGCCGCGTTGGCCGATCTTGTCGAGAACCTTGCCACGCCGGAATCCCGCCCGGTCAGCCTCGACAGCGATCAAAGAGATGCCCGCAGCGCCCTGGCTCGGATCTGTCTTGGCAACAACGATGATGAGGTCGGCCTGTTGGCCGTTGGTGATGAAAGTCTTGGAGCCGGTGATCACGTACTCGTCACCGTCCAGGAGGGCCTTTGTCTTGACGCTCTGGAGATCGGACCCGGTCCCCGCTTCTGTCATGGCTATCGCCCCGATCATTTCACCGGACGCCATCCTGGGAAGCCACTGCCCGCGCAGCTCTTCAGTCGCGTACTGCAGGATGTAATGGGCCACGATTCCGCTGTGCAGTCCCGCGCCCCATGAGCTGTCACCGATGCGGGCCTGCTCTTCGAGCACGACCGCTTCGTGCGCAAAAGTGCCACCGCCTCCACCATATTCCTCAGGTATAGACATGCAGAGCAGGCCCAGCTCGCCCGCTCGGTTCCACAGTTCTCGGTCGACGTGGTGCTGGTCTGCAAAGCGTTGCGCATGCGGCGCCAATTCGGCCGAGAAGAACTTCGCAGCGAGGTCACGAAGCTCGAGTAATTCGGCATTCATCCAGGGAGAGATTGAGGAGGACATGATTACCTTCCGACTGTTGGAATTCCAGGGATTTGACGCTATGTCGTTTCGATTTCGATGAGGTATTCGCCGGCAGAGTGGCGCGCACGGATGGCCTTTTTGTCGTACTTTCCGACGCTCGTCCTCGGAATATCGGACACGAAGCTCCATCGCTCAGGAATCCACCACTTGGCGACTTTGCCCGAAAGGAACGATCGGAGTTGGTCAATGTCAACGTCGGTTCCGGGGTGGACGACGACAAGCGCCAACGGCCGTTCCTGCCACTTATCGTCCGCGACGCCGACTACCGCCGCTTCGTACACGGCAGGGTGCCCGATCAGCGTGTTCTCCAGCTCCACCGAGGAGATCCATTCGCCACCTGACTTGATGACGTCTTTCGAGCGGTCGGTCAGTGTCAGATAGCCCTCGGCGTCGATCCTGCCCACATCACCGGTACGCAACCATCCTTCATCGAACTTCTCCGTATCGTTGTCTCCGAAATAGGAACCGGTAATCCAAGGGCCGCGCGCCTGAATTTCCCCAACCGACCGACCGTCCCACGGCACGTCTTTCCCGTCGTCGTCCCGCAACCGGATTTCGACACCGCAGATCGGCCGGCCCTGGGATGCGCGCATCTCGCATCGTCGCGTCGCGTCGGCTCTGCCAGCCGGACGTGCAACGGTCGCCAGCGGAGAGGTTTCGGTCATACCCCATGCCTGTACAACGGGCACGCTGTACTTCTCTTCGAACGTCCGCATCAAGGAAAGCGGAACAGCAGATCCCCCGCACGCGACCAGCCGTAGCGAAGAAATGTCCCGCCTAGGGTGCGAATCCAGATATCGGTCGACGTCGTTCCAGATCGTCGGCACTGCACCGGCCACGGTCGGCTTGGTGTCTTCGATGATCGACACCAACGGTTCGGCATGGAGATACCGGTCAGGCAGCACCAGATCCGCACCGGACATCAACGCTGCGTAGATAAGCCCCCACGCATTGGCGTGAAACATTGGGACGATGGCCAGCACACGGTCGGCCTCGCTGACTGACAAAGCGTTAGCTGTGCAGGCGGTCAGGGAGTGAAGGTACGTCGAACGGTGGCTGTAGACGACGCCTTTGGGATCTCCGGTGGTGCCGCTCGTATAACACATGGCCGCGGCCGACAGCTCGTCGAGCCGAGGCCAGTCAAATGACTCTTCCTGGCCGGCAAGCACTTCCGCGTAACGCAGAACGGTCTTCCCGCATCCCTGTAGCGGGGCAACGTCGCCCTCTCCGGTGACGATGACGGTGTGCACCGACGCCATCGCTGGGAGCGCGCGCGCCAACAACGGGACAACCGAAGCGTCCACTAGGACGATCTGATCGCTCGCGTGGTTGGCGATGTACGCGAGTTGCTCCGGGGCCAAACGAATGTTGAGCGTGTGCAGGACCGCTCCCATAGAGGGAATCGCACAGTAGGCCTCCAGATGTTCCTGGTTGCTCCACTGGAAGGTGGCCACGCGTTGGTCTGCCGTGATGCCAAGGCTGCGCAGCGCGTTGGCAAGTCGAGCTACGCGCGGCAGCACACTGCGGTAAGGCGTCCTACGATAGCCATCTCCGGTCGAAGTGATGACCTCGCTGTCACCGTGTATGGCTGCCGCATGCTGAACGATCGCCGAAACCGTGAGGGGAACATTTTGCATGGTGCTTTGCATCGTGTAGTGCCCTTTCAGGCGAAGAGGTCAGGACGGCTGTTCGGGTGGTCGATGAATGTCCCGTAATGCGTTTTCAGCGCTTGCAGGATGTCTGCTAGGGGTAGATCGTCGTAGGCTCCCCGGTCGCGTAGATATTCCATGTGCTGGGTGCCGTCAGCGGTGAAACCATGGAGTAGCGCGTCGCTACGGCCGTCGAATCCGATCGGCGAGACACCGAAACGTGCGCACAGCTCGCGATTGAACGCCGGAGTGGCCTTGACCCACGCACCGTTGAGAAACATGAGACTGTAACCGTGGTAGACGAAAACGTCGGCACCACCCATCCGCTCGCGCAATGTCTTGGTCTGGAGGTGGTTTCGGACGTCGGCGAACCCCAGCCGCGCCGGGATTCCCGCCGCTCGGCACGCTGCAGTCAAGAGCACGGCCTTCGGGACGCAGTAGGCTCGTTCTGCGGTCGCGACGGTACTGGCGCGATACGCATGTGGGTTATCGGTCACCGTGTACGGGTCGTACCAAATGGAGTCACGGACCGCGGTGAAGATGGCGATGGCCTTCTCGGTGTCGCCGCAGGCACCACGGATCGCCGATGATACGAAGTCACGTACCGAATCTTGTTGCCAGTCAAGAAACTCCGTGGGTTCGAGGTAGGGCCTGTGGTCGACGGTCATCGGCGCTTCATCTCCAACGGAAGTCCGTCCACCGGAATGGGTAGCGAGGTGTTGTCCCATCGGACGTGATAGTTTTCCGGAACCGACCAGGTGAACGAACGCAGCATCCTCTGCAGGATTGCTTTGACCTCAAGCGTCCCGAATTGCATGCCGATGCACTTGTGCGCTCCACCTCCGAACGGAACCCAGGCGAATCGGTGGTGTTGGTCTTCGCGCCGAGGCTCGTCGAAACGTGAGGGATCGAACCGCTCCGGATCACTCCAGATCGTTCGATCGAAGTGATTCACGGCAGGCGTTATGGCGCACAACGTGTTCGCGGGGATGTGATATCCGTCGATGGCGACATCTCGAACCGTCTTGCGCATCACCAGCGGAACAGGTGCAAGCAGTCTGAGCGCTTCCTTGATCACGAGGTCGATGACCGTCATCTTCTCCAGGGTCTCAATGTCCGGCAACCCGTCACCGATGGCCGCGGCTTCCGCAGCCGCTGCCTCCTGCCACTGCGGATACCCGGCAAGGAAATAGGTGACCGCTGTGGTGGTAATCGTGGATGTGTCGTGGGCCGCCATCATCAAGAAGATCATGTGATTAACCACATCCTCGTCGGAAAATCGCTCCTCGTCTTCGGTCGTGGCTTGACAGAGAGCAGCGAACAGATCCTCCGTCTCGCCGGCTCGCGCGGCCGGCAGATGCCGGAAGAAGTAGTCCTCCAAGACGCGCCGCCCTTGCACACCAGCGCGGAATCTGGTTCCCGGAAGCGGAGCACGCACAAGGGAACTCGCCGCCCGGACCGTGGCGACGAACGCTTTGTTGACAGCATCGCTCTCGTCCTTGCCGCGACCGCCCATGAAGACGTCGGTAGCTATGTCGAGGGTGAGTTCCTTCAGCAATGGGTAGATTCGAACCGACGGACCCACCGGCCAAGCGGGCACTGCCGTGCGAACGCATGGGGTCACCTGTTCGACATATCCGGTCAAACGCGGACGCGTAAACGCCTCCTGCATGATGCGCCGGTGCATCAAGTGCTCGTCGAAGCTCATGAGCATCAAACCGCGATGGAAGAAGGCGTCGATCAGGAAGGACCAGCCATCCTGAGAGAATGCCTTCGCTTCGCTCGTGAACGCCTCCCGAGTGGCGTTCGGTCCCGCGATGACCACCATCTTGGTGCCGAACGCGCCCATCCACGACACCGAACCCAGACGGTCGTAGCGCTCTCGACTGAAATCCGATCCGAATCGGATGTAGTCGAGCGTGTGACCCACAAAGGGCAGTCCGGCATCCCCCCGGACGGCTTTCAACCCACTGCCCGCGGGTGGCGGTGCCAGTTCACGAACCGGCCAGTCCCGGCTCCATCGACGCCATCTGTCGTCGACGGCGTGAGGCGCGGGGACCATGATCACAGAGGACAACCGCTCCTTCACGTGATGCGCAGGTGCGAGAAGGTGATTCGTCATGGTCCCTCCTGGACGCTGGGCCGCTTTGACGGCGCCTCCACCAGTCTTTACAGAGCTGCCATCAATGTCAATATCTCGACATTATTGGCCTAGCGGTTAAGTGCGTTTCGTGCCCTTAGTCGGCCAGGCTCGGTTCTGCAGGGTCTCCGACCTTGAGACGCCCGACGTTTCTCAAGACGTAATCGCCGCTGTGCGGCTTCCGGGTAAGGAGTCGATAAACCAAGGTAGGCCCCGGCCAGTTCGTCGGGATTTCCCCACTCGAGGCTCGATACCAGCTCGCATACAGCGCCCACACCGACCTCCGTAGTCGCCTTCTCAAGCGCCTGTTGTAGCGTTGCGCGATCTCTGGCTTGACCTCGATCGCATGACCCGGATGAGCAGCCACGACCCTGATGAGCGTTGCGATGTGACGGACCTGTGACTCGATCATGTAGACGATCGACCCCGAGCCCACATTCGTGTTGGGACCATAAAGCAGGAACAGGTTCGGGAACATGGGGACAGTGATGCCCAGATATGCGTATGCCTGGGTCTTCCACACCTCGGCCAAGGAGACTCCGCGAGAGCCGCGCACGGACATCGGGGCGAGAAAAGCGGTGGCGCGAAACCCGGTTCCGTAGATCACGACGTCTGCAGGACGAAATTCGCCGTCCTCGGTCTTGACACCCTTATCGCAGAGCTTTGCGATCGCGTTCGGCACCAACGACACACGATCACTCGCGATTGCTGGGTAGTAGTCATTCGAGAACAGCACTCGCTTGCATCCCGGCGCGTCGGAAGGCGTCAACTGCTCGCGCAAAGATGGGCTAGCAACCTGCCGATGTAGGTGGCGGCGCGCGATCGCACCGAGGACGCGTGAGAGGGGCTTCGCGTCGACTAGCGTCACAGCGAGCAACTCGAAAATTAGCCATACCGCGAAACGCTCGAGGCGCAGCGCTATCGGCAATAATCCGATCACCCAGTGGTGAACGACTCCATACCTGCTGTCCCACTTCGGCAAGATCCACGTGACCGGACCCCGTGAAATGGTCCACGGCGAACGAGAGTCGTTCATTGGTGGGTACAGGTGGCAGCGTAGCGGGC
>NZ_LZKQ01000297.1 GCF_001668675.1 Mycobacterium asiaticum | reverse complement strand
GCCCCATCCGCCCCCCCCGAGGTGCTGGAGCCGGCCTGACCGGCTCGCGCACCCGCTACGAGACCAGAGCGTCGGCCGGCCCCCCCGCCCGTTCGTGCCGGCGCTGGCGTTCGATGGTGGCGAAGTAGAAGGCGAACGCGAACGCGAAGCTGGTGAACAGGCTGCTGACGAAGTACAACCACGGCCGCTTGAAACCACGCCGGTACCCGTCGGTGATCGAAAACAGCGGCAGCAGAATCACATTCGCAATCGTGTAATCCTGGCTGGCCGAGCCGGCCGCCGGGTTGGTGAACATCAGCTGGATGTACTGCGTCCAACTGCCGGGACCCCAGATCGGGTTGTGTGCCCCGGTGAATCCGTGCGGTGCGTACCCCTGCACGAACCGGATGTTGAAGTACCAGCCCAGCGCGATCGAGGCGATACCGACGACGTAGTAGACGATTTCCAGGGGTGAGAACAGCGGTCCGTCGGCGGGCCTGGCGTAGACCGCCGGGTTCGACTTGACGATCCACAGGATGACGGCGATTCCGAGCACAGCGTGGGCGATGAGTGACACCATGCGCGCAGTTTCGCGCTCTTGGCAAAGTTTTGTCAATATTGTCGAAACCCGGCATAGCGAATACTTGAACTTTTGGTACGTTGTCGCAATGGTCCGCCCAGCTCAGACGGTGCGCAGCGAACGCACCCGGGAAGCGTTGCGCCAAGCCGCGGTGGTGCGCTTCCTGGCCCAGGGTGTCGAGGAGACGTCGGCCGAGCAGATCGCCGCGGATGCCGGAGTCTCCCTGCGGACCTTCTACCGCCACTTCAACTCAAAACATGATTTGCTGTTCGCCGACTACACCGGCCTCAACTGGTTCCGCGCCGCGCTGGAAGCCCGGCCCGCCGACGAACCGGTCGTCGATTCGGTGCAGGCGGCGATCTTTGCGTTCCCGTACGACGTGGAGGCCGTCACCAAGATCGCCGCACTCCGAGGTGGTGAGGTTGACCAGGACCGCATCGTCCGGCACATCCGTGACGTGCAGGCAGATCTGGCCGACGCGATCCAGGTCCAGCTACAGCGCCGCAGGCGTCCGGGCACAGTGACCTCCGAAGCTCGGCTGCGCGCCACGGTGATCAGTCGGTGCATCGCGGCGGCCGTTTTCGGGGCGATGGAGGCGTGGATGGTCGGCGACGACCGGACACTCGGCGCGCTGGCCAAGATGAGCCACCTGGCGCTGGAGTCGCTGCGCGAGGGCATCGGGGACACCTGGTCCGACTGACCGCCCGACGGGACTTCCCGCCGCCAAGTTTCGTCATAATTGACAAAACTTGGCCGGCATGCCAGCCTCCACTCCGGGAGGTGGCGCATGTCTGAATCTGGCACCCAATACGACGCGATCGTCATCGGCGCAGGCCACAACGGGTTGACCGCGGCGGTGTTGCTGCAACGGGCGGGTCTGCGGACCCTGTGCCTGGACGGCAAGCTGTACGCCGGCGGCATGGCCTCCACAGTGGAACTTTTCGACGGCTATCACTTCGAGATCGCTGGTTCGGTGCAATTTCCCACCTCGCTGGAGGTCATCAGCGAACTCGGCCTGGACACCATTCCGACGGTCGACCTCGAGGTGATGTCCGTGGCGCTGCGCGGTGTTGGGGACGACCCGCTGGTCCAGTACAGCGACCCGATGAAAATGTTCGCCCACCTCAACGAGGTGCACGGCGCGGACGCGGTCGCCGGCATGGGCGGCCTGCTGATGTGGGCCCAGGCCCCGACCCGCGCCCTGGGCCGATTCGAGGCCGGCACACTGCCCAAGACATTCGACGAAATGTATGCCTGCGCCACAAACGAATTCGAACGCTCGGCAATCGACGACATGCTGTTCGGCTCGGTCACCGACGTACTGGACCGCTACTTCCCGGACAAGGACAAGCACGGGGCGATACGCGGTTCGATGACGGTGCTGGCGGTGAACACCCTCTACCGGGGCCCGTCGACTCCGGGCAGCGCCGCCGCGCTCGCCTTCGGGCTGGGGATTCCCGACGGCGACTTCATGCAGATGAAGAAGCTGCGCGGCGGGATCGGCGCGCTCACCGCCCATCTGGCGCGAGTGCTGGAAGAAAACGGTGGCGAAGTACGGCTGCGGTCCAAGGTCGGCGAGATCCTGGTCGCGGACGGCCGGGTGGCCGGAGTGCGCACCGAAGGGGGCGACACCTTTTCGGCCCCGATCGTAGTGTCCTCGATCGCGCCCGACGTGACGCTCAACGACCTCATCGACCCCGCCGTGCTGCCGTCGGAGATCCGTGACCGGTACTCGCGCATCGACCACCGCGGCAGCTACCTGCAGATGCACTTCGCCCTTGAAGAAGCGCCGCAGTTCGCGGCACCCTATGAGGCGCTCAACGACCCGACCATGCAAGCGTCCATCGGCCTGTTCTGCACACCGGAGGAAGTTCAGCAGCAATGGGAGGACTGCCGTCGGGGCGTCGTGCCGGCGGATCCCACCCTGGTGCTGCAGATCCCGTCGGTGCATGACCCGGATCTGGCCCCGGCGGGCAAGCACGCCGCTTCGGCGTTCGCACTGTGGTTCCCGATCGAGGGTGGTGCCCAGGATGAGGGACGTTACGGCCAGGCCAAGGTCGAGATGGGGCAGCGCGTCATCGACAAGATCACCCGGCTGGCACCGAATTTCGAACGCAGCATCATCCGGCACACCACCTTCACCCCCAAGCACATGGGAGTCATGTTCGGCGCGCCGGGCGGCGACTACTGCCACGGTCTGCTGCACTCCGACCAGATAGGCCAGAACAGGCCGGGCCCGAGAGGCTATATCGGACAACCCATCCCGGTGCACGGGCTGTACCTCGGCAGCGCCGGCTGCCATGGCGGGCCGGGGATCACCTTCACGCCCGGCTACAACGCCGGCCGGGCCGCCCTGGAAGATCTCTAACGGCGTTCGGCCAGCAGTTCCGCCAAGCAGGCCAGGAACTCGTCGGGACGCGCGGGTGTGAAGGCCGGCTTGGATCCCGGTATGTCCAGCGTGATCAAGGTGGACTTGAGCGGGCGGTACATGTCCAGCGGGAGCCAGCGGCGAAAGTCGGGGCTGCCCCAGACGTTGAATCGGACCGTGAACAGGCCCAGCGGCTCGGCCTTGTACGACCGGATCTGGTCCAGCCCGATCACCTTCGCCGTGCCCGACGGAAAGTGGTAGCGGCGCAACGTGATCGCCATCTGGTCCAGCTGGACCACGCCGTCGTCGTAGCACCGTTCGGCCATCGTGGTCATGCCCGGCTGCTCCGCAACTCGTGCCCGCGCGTGGTCAGACAGCGGCCGTCGGGCAGCCGCCATTGCCACCCGTGCAGGTTGCAGGTCAGGGTGTCACCCTCGATCACACCGAATTTCGACAGGTCGGCCTTCAGGTGCGGACACCGTCGCTGGATCTCCCAGCCGGCCATGGTGATCGACGCGGAGTCGTCGTGGGTCTCGGCGAACCACCCGTCTGCGTATGCGATCCGCTCGTCGGTCAAGCACTTGAAGAAGGTGTACAGGTATTCGTTGTAGCCGCCGACGCGCCAGGCCCGGAAGCGGGTGGACAGAAAGATGGTGTTGACCCAGTCCGGTTCGTTGTCGCGGAGCACCGTGCGCACCAACTCGGGTGCGATCGCGAATCCGTAGCGGAACTTCTCGTCCGGAATGCGTTCCCGCACCGCTCGTTTGGGGAAATCCAGAACCACCGTCTCGGGACCGATCACCAGTTCCACCGGGTAACCGATGCCGTCACAGATTTCGTTGCTGCCCAACATGATCGGCTCGAACAGCGCCCTTAGCGGTTCGAGCAGCGGCTCGCCGGTCGGCGCAGCCCAGCCGGCCTTCTCGGCGGCCAGGACGGGCGCCATCCGCTCGGCGTAGTCGGCGATGTAGGCCGCCTTGCCGGTGGTGAAGATCGCTTCGACCTCATCGGTGGGCAGGGGATGGGTCAGCGAGTTCAGCGCCGAACCGGTGAAGTCCGCGATCGAACCCGGCATCATCAGCAGGCCGCCGTCCTGACCATGGCGGTGCATCTGATCCAGGAACACCATCTGGTCGGGGAAGATGTTCGCCGGGTCGCGGCTGTCGTCGTTGAGGTGCCGCAGGTCTGGATCCAGGAAGCACGGCGGGCCGGCTGACGGCACCACCCACGTCGCGCCGACCTGGGCGATGTATTGGCGGGCACGGTCCATCTGGCGCTGCCGCTTCTGGGTGCCGAACGCCTCCTTGGCGCGGGCCGGCATGTCGTAGACCATCGGGTACCAGATCGCGCCCGAATATTGCAGCAGGTGCACGTCGATTTGACCGAAGTCGGCAGCCAGGATGTCCAGGTCGACCGGCCGCGCGTCGTTCATGTTGAACACCGTGGTGTCGCCATCGGAGACCACCAGCGCCGAGTCGCCGATCGGGCCGTCAGCCGGGGCGCGCAACGCGATGATCATGATGTCGAGATCGCCCTTGGGGCCCGACAGCCGGTGCTGCACCGAATTTGTGGTCTCGAAAAACCGGTGAAACCCCAGTTTCTCCAGTTCGCTGCGCAGGTCGGGTACCGGGAAGTCGGGCAGCAGCACGACCGCGTCCTTGTTCACGTGGTCGGTCAGCAGCCGGGCGTCGAAGTGGTCCCGGTGCAGATGCGACACGTACAGGTAGTCGCAGTCGCCCAGCGCGTCCCAGTCCAGCCCGCTGTTGTCCGGGAACGGGAACCACGACGCGAAGTACGCCGGGTTCACCCACGGGTCGCACAGGATGCTGCCCGCCCGGGTTTGGATCAGAAAGCCGGCGTGGCCGACGCTGGTGACCTGCACAAATACCCTTCAAATACCGTTGAAAAGACGCTGGGAGTTCGCCCCGAGTTTAGCTGGCGTCAAAGGTCCGGGTCTTGCCACAGCCGTCGGTAGTAGTCGATCCGGATCGGATCCGGTGCGACGCCGTAGGCGTTGAAGAACTCCGGCGTCCAGTCGTGACCTGGGTAGTTCCACCCGAGCGAAAGGGTGGCCACCGCGAGATCCGCCCATCTGTCGGCCACGCCCAGGTCCCCGAGGTCGACATGTCCGCAGTAGCGCCCCGTTTCGTCGATCAATGTGTTGGGGGCGCACGGGTCGCCGTGGCACACCACCAGCCGATCGATCGGCGGCGCATCGGGAAGGTGCGCCCGGTGCGCCGGGTGCAGCAGCGGTAACCGGCTCGCCACCGACCAGTCGAACGGGCACGACGACACCGGCAACGCGTCGTGCATGGTGCGTAACCCCGCCGCGATCGCCCGCACCGCGATCGCCGGCTCTGCCTGCCAGCGCGGGTGCACCGCGGACAGCCCCGGCAGACCCAGGGTGCGCAGCCACGCGCAGCCCTCGTCGACCCCGAAATCCAGCACCGTCGGCACCGGGATGTACCTCCCCGCCCAGCTCAGGCGATGTGCCTCGGCGGTGAAATCGATCGAGTACTCGGCGCCCACCTTGATGAATTCGGCCCCGGAGTCCACCCGGAAGGTGACATCGCCCAACTCGTTGCGCCAAACCGCGCGCACCGGTCTGTCGGCCGCCAGCCGGCGCACCACCGCGGGCACCGCCGCGGGCGGGAAATTAGCTGGGTAGCTCACCGATGATCCCGTCTCGTCGCACGTCCGGTTTCCACCACTTCAGGTGCATGCCAGCCGAGCGCACTAGGCTGATCTGCTGTGGAACCGGCATACGGCACTGCCATTACTCTTGCCCGCCTGATATTTCGTCTACAGGGTCTCAAGATCACTGTGACGGGGGTAGAGAACCTGCCCACCAGCGGCGGTGCCGTGGTCGCGATCAATCACACCGGCTACCTGGACTTCACCCTCGCCGGCCTGCCGGCCTACCGGCAGGGCCTGGGCCGCAAAGTGCGGTTCATGGCCAAGCAGGAGGTCTTCGATCACAAGATCGCCGGCCCGCTCATGCGCTCGTTCCGGCATATCCCGGTGGACCGCGATAGCGGCGCCGCGTCATATGCCGCGGCGGTCGAGAAGCTCAAAGCCGGTGAACTGGTCGGCGTCTACCCCGAGGCCACGATCAGCCGCAGCTTCGAGATCAAGGAATTCAAAACGGGCGCGGCGCGGATGGCGGTGGAGGCCGGTGTGCCGATCGTGCCGCACGTCATCTGGGGCGCCCAGCGGATCTGGACCAAAGGCCATCCACGGAAGTTGTTCCGGCCCAAGGTGCCGATCCAGGTGATCGTCGGTGAACCGATCGAGCCCACGCTGTCCACCGCCGAGTTGACCGCGCTGTTGCACTCCCGGATGCAGCACCTGTTGATCCGGGCGCAGGAGCAGTACGGCCCGCACCCGGCGGGCGAGTTCTGGGTGCCGCACCGACTCGGTGGCGGCGCGCCGTCGTTGGCCGAGGCGGCCCGCATGGACGCCGAGGAGGCCGCGGAGAAAGCGGCGCGCCGTGCCGAGCGAGCGCATCCGTCCGGAGCGCCGGAGCAGTGACCGATGGCGGAGCCCACCTATCGCGCCTGCGAGATCCTGGCCCAGTTCCTAGTTCTGGCAACCGGAACCCAGATCACGTACCTGGACGAGGAGTACATCCCGGAGCGCGGCGGGGCGGTCGTCGCCATCAACCACACCAGCTACGTCGATTGGTTGCCGGCGGGATTGGCGATGCGCCGACGTGGCCGTCGGCTGCGTTTCATGATCAAAGCCGAGATGCAACGCGTCAAGATCGTGAACTTCCTGATCAAACGCAACGGCGCCATTCCGGTGGACCGCAGCTCCGGCGCGGACGCCTACACCTTCGCGGTCCGGGCGTTACGCGAGGGCGAATTGGTAGCGGTCTATCCCGAGGCCACGATCAGCCGCAGCTTCGAACTCAAGGAGTTCAAGACGGGTGCCGCGCGGATGGCCGTCGAAGCCGACGTTCCGATCGTGCCGCTGATCGTCTGGGGCACGCAGCGCATCTGGACCAAGGGTCACCCGAAACAGTTGGGCTACAACAAAATACCGGTCACTGTCGCGGCGGGATCGCCGATCCGTGCCGTAGCCGATATCTCCGCGACCGGCCAGACGCTGCGCTCGTCGATGACGGCGCTACTGGACCGGGTGCAGCGGGACTACCCGCATCCGGCGGGCGCGTACTGGGTACCGCATCAGCTCGGCGGTGCTGCGCCGACGGTGGCGGAAGCAGCGAAAATGGACGCTGACGAGAAGAATGCGGCGAGGGCCGCACGCCGGACACCGCAGCGGAAGCGGGGAGGAGAGTCGACACATGGCTGAGCCGTTCTTCCGGTTCATGGAATTCTTCGTTCCCTCGGTCGTTGCGCTGAACGGAAACAAGATCACGTATCAGGGGCTGGAAAACATCCCCGAGAGCGGCGGCGCGATCATCGCCCTCAACCACACCAGCTATGTCGACTGGATCCCGGCATCGCTCGCCGCGCTGGAACGCAAGCGGCGGCTGCGGTTCATGATCAAAGCCGAGATGCAGGAGGTGAAAGCGGTCAACTACGTGATCAAGCACACCCAGTTGATCCCGGTTGATCGCAGCCTGGGTTCGGAGGCATACGCGGTTGCGGTGCAGCGCCTCAGGGAAGGCGAACTGGTCGGGTTGCATCCCGAGGCGACGATCAGCCGCAGCTTCGAACTGCGGGAGTTCAAGACGGGTGCCGCACGGATGGCGATCGAGGCGCAGGTGCCGATCGTGCCGATGATCGTTTGGGGCGCGCACCGAATCTGGCCCAAGGACCATCCGAAGAGATTGCTGCGCAACAAGATTCCGATCGCCGTCGCGATCGGTCCGCCGTTGTGGCCGCAGGGCACCGCCGAGGAGTTCAACGCCGTACTGCGCCAGGCGATGGAGTCGATGCTCTACTGGGTGCAGGAGCGCTACCCGCATCCCAAGGGCGAATACTGGGTGCCGCGCCGGCTCGGCGGCAGCGCGCCCACCCCGGATGAGTCCAGGGAATTCCGCATCGCCGAACTGGCCGAGCGGGCACAGAAGCGGGCGCAAGAAGGTGTGGGGTCCAAGAGGCGAAAGAGGGCGACCCCCGCTGACGACACCGGCAAACTCTGACCGACGGAACCTATTGCTCAACCATCCTGCACTCATCGGGTGCGACGTTGACGGCACCCTGTTCGACGACGACGAAACCCTCAGCCCGCGCACTCGCGCCGCGGTGCGCGCCGCGGTCGACGGCGGAGCACATTTCGTGCTGGCCACCGGTCGACCGCCGCGCTGGATCCGGCCGGTCGTCGACGCACTCGGCTTCGCGCCGACGGCGGTCTGCGCCAACGGCGCCGTGGTCTACGACCCCGAAAACGACCGGGTGATCTCGGCACGCACGCTGGCCGTCGACACCCTCGCCGCCCTCGCCGAGATCATCGAGGGCGCTATCCCGGGTGCGGGGCTGGCGGTGGAACGGATCGGTGAGCGCGCCCACGACACCGCAACGCCGCAGTTCGTCAGCTCGCCCGGCTACGAACATGCGTGGCTCAACCCCGACAACACCGAGGTGTCCGTGCAGGACCTGCTCAGCGCGCCGGCGATCAAGCTGCTCATTCGCAAGGCGGGCGCGTCCAGCGCGGAGATGGCCCGCGCCCTGGCCCCGCACATCGGCGACGAAGGTGACTTGACCTATTCCACCAACAACGGCCTGCTGGAGATCGTGCCACGGGGTACCAGCAAGGCCAGCGGCCTGCGGGAGGTCGCCGAGCCGCTGGGGATCAGCGAGGCGGAGATGATCGCCTTCGGTGACATGCCCAATGACGTCCCGATGTTGCTGCGGGCCGGGCGCGGTGTGGCGATGGGCAACGCGCACCCCGAGGCGCTGGCCGCAGCCGACGAGGTGACCGCCCGCAATTCGGAGGACGGCGTCGCCCGCGTCCTGGAGCGTTGGTGGTCTTAGCCACCCTGCCCACCTTGGCCGCGAGGATGTGGGAGACTGCCCGCGTGTAGCGCGACGACCGGAGGGGACCGGGAGGACAGCTAGTGGGGTCAGAAGAAGACCCGCGGGAAGGCAACGAGTCCGCGGAGGGCAAGCCCGACGATCTCGAGGAGATCGAGCGCAAAAGAAATGCCCGCGCGGACGGCGTCACCGAGCAGTTCGACCTCGGTGAGATCGAACGCAAGCGGAAGGCTCGCGAGGCGGATGCCGCCGCGCAGCCCAAACCCCCGAGCGACCGTCCCGCCCCGGAACGGCCCCGCAAGAGCTCGCTGGGCGCGAACCGCAAAGACGGCCCCGGCAAGGTGCCCGACGCGCCGCCCAAACTCAAGCCGCTCGGCAGTATCCAGTTCCAGGACGCGGCCACCACGAAGCCGCGGCCGCCGACCCCGGCGGAGTTGCGCGCCCGGCGGAAGTACGAGGACAAGCAACGCGAGCTCGAGGAAATACGGGTCGCTGCGGAGGCCAAGCGTCAGCGGCAGAAGCGGATCCTGATGGGTTCCGCGGCCGCGGTGGGTGTGGTCGGTCTGGTCGCGGGCGTGGGGTACTGGTTGCTGTCGCCGAATCACGTCACCGCCCAGTGCGTCCGGGACGACCCGAACGGTCAGCCGGTGATCGTTCCCGACAGCTACTGCACCGGTCACACACCGGGTCTCAACGGGTTCTTCTTCTGGGGCGGGCATTCTTACCGCTATTACTACGGCAGCTCCGGGTCGGTGGGGCAACGGCCGGTGGGCGGCTCGACGACCCTGCCGAAGGGCGCGACCGTCACCACCAAGTCCGGCACCACGATTCAGCGCGGCGGCATCGGTGGCAGTGGCGGCAAGGGCGGCGGGGGCTCGTGAAACGCGGCCGGACGCCGCCGCGGCCGAACTGGCAGTCGATCGTCGAATCGCAAGGGCTCGTGTACGGGACGCCGGCGCGCGATGCGGGGGGCGCGGATCGGCCGTACTGGGATGAGTCGGTCTACTACGAATTCGAGATGGACGAGATCCTGGCTCTCGAGGCCGACGTGGAATTGCTGCACTCGATGTGCCTGAACGCCGTCGAGCAGGTAATCCTGATGGAGCGGTACGCGGATTTCGGTCTGCCGGAATGGAGTTGGCCCCACATCGCCGAATCCTGGCGCCGATCCGACCCACATGTGTACGGCCGCTTCGATTTACGCTACGACGGGCGACGGCCGGCGGTGCTGCTCGAGTACAACGCCGACACGCCGACCACGCTGCTGGAAGCGGCGATCCTGCAATGGTATTGGCTCAAGGACAAGTTTCCCGGCGACGATCAGTGGAACTCGTTGCACGAACAGCTGGTGGACCGCTGGAAGGCGGTACGAGACCTGTTGCCCAGCAACGAGTTGCACTTCTCCTGGTCCGGTGTGGAGGCGACCGGTGAGGATCAGATCACCACGACCTACATGCAGGAGACCGCCGCGGAGGCGGGCTTTCAGACCGTCGGGCTGTTGATCGAGGACGTCGGCTGGGACTCCGCCTTGGAGCGGTTCGTGGATCTGGAAGAGGATCCGATTCAGGCAATCTTCAAGCTGCACCCGTGGGAGTGGGTGCTGGATGACCAGTTCGGCAAGTACGTCGTTTCAACGCTGCCGCAGACGATGTGGATCGAGCCGTTGTGGAAGACGCTGCTGTCGAACAAGGCGATCCTGGCCGTGCTGTGGGAGATGTACCCCGGCCACCCCAACCTACTGCCCGCATACCTCGACGACCCGCACGAACTCACCGAGTATGTGCGCAAGCCCAAACTCGGTCGTGAGGGCGCAAACGTCACCATCGTGGGCGCCGGCATGGAGACCGCGACCGGCGGCTTCTACGGCGAGGAAGGTTTTGTCTACCAGTTGCTCGACCCATTGCCCGAATTCGACGACATGCGGCCCGCTCTCGGCGCCTGGATCGTCGGTGACACCTCCGCGGGGCTCGGTATCCGCGAGACGGCCGGGCTCATCACCGACGACGGCGCCGCATTCGTGCCGCACCGAATCCCGCTCAGGTAAACCGGAACAAGGGAGTTGATCTTCGATGACGACAAGCATTGTGGCGCTGCCGCACTCGGATTACTGGACCTGGCTCGGTGGCGGTGCCGCCGCCATCGTCCTGTATTCCATCCTTGGGCTGGTCCTGATGGTCGTCGGGTTCTACGCCATTGACCTGACCACCCCGGGACCGCTGCGCAAGATGGTCAATGCCGGTAAACCCAATGCCGTGATCGTGGCTGCCGCCGGGATGGTCAGCATGGCGCTCATCGTGGTGCTGGCGATCTACTCATCGTCGGGCAAGCTCGGTGAAGGTCTGCTGGCGTCGGCGGTGTTCGGGTTGGTGGGTATCGCGGCGCAGGTGTTGATGATGCGCATCGCCACGGTGGTGATCGGTATCGACATGGACCTGTTGTTCGAATCGGACGAATACCGTTGGGAGTCGCGCATAGTGGCCGCAGCGCAGTTCGCGCTGGGCATTATCGTGGCGGTCGCGATTCTCTGAGTCGGCTACCCAGGGGGCCTGATCGCCAGCGCAAGCTGCTGCGGGACGTAGTTGACCAGCAGCGGCCCGAGTCCCATGAACGGCGTTCCCAAGACGGTGACGTCGATGTCGGGAATCGGACCGACCAACGGGATCGAGTAATCGGGGACCCCGACCGTCGCCGTGAGGTAGTGCGGTTGAACGAGCAATCCGTCGAACGGCACGTGCGGAGTGACGGAGACAGTGTGGGGAAGTTGGAGTGTCCCCCCAGGGATCGGAGGTAGGGGGAACGGAAGGGGGGTCTCGGGAATGACTATGTCTTGCAGACCCGTCGGCACCAGGATGGTCTCGTTTACGATCACTTGGCCATTGAGGAAGCCGTTGAGGATATTGGCCGGTGCATCGATGAGCGTGCTGAGGGCACCTACCACATTGCCCGACGTGATGGCCTGGTTGAACGTCACCAAGCTCGCCGTGAAGGCATCCAGCGCCGCAAACGGCGGACCCGCCAGGGCATAGGTGATAACCAACGGCAGGCTGTACGTCAGGCTCACGAACCCGGTCTGCGGGGCAAGGAACGGAAGTACCAGGCGCGCTTCGACGTTGGTGGCGGTCAACGCACTCAATACGTTGGTGAAGTTCTGCGATATCTGCCTGGGTATGGATGGCGGCATCTGGTTAGTGAGGTATTGCGCCTCTTGTGCGGGGATATTCAGGATCGTGAAGAAATCTTCTAACGGGCCAATCGGCTTGGGGTAGGCCGTTCCCGTCAACGTAAGCGTGTTGATGTCGAAATTGATCGAGTAGTTGCTGGTGTCGTATCCCGTTATCAACAGATCCCGGTAGGCCCCAGCGAGCTGAGCTATGGCCGCGTTGTAATTGCCGGTCGTGATGAGCGTTTGAAACGACGTCTGAACGCCCGTTGCAAACGCGGGTAAGCCGGCCACCAAACCAGTCAGACCACTGGTTGCTGAGGTGACAAATGTCTGCGCGAAGCCGGCCTGGGTGGCGATGAATTGCTGTATGCGGGCCGCGGCATTGAAGTTCAGCACCTGCTGGATGGCGGCCGGGATGGTAGTCGGGAGGTTCGCGACGGTCGCCGGGAAGTTCTGGATGGCGCTGGCGAAACCTGTGATTGCCTGCTGCGCGTAGGACAGCTGGTTGGCGACGACCTGCCGCAAGAACGGGAACGGGTTGGCGGCCCAGCCGTTGCCGAGCGCTTGCAGGTTGTTGGCGGTATTGACCACCAGTTGGGCGTACGCCCCACCGGGGACTGTGGCTGCCGTCCCCACCGGGCTTCCGGTCGGCGCGTTGGCCAAAGTCTGTGCCGCATTGGCGATTTCGGCCCCGGCGTACGCCGCCGCGCTCATGTTGAGCAGCCTTACGAACTCGGCATGGAAGGCCACGCCCTGGGCGCTGAGGGCTTGAAACTCTTCGCCGAAGGCACCGAACGCCCGGGAAATGGCGACCGACACCTCGTCGGCGGCCGCCGCGGCCAGGCCGGTGGTGGGGCTGGCCGCCGACGCGGTTGCCTGCTCCAGTGTCGAACCGATGCCGGCCAGATTTTCGGCAGCCGTCGTTACCCAATCTGGCATGGTGACCACGAATGACATGGCCGTTTCCTCTCGACGAAATCTCCGAGGTGTGCCTGCGCCCGTCAGACGATTTCGAGCCTAAGGTCCAATGGGCCGAGCGCGTTGGAGTTTGGCCTAATTGCCTGTGCAGCAGTCGTTTCGTGGCCGTCCGAGCTATCCGGCGAAATCCCGGGTTACGAACAGCAAGTGGATGATTACCGTTTGCGCGAAAAGCATCGCGATTCCGGCGCCCAACACCAGCGCCCTTCCCCTCCGAACGTCGCCGCAAATTAACGCCAGAGCGACATAGATACCCAGACACGGGAGCGCATAGCGGTGTACCGCCACGAAGCTGCTGTTGATCGTGAAGAACACCAAGGAACACAAACCGAAGATGCCGAGCGGAACGCCCTTGCCCCGATACACGCGGAGCAGGTATAGCGAACAACTCAACAGCAATGCCAGGCAAAGTAGGGGGATCGAGTAGTTGACGACTATGTCGTTGTCGATCGGCCGCTGACCGCTGACGGCGCGGACCGTCTCCCGGGCCGACCGGAAAATCGAATAGGCAAAGTTCGGCTCGAAATTGAGGTAGCCCCACGCTTTGGTGGATTGGTATGCGCTGAACATGCCGAGAAAGTTGCCGCGCACCGTCCATAGGTACGTCCCGTACAGCACGAACCCGATGGGGGCCAGCAGAAAATAAGCGGCGTTGCGGTTTGCTGCCTTCTTGATGCTCCAGTCGTACGCCCGCAAGTACTCCAAACCACACAGACCGACGAAGAGAAGCGCCGGTAGCCGGGTGGCGGTGAGGAACGCGAGCGTGATGGCCATGAACGCCCAACGCCGGCGCAGCGCAAAGGCATACGCCCAGAAGCCGAGTGCGACGAAGACCGCTTCTGTGTAGAAGAGATGCATGAAGACCGCGGCTGGGGCTGCGAGAAACAGCGCCACCGTGGCGTAGCGGAACTTTCTGATCTCGAACTCGCGTGAAATGCTCAGTAGCGCGGCGATTGCGAACCCGAGGGCAACGGTGTTGACGAATAAACCGAGCGCTGCGTTCGGAATGACATGGAAAGTCAGCACCGACAGCGCGCCTACGATAAGCGGGAACAGCGGATAGAACGCGGCCGACGCCGGGTTGATCTGATAATGCTCGTGCAGAATGTTCGAATACCACTGCGCGTCCCACAACATTGTGTGATCCAAGAGCGCCGCACGATCTGGTGACAAAACGGCACCGAGAATCGTCATCAGCACTTGCCACAGCACGGCAATGGCGAGACCGACGGCTACATCCGAAGTAACCCATCCAGGCGTGCGGCGCGCGGGTTTTGTGCGCTTCTCGAGATCGGCACCGGAAATGGGTGGGACTGTTGGGGTCGGTGCTGCAAGAGTGAGCAGTTGCTCGGACCCCATCGGCACACAGCCTCCCTCGACAGTCTTGGGAACAAGATTGACCACGCTACCCAGGTAGCGGTAACTGCACTACTTACCCATTTGGGGGGCCGGTCACACCCGCGCGCATTAGACGCAATGGACCCGATGGCGGTTCCATGCTCAAAGCTGTTGCATAACTTCGCATTCGGCGCCGATCGTGCGGCATATCTTGTCGTACGCAGACGTAGTATTCGAACATGCTTTCGAGTTCGCGTGAGGAGGTCGTGGGGGCCCTCGACGCGCTCGATGCCGGCGTGGATCGGGTGTGCGGGTTGTCCTTCGACGCGATCACCACACCCGAGCGGCTCAACGCTTTGGAACGCCTGGAGCGGGCGGTGCGTCAGTTGCGTTCTCCGCAGCACGGGTTGATCAACGAGCTCGGCGCTCAAGCCAGCAAGGAAGAGTTGGGTGGCACGCTCACGTGCGCGTT
>NZ_LZKQ01000296.1 GCF_001668675.1 Mycobacterium asiaticum | reverse complement strand
TGATGATTCTGCCGATCGTCACTTCGGTATCGCGAGAAGTGTTCCGCCAGACCCCGCGCATGCAGATCGAAGCGGCCCAGTCGCTGGGTGCGACGAAATGGGAGGTGGTGCGGATGACCGTGCTGCCGTTCGGACGCAGTGGCGTGGTGGCCGCTTCGATGCTGGGTCTGGGCCGCGCGCTGGGCGAGACCGTCGCCGTGCTGATCATCCTGCGTTCGGCCGCCAAACCTGGCAATTGGTCGTTGTTCGACGGCGGCTACACGTTCGCGTCCAAAATCGCTTCGGCGGCTTCGGAATTCAGCCAGCCGCTGCCGACGGGAGCGTATATCTCGGCCGGGTTCGCACTGTTCGTGCTGACCTTCATGGTGAACGCCGCCGCCCGCGCGATCGCGGGCGGAAAGGTCAACGGGTGAGACCCTGATGACTGTTGATGCGCTCGACCGGCCGGTCAAAACGGTCGTGTTCCGCCCGCTCAGTACGTGGCGGCGGACCAAGAACGGGATCGCGACGGCGTTTTTCTTCGCCTCGTTCGCAGTGGCGCTGGTGCCGTTGATCTGGCTGTTGTGGGTGGTGATCGCCCGCGGCTGGCAGGCCGTCGTCCACCTTGACTGGTGGACCCACTCGTTGCGCGGCGTGCTGCCCGAGGAGTTCGCCGGCGGCATCTACCACGCGCTGTACGGGTCGTTGGTGCAGGCCGGTGTGGCGGCGCTGATCGCTGTGCCGCTGGGCCTGATGACCGCGGTGTATCTCGTCGAATACGGCAACAGTCGCCTGGCGCGCCTGACGACATTCATGGTCGACGTGCTGGCCGGCGTGCCCTCGATCGTCGCTGCCTTGTTCGTCTTCAGCCTGTGGATCGCCACCCTGAGGTTCGAGCAGAGCGCGCTGGCCGTGTCGTTCGCACTGGTCCTGCTGATGTTGCCGGTGGTGGTTCGCTCCACCGAGGAGATGCTGCGGCTGGTGCCCGATGAATTGCGGGAAGCCAGCTACGCGTTGGGTGTCCCGAAATGGAAGACGATCGTGCGGATCGTGTTCCCGATCGCGATGCCAGGCATCGTCTCCGGTGTGCTGCTGGCCGTAGCCCGCGTCATCGGCGAGACCGCACCGGTGCTGGTGCTCGTCGGCTACAGCCGCTCGATCAATGTCGACATCTTCGAGGGCAACATGGCCTCGCTGCCGCTGCTGATCTACACCGAGCTGACCAACCCCGAGCACGCCGGCTTCCTGCGCGTCTGGGGTGCGGCGCTGACCCTGATCATCATCGTGGCCCTGATTAATCTGATCGCCGCCGGAATCAAGCTGGTGGCGACCCGCGGCCTGCTGCGCAACATGTTCGCCTCAGCCGCCCAGGGCTTCGGCGTCTTCCGCTAGCTACGACTTTCGCTGGCTACTGCGCGAGGCGCAGCACCCGGCCGTTGCCGCGGTCGGCGACGTAGACGTTGCCCTTCTTGTCCACCGCCACCGACAACGGGGTGTTCAGGCCGGTGAACGGCAACTCGACCGAGGCGGTCGCCCCAGCCGGCAGCTTCGCCACCACGTTGTTGTCGTGTTCGGTGACGTAGACGGCGCCGGCGCCGTCCACCGTGATGCCCCACGGCGCGCTGATGCCGGAGAACGGCAACACCGTCTGGTTCGAGGTGCCGGCGTCCAGCTTGAGCACCCGGTTGTTGTCGGTGTCGGTGGCGTAGATGTTGCCGTCGCTGTCGATGGCCACCCCGTCGGGATTCTTCAGGCCCTGGAACGGCACCTCGGTCTGCTGGTTGCTGCCGGCCGCCAACTTGAGCACCCGGTTGTTGCCCCTGTCGGCTACGTATACGTTGCCCTGGGCATCGACAGCCACACCCTCCGGGTAGTTCAGCCCGTCAAACGGCAGCACCACCTGGTTGTTCGAACCGGCCGACAACGACACCACCCGGTTGTTGAAGTCGCTGACGTAGATCTTGCCGGCACCGTCGACCGCGATGCCCTGCGGCTCGTAAAGGCCGTTGAACGGCTTGACCGTCGGCGACGACGAGCCTTCGGGCAGCGCCACCACCCGGCCGTACATGGTCTGGTTGGTGACGTAGACGACGCCGTTGCCGTCGACCGCGACACCGCCCGGCGCGAAGCGGAAGTTGAGCCCGTTGAACGGCAGCACCTGTACTCCGCCGGCCTCGGTGGGACCCGAGTCTTTCTTGTCCTCGCCTCCGAAGATCAGGAACCCGGTGACGGCCGCGATCACGAGCAGGACCACGGCGGCCAGGGCACCGATGAGCAGGCCCTTTCGCGACTTGCCCTGCTGCGGGGGCGTGGACTGCGGCGGGGGCGTGGTCAGGGGATGCGGCTGCGACGGCTGCTGATAGGGCGGCGGGCCACCAAAGCCGGGTCCGGATCCGACACCCGGTTGGCTGCCGGCCCACGCGGTCGGGGCGGCAGCGGGGGCGGCCTGTGTGTACTGGTCCGAATTCTGCGGCGGGCGCTCACGCCACCCACCGGTGTTCGACGGCAGCGGCCCGGCCATCGTCTCGTCGCCGGTATGCATCGGGGGCACGACCGGCGCGCGCATGGTTGCGGGGTCGCTGTACTGCTGGTGAGGAGCGGAGTACTGCTGCGGAGCGGACGCGTTGGAGTTCGCCCAACCGGGGTTCAGGCTCGGGTCGACGACAGGCGCAATCAGCGTCTGGTTGTCGCCCTGGCGCAGGATGGAGGCCTCCTGTCGCTGCTCCGGGGCGGTCAGTGCATCGTGGGCGGCCTCGGCCAAGTCACCCGCGGTCATGTATCGCTGATTCGGGTTCTTGGCCATCCCCTTGGCGATCACCTGGTCCAGGGCTTCGGGCACCCGACCGGGCCGCAGCACACTGGGCCGGGGGATCGGCTCCATCAGGTGGGAGGCGATCAACCGCTCGACGCTGTCGGCTCGGTAGGGCGGCGCCCCGGTCAGACATTCGCCGAGCACGCAAGCCAACGCGTAGATGTCGGCCTTGTAGGTGACCTCGTCTCCGGTGAACCGTTCCGGCGCCATGTAGCTGTAGGTGCCGACTGCCATCCCGCTCTGGGTGAGGTTGGGGTCGTGGGCTGCGCGGGCGATGCCGAAGTCCACCAGGTAGGCGAAATCATTGGCCGCGATCAGGATGTTCTCCGGCTTGACGTCGCGATGGGTCACGCCGCTGGCGTGCGCGGCGTCCAGGGCCGCCGCGATCTGGCGGACGATCGCCACGGCGCGGGCCGGGGTCAGCGGGCCGAACTGCGTCAGCATCGACCGCAGCGATACGCCGTCGATCAGGCGCATTTCCACATAGAAGTGACCCTCGATCTCGCCGTAATCGTGGATCGGCACGATGTGCGGTTCGGTGAGCCTGCCCGCGGTGTCGGCCTCTCGCTGCATGCGGGCGCGGAACACCGGATTGTTGGAATACTGCGTCGAGATCAGCTTCAGCGCGACCACCCGGTGCTTACGGGTGTCCTCGGCCTCGTAGACCTCGCCCATCCCGCCGCGGCCGATCAGGCGCACCAACTGGTAGGGACCGAACTGCGAACCCACCCGCGATTCCGAACCGGTGTTGGTCACCGTCGATGCTCCCTTCGCCACCCGACGACATTCCGGCCGACTGTGCACCGCCGAATCTGATGGTTAACACACGGTAAATCCTCACAGAGCAGGCACACAACAAAATGGCGCCACTCACAGTGAATTTTGAATCACGAGTGAGTAACGCCGGTTCCGGATTTGCCGTCAAGACGCCGCCGTGCTGACTGGCACGTCGGATCGGTTCATCGGTCCAGAGTGACTCTGCCAGTTCGCAATTCGCCGCGGGTAGCCGAGATGCGAACGACGCCAATGGTCCGGTGGCGGAACCGACCGCCCCCCAACGGGTCCCGCTCAACCGGTACGGTGACTGCCGGTCATCCGATCGCGTTCACGATCGGTACCAACTTCGATTGGAAGTTGTTGGGCAACGGAATGTAGCCGTACTCGTCCAAGCCGATCTGACCGTCACCAATTGTGGCTTGCATGAACGCCTTTACCGCCTGGCCAGTCGGAGTATCGGGATACTTCGAGCAGACGATCTCGTAGGTGACCAACACGATCGGGTAGGCCCCGGCCTGCGTCGGCCGATAGAACGACGAGGTGTCGACGATCAGATCATTCGGGTCGGTGCCGTCCTTGAACGTCGCCCCGGCGATGGTCTTGCCGACGGTTTCGGCACTGATCGACACCGCCTCGGGGCCCGCGGAAGTGATGATTTGAGCCATGTTCAGCTGGTGTCCGACGGCGAACGACCACTCGTTGTAGGTGATCGAGCCGTCCGTGCGTTTCATCGCCTGCGATGTGCCGTCGTTGCCGGTGGCGCCTTCGCCGACGCCGCCGTTGAAGGCCTGGCCCGCGCCTTTGCCCCAGGCGCCGTTGGACGCCGCGTCCAGATATCTCTGGAAATTGTCGGTGGTTCCGGACTGGTCGGCGCGGAAGACCACGTGAATCGGAGTTGGGGGCAGGTTGGTGTTCTTGTTCAGCGCCTTGATCGCCGGGTCGTCCCATTTGGTGATCGCCCCGTTGAAGATCTTGGCGATGGTCGGCCCGTCCAGGCTGAGCGAATTGATGCCGTTGATGTTGTACGTGACCGCAATAGGGCCGAACACCACCGGGATGTCCCATGCCGGCGAGCTGCAGCGCTCCCGGGCGCGGTCGGGTTCGCCCTTATCCGGATTCATCGGCGAGTCGGATCCCGCCAAGTCCACCTGACTGCTGAGGAACGCTTTCATACCGGCGCCCGAGCCGTTGGCGTTGTAGTCCAGCGTGTGGCCCGGGCAGGCGTGGATGAAGGCGTATACGAACTGCTCCATCGCGTTCTTCTGCGCGGTCGAGCCGGCAGCGAGGATCTTCTTCTTGCCGCCGCAGTTGACCGGTACCACCGGCGTACTACTCGTTCCGGACGAGGAGGCTGTGTTGCCGGAGTTGCCGCCGCATCCCGAGAGCACCACGGCGACGGCAACGAGCAGACTCAGTGCGACGCCAGGTCGAGTGAACTTCACGGCAACTCCTCTACCGAACGCAGGCGATAACCGAACACGGGCGAAGATGAACAAAGAATGTCACTGGTGACCCCGTGTCGGTCAAGGTTTCTTAAGATTTCGACGCCGCTTTGGAACCGGCTTTCTTGGCCGGTGATTTCTTTGCCGGGGACTTCTTGGCCGGTGATTTCTTGGCGGGCGCCTTTTTTGCTGCCGCCTTCTTCGCCGGGGCCTTGCCGTTGCCCGAGCGGGCCTTCACGCTGGCTTCCAATTTGGCCAACAGATCCGAGACGTCTTCGGTCTCATCCAGCTCGGTCGGCTTTTCCTCGACCGTAAACGCCTCTTCGCCTTCGAGTTTGGCGTCCACTAGTTCTTGCAGCTGCTCCTGGTAGGTGTCGTGGTAGCGGTCCGGATTGAAATCATCGGCCATCGACTCCACTACCTGGCCGGCCATCTTCAGCTCGGCCGGCTTGATGTCGACTTCCTTGTCCAGCACCGGGAAATCGGGGTCACGGATCTCGTCGGGCCACAACAAGGTGTGGATCACCATCACGTCGCGCTTGCCGAAATCCTTGACGCGCAGGGCGGCCAGCCTTGTTTTGTTGCGCAGCGAGAAATGCACGATCGCCATGCGATCCGCCTCGGCAAGTGTCTTGGCCAGCAGCACATAGGATTTGGACGATTTGGAATCGGGCTCCAGGAAGTAGCTCCGGTCGAACATCATCGGGTCGACCTCGCTGGCCGGGACGAACTCGAGCACCTCGATCTCGCGACTGCGCTCCTCGGGCAAGGTGGCGATGTCGTCGTCGGTGATCACCACCGATCGGCCGTCGTCGGATTCGAAGGCCCGGGCGATGTCGCTGTACTCGACGACTTCGCCGCACACCTCGCACACCCGCTTGTACCGGATGCGGCCGTTGTCCTTGGCGTGCACCTGGTGAAATTTGATGTCGTGGTCCTGGGTGGCCGAATACACCTTGACCGGCACGTTCACCAGCCCGAAGGCGATCGAGCCCTTCCAAATGGAGCGCATTTCGTCAGTATGCCCCGTGCGAGTCTCAATAACCCCTTGAGGCGTTGAGCGCGGCGCGATCCGGTAGGTCCGCGCCGGCACGGGTGACGGTCAGGGCCGACGCCGTCGTCGCCAACTCGAGTACCGACGTCAGCTCGCCGAGCTCGATCCGGTGCAGGGCGGTGCGCCGGTCACCGCCCAGCAGGCCCAGTTCCCACAGACCGTCGAGCAGCCCGACCATGAAGGCGTCGCCCGCGCCGACGGTGTCCACCACCTGCTGCGGATGGGCGGGCACCAGCACCTGCCCAGCCGCGCAGAAGCCGATCGCGCCGCGCTCGCCCATGGTCAGCGCCACGAGCGCCGGCCCGCACGCCAGCCAACTGCGGGCCGTGTCCTGCGGAGCCCGGTCGGGCGCGATCCAGCGCAGATCCTCGTCGCTGACCTTGACGATGTCACTGCGCTCGACGAGCTTATCGATGCGTTCCCGCGCCTGGTCGCGGTCGACGACCACGGACGGTCGCACGTTGGGGTCGAAGGTGATGCTCGCCGAGACCCGGTAGGCGTCCAGTAGAGCGGCGACCGCCAGGCAACCCGGTTCCCGCACTGCCGCGATGGAGCCGGTGTGCACGAACAGCGGCGGCGGCACCGGCGGTGTCCCGGTGAGCCGCCAATCCAGGTCGAACGAGTAGTTCGCCGAGCCGTCCGCCGCGATGGTTGCCACCGCGGTGGGGGTGCGCGTCGCGGTGACGCTGGTCGGAAGAAGCTGAGCGCCAGCATCTTTCAGGTAATCCGCGATGCGCCGGCCGGCGGCGTCGTCGCCGATGTGGGTCAGGAAGTCGACGCCGCGACCCAGCCGCGCCAGCCCGACGGCAACGTTGAGCGGACTGCCACCCACGTGCTCGCCGCCGCTGGGTCCCTCGACGATGTCGATCAGGGCCTCGCCGATCACCAGGCCCTTCATGAGCCTTGTCCCATGCCCGACACGTTACGTTGGCAGCATGGGTTCGGCACAGGTGCAGCAGGTCAAGCTGACCAACGCCGACAAGGTGCTGTATCCGGCGACCGGAACCACCAAGCGGGAGATCTTCGACTACTACACCAGCATCGCCGAGGTGATGGTGCCGCACATCGCGGGCCGTGCCGCCACCCGCAAGCGCTGGCCCAACGGCGTCGAGGAGCCGGCGTTCTTCGAGAAACAGTTGGCGTCCTCGGCGCCTGATTGGCTGCCCCGCGCGAGCATCACGCATCGGTCGGGCACCACGACGTACCCGATCATCGACAGCGTTGACGGGCTGGCCTGGATCGCCCAGCAGGCGGCGCTGGAGGTGCACGTGCCGCAGTGGCGGTTCGTCGCGGAGTGGACCCGCAGCGGGGAGACCCTCAAACCGGGACCGGCGACCCGGTTGGTGTTCGACCTGGACCCCGGCGAGGGTGTGACGATGGCGCAACTGGCGCGGGTCGCGCGGGCGGTGCGCGACATGATGGCCGACATCGGCCTGACCACCTACCCGCTCACCAGCGGCAGCAAGGGACTGCACCTGTACGCGCCGCTCGATGAGCCGGTGAGTAGCCGCGGCGCGACCGTACTGGCCAAACGTGTTGCGCAGCAACTGGAGAAGGCCATGCCCAAGCTGGTCACCTCGGTGATGGCGAAGAATGTGCGGGCCGGCAAGATCTTCCTGGACTGGAGCCAGAACAACGGCGCGAAAACCACCATCGCGCCGTATTCGCTACGCGGCCGCGAGCATCCGACGGTCGCCGCGCCGCGCACCTGGGAAGAGCTCGACGACCGCGGATTGCGCCAACTTCGTTTCGACGAGGTGCTGGCCCGGGTGGCTCGCGACGGCGACCTGATCGCGCCGCTGGATCCCGGTGTGCTGCTGCCGGACCGGCTGAGCAAGTACCGCAGCATGCGGGACGCCTCCAAGACCCCCGAGCCGGTGCCGCGCTCGAAACCCACCACCGGACAGAACAATACGTTCGTCATTCAGGAGCACCACGCGCGTCGCCTGCACTACGACTTCCGGCTGGAACGTGACGGTGTGCTGGTGTCCTGGGCGGTGCCGAAGAATTTGCCCGAGACGACATCGGTGAACCACCTGGCCGTGCACACCGAAGACCACCCGCTGGAATACGCCTCGTTCGAGGGCAACATCCCCAAGGGGGAATACGGCGGCGGCAAGGTGATCATCTGGGATTCGGGGACTTATGAGGCGGAGAAGTTCCGCGACGATGAGGTCATCGTCAACCTGCACGGCAGCCGGATCTCCGGGCGGTACGCGTTGATCCAGACCAAGGGTGACCAGTGGCTGGCGCACCGGATGAAGGACCAGAACGTCTTTGACTTCGACGCGCTCACCCCGATGTTCGCCACGCACGGGTCGGTCGCGCGGCTGAAGAAGGGACAGTGGGCATTCGAGGGCAAGTGGGACGGGTACCGACTGTTGGTCGACGCCGACCACGGCGCGCTGCGGCTGCGGTCCCGCAGCGGGCGCGACATGACCAAGGAATATCCCCAATTGCAGTCGCTGGCCGCCGATCTCGCCGATCATCAGGTGATTCTCGACGGTGAGGTGGTGGCCCTGAACGCGGCGGGGGTGCCGAGCTTCAACGAGATGCAGAACCGGGTTCGGGCGACCCGAATCGAGTTCTGGGCCTTCGACCTGCTCTACCTGGACGGACGCTCGCTGTTGCGGGCCAAGTATTCCGACCGACGCAAGCTGCTGGAAACCCTGGGCAGCGCAAGCGAACTCATTGTTCCCGAGCTGCTGCCCGGCGACGGCCCCGACGCGCTCGAGTATTCCCGCAAACAGGGGTGGGAAGGGGTCGTCGCCAAGAAGCGGGATTCCAGCTACCAGCCGGGCCGGCGCTCGGCGTCCTGGATCAAGGACAAGAACTGGAACACCCAGGAAGTGGTGATCGGTGGTTGGCGGGTCGGCGAAGGCGGCCGCAGCAGTGGTATCGGCGCGTTGTTGCTCGGCATTCCGGGTCCCGACGGGCTGGAGTTCGTCGGCCGGGTGGGCACTGGGTTCACCGACCGCGAACTGGCCAACCTGAAGAAGACGCTGGCGCCGCTGCACACCGACGAATCACCGTTCCACCCAGCGCTTCCGAAGCGAGAGGCGCGAGGTGTCACGTTCGTCGAGCCGGTCCTGGTCGGTGAGGTGCGTTACAGCGAATGGACCCCGGACAACCGGCTGCGGCAATCGAGTTGGCGTGGGCTGCGGCCGGACAAGAAACCAAGTGAGGTAGTGCGCGAATGAAATGGGTTACCTATCGCGGTGCGGACGGCGAACGGGTCGGGGTGCTCTCCGGTGAGCAAATCCATGCGCTTCCGGCGGGACAGACGCTGCTCGGGTTGATCGGTTCGGGTCCCGACGGCCTGCGTGCCGCCGGAGAGGAGGCGTTGCGGTCACCGGCCGCGGTGGTGGCGCTCGAGGAGGTGACGCTGGCCGCGCCGATCCCTCGCCCACCGTCGATCCGCGACTCGCTGTGCTTCCTGGACCACATGCGCAACTGCCAGGAGGCGACCGGCGGCGGTCGCGTCCTGGCCGACGCCTGGTACCGCATCCCGGCGTTCTACTTCGCCTGTCCCGCAACGGTATTGGGACCCTACGAGGACGCCCCGATGGCACCTGGAAGTGTCTGGCAGGACTTCGAATTGGAGGTCGCCGCGGTGATCGGCACCGCCGGCAAAGACCTGACCGTCGACCAGGCGGAGGCGGCGATCGTCGGCTACATGATCTTCAACGACTGGTCGGCACGGGACCTGCAGGCGCTGGAGGGGCAGCTGCGGATCGGGCAGGCGAAGGGCAAGGACAGCGGCGTCACCCTGGGCCCGTATCTGGTCACCGCGGACGAGCTGGAACCGTTCCGGCGGGAGGGAAAGCTGAGCCTGCGGGTGCAGGCGTTGGTCAACGACGCCGTGATCGGTTCGGGGTCCACCGCCGCCATGGATTGGACGTTCGGTGAGGTCATCTCGTACATGTCGCGGGGCGTGACGCTGCAACCCGGTGATGTGATCGGGTCCGGCACCGTGCCGACCTGCACGCTCGTCGAGCATTTGATCAAGCCGGAATCCTTTCCCGGCTGGTTGCGCGACGGCGACGTGGTGACGCTACAGGTGGAAGGTCTCGGTTCTACCCGGCAGACCGTGCGAGCCACGCCAGAGCCGGTTCCGTTGCCGCCCAGGGCCATTCCGTCCGCGCCCGTCGCTCCGCCGACGGCGCGGGTGAATCCCGCACCGGCGAGGGTGCCCTACACCCGCGGGCTGCATGAGGTCGCCGATCGGGTGTGGGCGTGGACGCTGCCGGACGGCGGATACGGGTGGAGCAACGCCGGTCTGGTGGCCGGTGACGGCGCATCATTGTTGGTGGACACCCTGTTCGACCTCGCCTTGACCCGCGAGATGCTGACCGCGATGCGGCCGATCACCGATCGCGCGCCGATCAGCGATGCGCTGATCACCCACTCCAACGGCGACCACACCCACGGCAATCAACTGCTGGACGACAGCGTGCGGATCATTGCCGCGCAGGGCACCTTCGACGAGATCGCGCATGACCATGGGGTGGAGAGGCTGGTCGCCCTCCAGACGGACGACCTCGGGCCGGTTGCGACCCCGTACGCGCGGGAACGCTTCGGGCACTTCGATTTCAGCGGCATCACGGTGCGCAATGCCGATCAGACGTTCGATCGATCGCTGACGCTCGACGTCGGCGGCAGGGCGGTCCACCTGCTCAACCTCGGACCGGCGCACACCGCGGCCGACTCGGTGGTGCACGTGCCCGACGCCGGGGTGCTGTTCGGCGGGGATCTACTGTTTATCGGCTGCACGCCGATCGTGTGGTCCGGGCCGATCGCCAACTGGATCGCGGCGTGTGACGCGATGATCGCTTTGGACACGCCGATTGTGGTGCCCGGCCATGGGCCGGTGACCGACCCAGACGGAATCCGCGCTGTGCGTGGCTATTTCGTGCACATCACCGAGCAGGCGGACGAAGCCCACCGCAAGGGCCTGTCGCTGGCCGAAGCCGTCGATGCCGTCGACCTCGGCGAGTACGCCTCCTGGCTGGATTCCGAACGCATCGTCGTCAACGTGTACCGGCGCTACTGCGAACTGGATCCCGAGACACCGGCCCCGGAGTTGTTGGGGTTGTTCACCATGCAGGCGGAGTGGTTGGCGAAGCGCGCGGGGTAGGTAGCGGGCGCCTCGCTGGAGGACCATGTTCTGTGCCCGGCTTGTAGCGACACTGTCGTTGCGGGGCAGTCAGAGTTCCCCCCGTGCTGCAGGTTTTGGCAGGGAATGAGGTGTCGCGGACAAGCCGATTAATCCTGAGCGCTAGTGAAATGCGCTGCAGCGCCAGTTATGAAAGCCGCGATGTCAACATTCGAGTACTCGAAAGGCTCGGTTTACAACCTCTGAGAGGATGTCGCTGTGCGAGCCCTCATCGTTGTCCGCCGGTCCCGCGTCACCGACGCTACAACTTCCCCTGAACGGCAGCTCCAAGCCTGTCGCGACCTCTGCGCTCAGCGCGGTTACGAGGTTGTCGGGATCGCTGAGGATCTGGACGTGTCAGGGCAGCTACAACACCGTTCAACCGTCCCCAGCTCGGCGACTGGCTGCTCAATCGACTCGGAGAGTTCGACGTTCTTGTCTTCTACCGAATGGACCGGATAGTACGCAGACTGCGAGATCTCGCAGATTTAATCCGCTGGTGCCAAGAGCATTTGGTCTCGGTCGTGAGCGCGAGTGAGCAGTTCCTGGACCTTACGGCTCCGTTCGGGGACATCATCGCTCTACTTGTCGCCAAGGTTGCCGAGATGGAGCTAATAGCGATCAGTGAGCGCAACGCCTCGGCTGCTCGCCACAACATCCGTGCTGACAGGTACCGGGGAGGGATTCCGCCGTGGGGCTACCTCCCAGAACAGACCGAACAGGGCTGGCGCTACATCCAAGACCCCGAGCAGGTTGAGGTAATCCGCGAGGTAGTCGAGCGAGTGCTGGCCGGTGAGCCGCTGCGACAGGTCGCACCCGACCTGACCGACCGGAAGATCCTCACTCCGAGGGATCGGTTCGCTCAGTCGCAGGGTCGAGAGGTCCAGGGTTACGAGTGGCACCCAGCGCCGCTGAAACGGTCCTGACGAGCCCGACGCCGCTAGGCCAGATCGTGGCAAGGGAGCCGCTGACGGGCCCTCAAGGGCGCGTCGAGCGGGACGCTAAGGGTCGCAAGTTATTCGGACCCGAGACCGTCGTCCGCAACGACGACGGCTCTCCGGTCGTTCGGGCTGAGCCGATACTTATCTGCGAGGTATTCGACCGTCTCGGCGTCGAGCGGTTGCGTCCACCAAAGTGGTGTATCAGTCGGGCCGTGAGTTGAGGACCGGCGTGTCGCAGCCGGCTAGATAAGG
>NZ_LZKQ01000295.1 GCF_001668675.1 Mycobacterium asiaticum | reverse complement strand
CCGGGGCCCGGCGCCGCGGTTACCCGTTGTTGTTGCGGCCCCCCCCGCCCCCCCCCCCCCCCGCGGGGGGGGGGGGGGGGGGGGGCGGGCTGCTCGCGCAACCTACGCAACCTACGCAACCTAGTCAGCCAAGGGCTACCACGGTGTCGCCGCGCTGCTCGATCACCCGCGAACCCGCCACCACCGGGATCACCGGCGAACTGCTGGGCTGCCGCTGCACCGGGATGAACCGGCTGGATTCGCCGCTGACCGGGTCGTACACCCCGATCGCATTGGTCACCGGCACCAGCAACTGGCCGGCCATCATCACCCCGGGGCCCAGCGGCGCCGCGGTCTCGCCTGCGGCGATGGTGTAGCGCTGGTTCAGGGTGCTCGCGTCGAACACCAGCAGCGAGTCGCCGGTCCACCAGGTGACCAGGCTTCCGCTCTGGGACACAACGCCCGATTCGGACGGCGGCCCGGGCAACAGCGTGCTGGACACCGTCGTGCCGGTCTCGTCGACCACATCGACGCGTGGCTTCGGGGTGGGCAGGTACACCGCGGTCCTGCTCTGCGCCACCGCCAGGACCCGGGCCCCGGTGCCGGGCCGCACCCCGCCCTCCTGGACCGCCTGTTGCTGAGGTTCGTCGTCCTCCTTCCCCGGACGCAGCAGGATCAGTCGCAGGTCGGCCTGGTTCGCGCACGTCTCGAGCACCGCCACCGCCGACGAACTGGCGGCGGCCGATTCCAGCTTGCAGCCCGAGTGCAGGCCACGGTTGACCGGTTTGACCCGGGCGTCGGTCTCGCCGTAGGCCATCATCCGGACCATGTCCGAACGCCACATCTCCAGCCGGGTGTTGCCGGCCGACAATACGGTCGTGCCGTCGGTGGACAGGCGCACCTGCGGGTCGGCGTAGCTGCTGCGGGAGGGCCCGCGCCGTCCGGTAGAGCCGTCGATGGTGCTGACCTGACCGCAGCCGCGGCCGTCCCGATAGACGGCGACGGTGTAGCGGTAAACCCACGTCACACCGCACAGATCGGTGTCCCGCGAGTAACTCCACAACACCTGGCCGGTGCCCGGGTCGCGTCCCTGCACCTCGCGGCCCACGGCCGTCGTGACCGTCCCGCCCACCGCGACTGGAACCCGGGTGCCCGGGCTCGGGGCCGTCCACAGCTGGTGCAGCTCGGCCGGAACGTCACGAGCCTGAATGGGGACGGGCGCGGGGGACGCCGCGGGCCGGCTGATGGTGGCCCGGGAGTCGCTGGTCCACCAGATCAGAGCCGCCACGACCGCGACAACGACCGCGATCGTCGCGGCGGCCACGATGTCGGCCTTGGTGCGGCGTTCGGGTCGGACCATTCGATGAGTATGGCCGCTCAGTTGGCCGGCGCGGCAGCCTCGGCCGGCTTGCGACGACGCCGGCGACGGCGCGTGCCGTTGCCGGCCGCGGGACCGGAACCGGAGTTAGCGGCCGTCCCCGCCTCGGGGGCGCCGTCACTGGCCACCGCCGCGCCGGCGGGATGCCCGGTGACGGGCTTGCCGCCGCGGGTGCGCTTGCGTGGCTTGCTACGTCGTGCGGCGCGCTCGGTGGCGCCGCCGCTGCTGCTGGTGCCGCTGCTGGCTTCGCGCCGCTTGGCCGGAGCCTTACGGGGCGCCCCGACGTTGCCGGTTGCTTCGGCCGGGATGGACAGCTCTTCGTAGAGGTGCGGCGAGCTGGAGTAGGTTTCGGACGGATCCGGCGAGCCCAGACCCAGTGCCTTGTCGATCATCGCCCAGCGTTCCAGTTCGTCCCAGTCGACCAGCGTGACCGCGATGCCGGTGCGCCCGGCGCGGCCGGTGCGTCCGATGCGGTGGACGTACATCTTCTCGTCCTCGGGGCACTGGTAGTTGATGACGTGGGTGATGTCGTCGATGTCGATGCCGCGGGCGGCGACGTCGGTGGCGACCAGCACGTTCACCTCGCCGGCGCGAAACGCTTTGAGCGCCTTCTCGCGGGCGATCTGCCCGAGGTCACCGTGCACTGCGCCGACGGCGAAGCCGCGCTCGTTCAGGTCGTCGGCCACCTTCTGGGCGGTGCGCTTGGTGCGCGTGAAGATCATCGTCGCGCCGCGGCCCTCGGCCTGCAGGATCCGGCTGACGAGTTCCACCTTGTCCAGCGCGTGGGCGCGGTAGACGAACTGCTTGGTGGTGTCATGCACGGCCAGCGAGTGCGGCGCCTCGGCACGGATGTGGGTGGGCTGGACCATGAAGGTACGGGCGAGCGTGATGATCGGGTCGGGCATGGTCGCCGAGAACAGCATCGACTGACGGTCGGCGGGGATCTGCCGCAGGATGCGTTCGATGTCCGGCAGGAAGCCCAGGTCCAGCATCTCGTCGGCTTCGTCGAGTACCAGCACCGACAATCCGCCCAGCTGCAGGTGTCCCTGCTGGCAGAGGTCGAGCAACCGGCCCGGGGTGCCCACGACGACGTCGACGCCCTTGTGCAGCGCGTCGATCTGCGGCTCGTAGGCCCGGCCGCCGTAGATGGAGATCACCGACAGCGGACGTTGCCCGCCGTCTTCCTGGTCAGCGGTGAGGTACTTGGCCGCGGTGGCCAGGTCGCCGGTGACCTGCAGGCACAGCTCGCGGGTGGGCACCACGATCAGGGCCCGCGGGGCGCCGGTCAGCGGCCGCGTCGCGGTCTCGGAGGTGATGCGCTGCAGCAGCGGCACCCCGAACCCGAAGGTCTTGCCCATGCCGGTGCGGGCCTGGCCGATCACGTCCTCGCCGGCGAGCGCGAGGGGCAGGGTGAGTTCTTGGATAGCAAACGGAGTCTCGATGCCCTTCTCGGCCAGGGCGCGAACAATCTCGTCGCGGACGCCGAGGCTGGCAAAGGTCAATCCAGTGGTGCTTTTGAGTGCGGTCATACGCGGGGGGTGGGCCTTTCAATGGTGACGTAGTCGAAATTGCGTCGGTACTTCTGTGTCGCGGTTCTCGCGCGCACGGTGTCCGACTCCGATTACGTCGCCGAGGCCTGCTGCCGCTTCCCTAGGGCGGGGGGCGGGCCTAGCGTGCACGCACATTTCTTCGGCGGTGGCAGCACAGATTCAGCCACTACCGTTGCCCATCATAGCTGGTCGTCGGCGGGCACCGGTTGCTTCCTCGCTTGCCTACTACAGTGTTGCCATGACTTCGCCCTCGTCCGGGCCCTCATCCGCCGACGCAGCAGCCGACCAGGAGGCGGATTCGCCCAGGCCACGGCTACCGGCGGATCATCCCGGCATCAACGAATTCTTCGCTTTGCTCGCCTATGGCGAGGTGGCCGCTTTCTACCGGTTGACCGACGAGGCGCGGATGGCACCGGACCTGCGGGGCCGGATCTCGATGGCCAGCATCGCCGCCGCCGAGATGGGCCACTATGAGCTGCTGCGCGACGCGTTGGAAAGTCGCGGCGTGGACGTCGTCTCGGCCATGTCGAAGTACGTGTCGGCGCTGGAGAATTACCACCGGCTGACCATGCCCAGCACCTGGCTGGAAGCCCTGGTCAAGACCTACGTCGCCGACGCGCTGGCCGCCGACCTGTACCTGGAGATCGCCGGCGGGCTGCCCGACGAGGTGGCAGACGTGGTGCGGGAGGCGTTGTCGGAGACCGGGCACTCGCAGTTCGTCGTCGCCGAGGTGCGTGCCGCCGTCACGGCCAGTGGCAAGCAGCGCAGCCGGCTGGCCTTGTGGGCTCGTCGGCTGCTCGGCGAGGCGATCACGCAGGCCCAGTTCCTGCTCGCCGATCATGACGAGCTGGTCGATCTGGTGGTCTCCGGCACCGGCGGGCTCGGCCAGATCAGTACGTTCTTCGATCGGCTGCAGGAGACCCACAACCAGCGCATGCGCGAACTGGGTCTGGGCTGATCTAGCGGGTGCAGGTCGCCAGCGATGTGTTGTTGGTGGACGCTTTGACCAGCTGACCCTGTCCGTTGACGATCGAGCAGTTCAGCTGGCTGAGCAGGCTCGTGGCGATCACCGATTCGGTCTGCACGCCCGGGTTGAGCACCACCACTTTGGTCCACGGCAGCGCGACGTTGAACTCGGTGACCGGGAAGCCCCGGGCATCGGTGTAGGCGATGTTGACCAGGTCGAAGAGCTGCTTTGTCCCGGTGACGCTGTAGACCACGGTCCGCGGGCTCAGCGCCGCGCCCGGGGGAGCGGCCGTTGGCGCAGGTGCCGCGGTGGGGAGGCGAGTGGGCGCGTTGCCCGGTGTCAGCGTCGTGACGGTTTCCGGCGGCAGCGGCCGCGTGACGCCGGGGGTTGTGCTGGGCGCCGTGGCGGACGGCGACATGCTGGGCTGACTGGTCCTGGGCGTGGCCGACGGCGTGGTCGACATGGTCGGGGTCATCGCCGGGCGGGGCGGCAGCACGGTCGCCTTGGTGGTGGCGCTGTCGCCGCTGTTGATGATCACCGCGGTCGCGATCGCGCCGATCGCGATGAGTGCGCCGACGAACAGCGCGACCGGGCGCCAGCGGCGATCCGCCGGCCAGGCCCATTCGTCGGTGTCATCCCAGCCGTCGTAGCCGTCGTCCGCATAGCCGTCGTCCGCGTATGCGTCATCGTCCGGGTAGTCCTCGAACTCCCGGACGCCGTCGTAGAGGGTGTTACGTGTGGTACTGATGATGCCGATGGTAATGACGCGGATCGGCCGCTTCCGGTCACGCGCAAGGGTTACACCGAATCGTGATGGGTTCGTTCGCTAACCGCGAAGTGGCCTCTGGGGGCAGGGCGCAGTGCGGCGGGTCGGCTTCCACTAGCCTGCTGCTACAGACGCCTGCGACGGAACACCAACGGAAGGGGCCCCGTGGAGGTCAAGATCGGTATCACCCAGAGTGCGCGCGAGCTGGTGTTTTCCAGTTCGCAGACACCGAGTGAAGTGGAAGAACTCGTCGCCGCCGCGCTTCGTGAGGACGCAGGCCTGTTGAGTCTGACCGACGAGCGCGGGCGCCGTTACCTGGTCAGCGCCGCCAAGATCGCCTACGTCGAGATCGGCGCCGCCGACGCGCGCCGGGTCGGCTTCGGGATCGGCGCGGAAACCGCCGCCCGCGCCTGACGGGTTAGTTACGGGCGAGCGGCACGTGCGACAGGCCGCCCCAGGCGAACTGCACGGTGCCTTCGACGGCGTCTGACTTCGAGATCGGGCGATCGGAGTCCAGCCAGTACCGGGCGCTGTCGACGCTCATGCCGACCAGCCCGACCGCGATCATTCGCGCCCGGTGCGGATCCAGCCCCGAATCCTCGGCAATCAGCGCGAAGACCGCGTCGATGCAGGATTCGGTGGCCACCCGCACCTGCGCGGCGACCTCGGGTTCGGTGACGTAATCGTTCTCGAAGATCAGCCGGTAGCCCTGGCTGTCGTGCTCGATGAAGTCGAAGAACGCTTGCACCGCGGAGTGCAGCCGCTGCCGGTTGTCGGTGGTGCGGCCCAGGGCCTGCTGCACGCCGCTCACCAGGTTTTCGACATGCCGGTTCAGCACCGCCAGATAGAGCTCTAACTTGCTGGAAAAGTGCTGGTAGAGAACGGGTTTGCTGACGCCGGCCCGGTCGGCGATCTCGTCCATTCCCGCGGCGTGGTAGCCGCTCTCGACGAAGACGTCACTGGCGACCACCAGCAGCTGGCCGCGACGCTCATCGCGGGGCAACCGGTTGCCGCGTCGGTTCGAGGGCGGCGCTCCTTCGATCGGGCGCACACCGGCGGGCGATCGGACGGCACGTCGCTGCGCCGCCTTGGCAAGATCGCTCATCGGTCCTCAATCTGATCGCTGCGGTTTCGCGGCCAGTTGTCATCCCCGCGGCCGCGCTTTCGATCGCCATGACATTACTACCTGGGGCTGGCAAAGGGCTGTTATCCGGTCCGAACTGCTGGTATCGCGTTTTTCGGGCGCGCCAGGGCTGGCTGGCCCGAGTCGCTGTGCGATCCTGGAAAAATGACATCTCCGCGCCCTTCGCACGGCACCGGCCGGTCACCGGTGCTGCGTGACGACTGGCGGGAACCGCTGCGGGCCCAGCGTGATCCGCTCGGGCAGAGCGCGGGACGGGCGCGGGCTGATCGTGATCGGCCGCGCCAGTGGCGCAAGCAATCGTGGCTGGGACGGTTCGTGTCGACGTACGGCTGGCGGGCTTACGCGCTGCCGCTGCTCACGGTGCTGACGTTGGTGGTGGCTTACCAGACGGTGACCGGGGCCAGCACGCCCAAGCCGGCCGCGCACTCGATCCACAAGGACCCGCCCACCATCGGGGCGGTGGGCACGTCGATCATCGACACCCCGCCCCGGGGCCTCGTCGCGTTCGATGCGAACCTGCCGGCCGGAACGCTGCCCGACGGCGGACCGTTTACCGAGGCCGGCGAAAAGACCTACCGGGTGATCCCGGGCGGGACGCCGCAGATCGGTCAGGGCACCGGCAAGGTGTTCCGGTACACCATCGAGATCGAGAACGGCCTGGACCCGGTCAATTACGGCGGCGACAGCGCCTTCGCCCAGATGGTCGACCAGACGCTGGCCAACCCGAAGGGCTGGACGCACAACCCGCAGTTCGCCTTCATCCGCATCGACGGCACCACTGGTGTCAAGCCGGATTTCCGCCTCTCCCTGGTGTCGCCGGTGAGTGTGCGGGAGGGCTGCGGCTACGAATTCCGTCTCGAAACGTCTTGCTACAACCCGGCGTTCGGGGCGGACCGGCAGGCGCGGGTGTTCGTCAACGAGGCACGCTGGATCCGCGGCGCCGTACCGTTCGAAGGTGATGTCGGCTCCTACCGTCAGTACGTGGTCAACCACGAGGTCGGCCACGCCATCGGGTATGTGCGCCATGAACCTTGCGATCAGCAAGGGGGCCTGGCGCCGGTGATGATGCAGCAGACGTTCTCCACCGCCAACGACGATGGCGCCAAGTTCGACCCCGACCAGGTCAAGGCGGACGGCAAGATCTGCCGGTTCAACCCCTGGCCGTACCCGATCGCTTAGGGCGAGCAGACGCTCAAGCCCCCGGTTTCGTGCCGAAACGGGGGCTTGAGCGTCTGCTCGCGGGTGTACCGGATCGCCTAACCTCGTGTTGTGACACCATCGCTGCCGCCGCTGGTCGCGCCTGCGGCCTCGCTCACGCGCGAAGAAGTGGCCCGCTACAGTCGCCACCTCATCCTTCCGGAGCTGGGTCTGGACGGGCAGCAGCGGCTGAAGAATGCGCGGGTATTGGTGATCGGCGCCGGTGGGCTGGGGGCGCCGACGTTGTTGTACCTGGCCGCCGCGGGTGTTGGCACGCTCGGGATCGTCGATTTCGACGTCGTTGATGAGTCCAACCTGCAGCGCCAGATCATTCATGGTGTCGCCGATATCGGGCGGCCCAAGGCGCAGTCGGCCCGTGATTCGATCGCGGCGATCAACCCGCTGGTCGAGGTGCGTCTGCATGAAGTTCGGCTCGGGCCCGACAACGCGGTGGAGTTGTTCTCCGGTTACGACCTGATTCTGGATGGCACCGACAATTTCGCCACCCGTTATCTGGTCAACGACGCGGCGGTGCTGGCCGGCAAGCCGTACGTGTGGGGATCGATCTTCCGCTTCGAGGGCCAAATCTCGGTGTTCTGGGAGGACGCCCCCGATGGCCGGGGCCTCAATTACCGCGACCTGTATCCCGAGCCGCCGCCGCCGGGGTTGGTGCCGTCGTGTGCCGAAGGCGGTGTGCTGGGCATCATCTGCGCGTCGGTCGCCTCGGTGATGGGTACTGAAGCCATCAAGCTGATCACCGGGCTCGGCGATTCGCTGCTGGGCCGGTTGATGATCTATGACGCTCTCGAGATGAGTTACCGCACGATCGGGATCCGCAAGGACCCGTCGACGCCCCAAATCACCGAACTCGTCGACTACGACGACTTCTGCGGTGTGGTGCCTGACGACGACCGGCCGGCCGGGTCTGCCATCACCCCGCGGGAACTGCGGGCCATGCTGGAATCGGGCAACCCGCCGGTCTTGATCGACGTCCGGGAGCAGGCCGAGTGGGACATCGTGCACATCGAGGGCGCCCAGCTGATCCCGAAGGGGCTGTTCACTTCCGGGGAAGCGCTGGCGAAGTTGCCGCACGACCGGACCGCGGTCCTGTACTGCAAGACCGGCGTGCGCTCGGCCGAGGCGCTGGCCGCGGTCAAGCGGGCCGGGTTCTCTGATGCGGTGCACCTGCAGGGGGGAATAACCGCCTGGGCCAAGCAAATGCAGCCCGACATGGTGCTGTACTGATCCTCCGTAATTCCGTCTCGGTGTCTGTCATACGGTGTCTGTCATACCGCTTGCGCGGTGTCGGCACAGCACACGGCGCCGCCGTCGTCGGTGCCCTTGCCCGCGTCGAAGGTGTCCGAGTCCGCCAACACCGTGTAGACCTCCCAGCGCTCATTGCCGGGTCCGGTCACCCAAACCTTGTCTTGTTTCGCAAAGCAGCACGTTGTACCGATTTCCTCCTCGGTGAACATGCCTGCAGAAGTCAGGCGGGCGATCTCGTCGTGCACCGCCTCGCTGGAGCCGACCTCGACGCCCAGGTGATTGACGGTGCCGCCACGACCGGGATTCTCGAGCAGCACCAGTTTCAATGGGGGATCCGAGACGGCGAAGTTGGCGTATCCGGGTTTGACTTTGGCGGGTTCGGTCCGGAAAAGCTTGGAGTAAAACACGATCGCTGCGTCTAGATCATCGACGTTGAGCGCGAGCTGTATGCGTGACACCGGAAGCCCTAACTTGTGAGACATATATCGAAGTAATGCACCTCAGCATGCCACCTTTTTGATATATGTCAAACTCTGTGTCAAAATCGCGTCGTGCCTAAAGCATTGCCAATGATCGACACGACCGCGCCCGTGTGTTGCGCCCCATTGGCATCGGGCCCCTTGAGCGACGAGGACGCGTTGCAGGTTGCGGTGCGCCTGAAGGCTCTGGCCGACCCAGTGCGCGTCAAGCTCGTGTCCTACCTGTTCGGCTCGCCTGCCGGTGAAGAGATCTCGGGGGACTTGGCGGCAGTGCTGAATTTGAGCGAATCGACGATCAGTCATCACCTGACTCAGCTCCGCAAGGCCGGCCTGGTGGTCTCGGATCGTAGGGGCATGAACGTGTTTCATCGAGTCCGCGCGGACGCGCTGCAGGCCTTGTGCGTTGCACTGGACCCGAACTGCTGCCGCTGACCTGCGCCACCGGGACGGGGCGGTGACACCCTGGGCCGCATATCTCGATTGTCGTACGCGTCAGCGCGTCGTGCTGATGCGCAAATCAGCTCTACTAGGCTGGTCCCCGTGACTGTCGAGCCGCCGCCCGAGCACGTGCTGGCGGCGTTTGGTTTGACCGGTGTGCAACCCGCCCCGCTCGGCGCCGCCTGGGAAGGCGGCTGGCGATGCGGCGAAGTGGTGCTGTCGATGGTGGCCGACAACGCGCGCGCCACCTGGTCGGCCCGGGTCCGAGAAACTTTGTTCGTCGACGGCGTGCGCCTAGCCCGGCCGGTCCGGTCGACCGACGGCCGGTACGTGGTGTCGGGCTGGCGGGCAGACACGTTCGTGGCCGGCGCACCCGAACCTCGACACGACGAGGTCGTCTCGGCCGCGGTGCGCCTGCACGAGGCCACCGGCAAGCTGGAGCGGCCGCGGTTCCTTACGCAAGGACCCACCGCGCCCTGGGGTGACGTCGACGTATTCATCGCGGCAGACCGTGCCGCCTGGGAGGAGCGGCCGCTGCAGTCGATCCCGCCCGGGGCGCGCACCGCGCCTGCCACCGCGGATGCCGAGCGGTCGGTCGAGTTGATCAATCAGCTTGCGACACTGCGCAAACCAACCCGCAGCCCCAATCAGCTGGTGCACGGCGATCTCTACGGCACGGTGCTTTTCGCGGGCACGGCACCGCCGGGCATCACCGACATCACGCCATACTGGCGGCCTGCATCCTGGGCGGCGGGGGTGGTCGTCGTCGACGCCCTGTCCTGGGGGGAGGCAGACGACGGCCTCATCGAGCGGTGGAACGCGTTGCCCGAATGGTCACAGATGTTGTTGCGCGCGTTGATGTTCCGCTTGGCGGTGCACGCGCTTCACCCGAGGTCCACGGCCGAGGCGTTTCCCGGTCTGGCCCGCACCGCGGCGCTGGTACGGCTGATCCTCTAGTCGTTCGGCCCGAACTCGTAGCGAACTTCGTCGAGCGCGATTCTGCCGTCGCTGGCCAGCACTCCTTCGGCGCGCAGCAGTTCCAACTGCCGGGACGTGAGGTGTTGGGCCGGTCGGCCCGATGCGGTGATGACCCGGTGCCAGGGCAGGTCGGCGGAATCGGTGCGCATGATCCAGCCGACGATGCGCGGGCTGGAAAGCCCTGCCACCGCGGCGATGTCGCCGTACGTCGACACCCTGCCGGCCGGGATGGCTGCGACCAGCGAGCGGACCCGCTCGATCTGCTCGTCGGTCACCTGCGCCATTGGCATCGCTTGCGAATCAGGGCGGCGACGTCGTCGGGCTTGGCGTGCGGCACCATGTGATCGCACTCGTAGTCGAGCAGTTCGAAATCGTCGCCCAGCCGATCCCGCAGACCGGTGATCAGCCGCTCCCCGACGTAGGGCGGCGAGGTCCACTTGGCCCGCACCAGTGTGGTCGGCACCCCGGCGGGCGGCAGCACGATCTCCCGGGCCAGCTCGCTCCAATACGACATCATCGCGGGCAAACTGATGCGCCACCCGTATCGCCCGTTGGGCAGCGCGATCAGATGCTCATCCAGATCCGCGTCCAACGCCGCAGGGTCGACGTCGGCCCAGGAGCCCGCCGCCTTCTCCTGTCGGGCCTCGGCGCGGTCGGGATAGTCCGGGTTGGCGAACATCGCCTCGGCGATCTGCGCCATCCAGCCCCCGTCCAGCCCGATGGCGGGGTCCAGCAACAACAACGACGCCACCAGATCGGGACGGGCGGCGGCCAGGTGCAGCCCGAGCGCGCCGCCGAAGGAATGGCCCACGACGTGCACCGGTGCCTGTGCCTCGTCCTCGAGCAGTGCACTCAGTGCCGACACGTTCGACTCGATGGTCCATGGTGCGGCCCAGGTGGACCGGCCATGCCCGATCAGATCGGGTGCCGCGAGGGCGATTTCGGGCACGTAGTCGGCGAAGTGCTGCCAGCGCTGGCCGTGGCCGGTCAGCCCGTGCAGCGCCAGCACTTGCGGTGGGCCGGGTGGACCGAAGTGGTGCACGTGTAGGGCGGCTGTCACGGGGTCGATCATGCCATCGCGCTGGTCAAGGCAACTTGTCAGAGGTGCGTGGTTGCATGCCCGGTATGTCGATGACCTGGGGCGCCGAGGCGGAGAAGGTTCTGCAACCCGGTCTGGGTGGGGTCGTGCGTATCCTGGGCGGCCCGGGGACCGGTAAGAGCAGCCTGCTCGTCGAGGCCGCGGTCGGTCGCATCGCCGCGGGTGCGGATCCGGAATCGGTTCTGCTGCTCACGGGTTCGGGCCGCATCGGCATGCGGCAGCGCAGCGCATTGACCACGGCTTTGCTGCGTTCGAGTGGCGGTCGGTCCGCGGTGCGTGAGCCGTTGGTGCGCACCCTGCACAGCTATGCCTATGCGGTGCTTCGCCGGTCGGCCGAACGCGCCGGTGACCCACCGCCACGCCTGCTCACCGGCGCCGAGCACGACGCGATCATCCGGGAACTGCTGGCCGGTGATCTGGCGGACGGACCGGCCGCCGGATCGTGCTGGCCGGCGCACTTGCTGCCGGCGCTGAGCACCGCGGGATTCGCCAACGAGCTGCGAAACCTGTTGGCGCGCTGTGCCGAACGCGGAATTGACCCACAGGAGCTGGAGCGCCTGGGTCGCCGCTGTGACCGCCCGGACTGGGCGGCGGCTGGACGCTTCGCCCGACAGTACGAGCAGGTGATGTTGCTGCGCGCGGCGGTCGGCACGGCGGCCCCGCAGGCGACCGCCCCGGCGTTGGCCGCCGCCGAACTGGTCGGGGCGGCATTGGAGGCGCTGGCGGTCGATCCTGAACTGCTCGCCGCCGAGCGGGCCCGGGGCCGGGTGCTCCTGGTCGACGACGCTCAACAACTCGATCCGCAGGCGGCGCAACTGATCCGGGTGCTGGCATCCGGCGCCGACGTCGCTCTGATCGCCGGTGATCCCAATCAGGCGGTGTTCGGTTTCCGCGGCGGTGAGGCGGC
>NZ_LZKQ01000294.1 GCF_001668675.1 Mycobacterium asiaticum | reverse complement strand
GCCAGGTCAACGAAGTCGTCCTTAGTGAGGGCATCCAGCGTTTGGGCGGTGACGATTTCGACAACGCGATCGCGCAGCTGGTGCTGGAGGTCACGAGGCTGCGGGTCGACGACGACGCCTACGAGCTGCTGCTGGAGGAATGCTCGGCCCGCAAGGAAGCGGTCGGGCCGCAGACGCGCCGCTTCCTGGTCGACCTCACCGACATCGGCGGCGCCGACCAGCCGCCGTTCTCCTGCGCGATCGACGACGTGTACGCCGCGTGCTCGCCGTTGGTCGACAAGACCGCCGATCTGTTGTCCCGGGTGCTGCGCGATCCGGCCGGTGACGGACGGGACGTCGCCTGGTCGGAGGTGGCCGGCATCTATGTGGTCGGCGGCGCGGGCAGCTTTCCGCTGGTGTCCCGGATGCTGCGTACACAGTTCGGTGACCGCCGCGTCAAACGTTCGCCGCACCCGTTTGCGGCGACGGCCATCGGATTGGCGGTTTGCCTCGACAGCGACGCCGGATTCGTGTTGTCCGAACGCTTTTCGCGGCATTTCGGTGTCTTCCGGGAGGCGGAGGCGGGCGCCGACGTGGTGTTCGACCCGATCGTTCCCAAGGATGCGCTCCTTCCGCCGGACGGCCGCACGCCGCTGGTGGTCAGCCGCACCTACCGCGCCGCGCACAACATCGGGCATTTCCGATTCGTCGAGTGCAGTCGGGTGGTCGACGGGCGGCCCGACGGTGACGTCACGCCCTACGATCCCGTGCTTTTCCCGTTCGACCCCGCCCTGCACGACCGGGAGGATTTGGGGCGCCAGCCGGTCGGCCGGTGGAGCGACGGGCCGCAGGTCGAGGAACGCTATGTGGTTGCCCCCAGCGGCGCGGTGGAGGTCACCGTCACCACCCTGCCCACCGGGTACCAGCGCACGTTTCGGCTGGAACGCACCGGGGTGTGAGTTCCATGGATCTGTACGACGTCATGCGCAGCACCTTCGCGGCGCGGGAGTTCACCGACGAGCCATTGCCCGACGACGTGCTGTATTGCATCTTCGACAACGCACGGTTCGCGCCGAGCGGTGGTAACCGGCAGGGCGCACACGTCACCGTGGTGCGTGATCTGGACACCCGGCGCCGGATTGCCGAACTCAGCGCACCGGCCGCCCGGCGGTACTGGGCCCAGCAGTCGGCCGGCGAGAGCCCGTGGAATCCGTTGCATCCCAACACTATTCCGCAGGACGTCGTCGACAACACCGAGTTCCCGCATCAATTTCTCGCGCCCTTGATCAACGGCGCCGTGGTCCTGGTGATCTCCGTGGACCTGGGCGTGGTGGCCGCGCTCGATCAGGATCTGGATCGGGTCGGGCTTGCCTGTGGGGCCTCGGTGTACCCCTTGGTGTGGAACATATTGCTGGCGGCGCGCAACGAGGGCTTTGGCGGCACCATCACGACGATGGCCATCCCTCGGGAGCCACAACTTCGCGAGTTGCTGGGCATTCCGGAGACGCATGCGGTCGCGGCGGTGGTGCCGTTGGGTAAGCCGGTACGGCAGCTGACAAAGCTGCGCCGCCAGCTGGTAGTAGACTTCGTCACCCGCGAACGCTTCGATGGGGCAACGTTTTCCGGCTGAGCGGCGTCAGGGCGCGCTCTGCCCGTCACTGCCAACATCGTTGTATGGGCTGCCAACGCCGCCCTTGCCGCCTACCCCGCCGACCGCACCGCCGGCGCCGCCGGCGTTGCCAAGGTTCATCGGCGGATTCTGAAGTTGAAAGCCCTGGCCACCCGCCGGCACCCCGCCGGGTGATCCATAGCCCGGGGAGACGAGGTTGTAGGCGCCGCCGCCGCCACCACCGCCCACACCGCCTGCTCCAGTTGCGCCGGCGCCGCCGGTCCATGTGACGTTCCCGTTGGTCTTGGTATTGCCGCCGTTACCGCCCGTACCCGCGGCGACGCTCGCGGACCCGGCACCGCCGCCGCCACCGCCGCCGCCAGTGATCGCCGCGTTTTGTTCGGCGTAACCGCCGGCGCCGCCACCGCCGCCGCCACCGCCCTTGCCGCCGACATCGGCAGCGGTGGTGGCACCGGCTCCGCCGGTGCCACCGGAGCCGCCGGTTGCGGTAATCACGTCGGAGAAACCGCCGCCAAAGTTCGCGGTGCCGCCGTCACCACCGGCGCCACCCGACCCCCCGCTGTTGCCAAAGCCGGCGAAACCTTCGCCGTCACCGGCGCTACCGCCGTTACCGCCGGCGCCGCCGCCGCCACCGCCGCCGCCGTGAGCGGGTCCCTCGTCTGGGTTGCCCTGGCCGCGAGTCGAATCCCCGCCGTTACCACCGTCGCCACCAGCGCCACCCTGGCCGCCGTCACCGTTGGTCCCGCCGATCGGGGCGGAACCCCCGCCGCCGCCGGCGCCCCCTCGGCCACCGTCACCACCGAGACCGCCGACCACGGCAGCTGAACCGTCGCCCCCGTTGCCGCCGGCACCACCTCCGGCGCCGCGACCGGCCTTCGCATCCGCGCCAAGGGCGTCGCCACCGCTACCGCCGGCACCGCCTTGACCGCCCGAGCCCCCAGCACCGCCGTTGACGTCCGGCGCATTGTCGGCGCCGTCGCCACCGATACCGCCCGCGCCGCCGTCGCCGCCATCGCCGTAGCCCCCGCCGAGACCGCCGGCCGCACCGCCGGTGCCACCGTCGCCGCCCACGCCGCCATTACCGCCGGCTTGGCCGTTTGTCTGAGCCGCGGCGCCATACCCGTTGCCGGCCGCACCGCCGTCGCCGCCGTCGCCGCCGTCGCCATGGATAGCACCGCCGGTAGCGGTCCCTCCGTTGCCGCCGTTACCGCCACGACCACCGCCGCCACCGTCCCCGGACGCGCCGTTGAAGATGCCGGCATCACCGCCGTCGGCGCCGGCACCGCCGGCACCACCGCCACCGGCCTTGCCACCCACACCAACCGCGTTACCACCGTTACCGCCGTTGCCGCCGTTGCCGCCGGAACCACCATTCTGTTCCGCGGGATACCAGGGGTCGAAGCCAGACGCACCGCCACCGCCGCCACCGCCGGCACCGCCGTCTCCGCCATCGCCATAGTCTCCGCCGAGGCCGCCGGCGCCAGGCGTCCCGCCGGTCCCGCCATTACCACCGTGACCACCGCCACCGCCGTTGCGGCCGAAGTTAGTGGATGACCAATCAGACCCGGCGCCGCCTTTACCTCCCGCACCGCCCTTGCCGCCGTCGCCGGCCGCCACCAAATCGCCGCCCGCTTTACCACCGGTACCGCCCGCACCGCCCTGACCGCCGTCCCCAGCACCGTCATTTTGGAAGCCGTCGACACCGGCACCACCCTTGCCGCCCTCGCCACCGTTGCCGCCGGCGCCGTCGGCGCCCTTGGTTCCGGTCAGACCACCACCCACACCGCCGGTGCCGCCGTCACCGCCGGTGCCACCGTTGCCGCCGGTGCCGCCCGTTTCGGGGTCCAAGTCATCGTGGTAGCCGTGGTAACCCTCAGCGCCGCGGCCACCGACACCACCGGAACCGGCATCGCCGCCCTGACCGTTGACTCCGCCGGTGCCACCATTACCGGCCGCCCCGCCCATTCCGCCGGTGCCGCCCTTGCCGCCGTCTCCGCCGTCCAGAGGGACCCCACCTCCGGTCACGGGCTGGTCGAAGCCGGCACCACCGGTACCGCCGTCACCGCCCCGGCCCCCGTTGCCAGCTGCTACACCGGCACCACCGGCGTCGCCACCGGTGCCGCCCGCACCGCCCTGGCCACCCTGTCCACCGTCGTCGGTCGCGGTGCCGGCGACTCCGACGCCTCCGTCACCGCCGTCACCGGCATGGCCCCCGGCACCATCGGCACCCTTAACGCCACTGACCCCACCGCCGACGCCGCCGCTGCCGCCACCACCGCCATTGCCGCCGTCACCGCCGGTGCCACCGGCCGCCGCATTGTTCGCACCGCCACCACCGGCGCCACCGGCACCCGCGGCCCCACCATTGCCGTCGAGGCCGCCAGTGCCACCGCTGCCCGCCGCCCCGCCGGCACCGCCGGTGCCGCCGGCGCCGCCGTGACCGCCGTCGACCCCGGTGGTCAGTCCCGTAGCGTCAAACCCTTCGCCACCCTGGCCGCCCTGACCGCCCCGGCCACCGTTGCCGTTGGTGCTTCCGGTGCCACCCGCGCCGCCGCCACCGCCGGTGCCGCCCTGGCCACCGGATGCACCCGCGACCGTGGACCCGTCATAGCCCGCGCCGCCCTTCCCGCCGTCACCGCCGTCGCCGCCAATGCCCGCAACCGCCGATGCGCCCGACGCCCCGAACAGTCCGCCGGCCCCGCCGGAACCGCCGGCCCCGGCATCGCCGCCATGACCACCCTCACCGCCTAAACCACCAGCGGTCAGCGGGTTTGGACCCGCACTACCGTCCGCGCCGAGCCCACCGGCTCCACCCGCGCCACCGACGCCGCCGGACCCGCCGCCACCGAACAGGCCGATGCTGCCGCCGCCGGCACCGTTGCCGAACAGCCAGCCGCC
>NZ_LZKQ01000293.1 GCF_001668675.1 Mycobacterium asiaticum | reverse complement strand
TGGCAAGCCACCGAACCGGCGCCGCCCCAGAAGTCACCGGCAGCCAGCACATCGCGAACGATGGCCTGGTGCTCGGCCTCCAAGTTGGCGGCCTGGGCGCGGATGAGCGCGCCGTGCGCGTCGACGTCACCGAACTGGTAATTAATGGTCATTGAACCTGTGCTCCTTGTTTGTGAATGTTTATGGGATACAGCGGCTTTCGCCGCGGACGAGTTAGCTGGAGAGGATCTGCTGCGAAGCCTGCTCTTGCTGCTCGTAGTTGTTCGCGTCACGGATCAGTCCGTCACGAACCCCATGCAACATGTTCACAATGTTGCGGAACGCCTGGTTCATCTGTCCCATGGTGTCCAGCGAGGTGGCCTGGGCCATACCGCTCCAGCCCGCACCGGCGATGTTCTGCGAGGACGCCCACATGCGACGAGCCTCGTCTTCGACGGTCTGGGCGTGCACTTCGAAGCGGCCCGCCATGTCCCGCATTGCGTGCGGGTCTGTCATAAAACGTGTTGCCATTTTGGCTGTCTCCTTGTTTTTCGACCTAGTTGCCTGTGTTGTTCAGGCAGTTTGACTGTTGTGACTGCCGGTTGGAGGGATACCGAACCGACGATCACCCGTTAGCAACGACAGTCGTCCCCCTCTCTTGATCAACCGGCCGCCGGAGAATGTGGAACCACGCTACTGGGACGGGGCATCTGGAACTGAGGTTCGGCATTCTCGGCCTCCCACTCATTCCATTCCGCCCATTCGCCCCACTCATCCGTGCCTGTGGCAACCGTTTCGACTGGCTCCGGGTCTAACGCACCCGGCACGGCGACGACTTCCTCGGCTCCTGATTCGGAGTCCTTAGCCCAGTGGTCGTACTCGTCCGGTGGGACGGCAGTACCCCAACTGAGCGGAACAGACAACCCGCCAAGCATGCCCGACTCACCCCGCTTCGCCGCGACTGAGTCGGGCGGTAAGGGCGGACCAAGAGGCAATAGCACGTTGTCTCCTTTCAGGGCCGATCTCAATACATCATCACTCAATGGCGAGTACCACACCACCGAGCCTCTGAATCCTAAGACAAAAGTCGGCTCAAAGTCGCCTATTTTGCGAATTTCCCTTCCGGGATCGCCCACTTTGAGGCGATTGCCTCAGGTGGCGCCCCGTCAACCGGTTCGCATCTGCCTGAGCCCAACGCGGCCGGCCCACCCCTGGCCGCTCCCCGGGCGGCCCGAAAGGGGTTGACCAGCAGCGGCTTCCGCTACCACGCGCGGTCAGCAACCGCCGGTCAGCAGAGGCCGCTGGGAATGCCGCGCGCGGGTTGCGTTTCCTGGGTCGGCATGGACTGCGGAAAAGGCACCCGGTAGGGAATAGACGTTTTCGTGGTGGTCCCCAGTACCGCGTTCGGGACGCACTGCGGCAGTTTCGGCAGCGCCGCCAAGCGCGGGTGGTCCAGGTTCGGTTTCGACGGGTTCGGCGGAACGGCGAAATTGAAAGTCGACGTCATGTCGCCCACGACGCTGTTGCGCCACGCAGTGAGGTTGGGCACCGGAACGTTGAAGCGTTTGCTGATCAACTTCAGCGTCGAGGTGTGGTCGAAAGTGTCGTGGACCATCAGCGGCCCGCGACTGTACGGCGAGATGACAAAACACGGCACCCGGAACCCCAGGCCTATCGGGCCGCGGATGCCCCCGGAGCCGTCCACCGAGTTGATGTCCGCGACGGTGACGTACTCGCCGGGTGTGCCCGGCGGTGCCGTGGGCGGCACGACGTGGTCGAAGAAACCGCCGTTCTCGTCATAGTTGACGATCAGCGCCGTCTTCTCCCACACCGCCGGGTTGGACAGCAGGATCCGTATCGCGTCGACGATGCCCACCGCCCCGATCGAGACCGGGAATGCGGGATGCTCCGAAAGCAGGAAGCCGGGCAGCAGCCACGAGACCTGGGGCAGCCTGTTGTTCCTGACATCGGCGGCAAAGTCGAACGGGTAGCTGGGGGCGATCCCAAACCGGGCCAGATTCGACCGCGGGTCCGCCGCCTGCTTGAAGTCGTTGATCAATCCGTTGTAGCCGACGACCGTATTGTTCAGCGGCCCCAACAACTTGTTTTGGTAGATCTTCCAACTGATGGCCGCGGCCTCGAGCTGGTCCGGCATGGTGGCCCAGCTGTAGTGCTGCAGCGGCTGGATGTTCGGCTCGACCAGGACCGGGCCGCCGTGGGTGCCGTCCGGGTCGATCCAGGCGCTCATCCAGTACAGCCGGTTGGGTGTGGTGCCACCGAGCAGGGAACTGTGGTACCCGTCGCAGATCGTGAAGGTATCGGCAAGCAGGTGGTGAATGGGAAGGTCGGCGCGGGTGTAGTAGCCCATCGTGACCGGCGTGTTGCCCTGCAGCGTGCTGTGCGCCGCTTGAGCCGGCAACCAGCCGTCGTTGGCGCCGCCGTTCCAGGCCTGATGCATGCCGGTCCAGCTGTGGTCGGGGTCATTGACGCATTCGCCGGCCACCAGCGGTCCGCGCGTCGTGTCGAAGCGGAACGGCAGCGTGGTTCCGGCGGCGTCGTTGGCCTGGGTCGCCGGGTTCCACCCTTTTTGCGCGAAGACGCCGGGCAGCGCGTTCGGGTCCTGGAAACCGCGGGTACCGGACAACGTCCCGAAATAGTGGTCGAAAGACCGGTTCTCTTGCATCAACAACACAATGTGTTCGATGTCGGTCAAATGGCCGCTGCAGGGACCGGCGCCATAGGCCTTTTCGATAATGGGTCCGGCCAAATCCAGGAACGCGCCGGCGGTGGAAGCTGCGGCTGCTTTCGCCAAAAATTGCCGACGGGTCATTCCGTCGACAGGGTGTTCGCTTCCCACGCGCCCTCCTTGGGCTTTTTGCGCCGTTTCGCGCTCACGGTATAGCTGCGGTTCCGTTGGGTACCGATACGCGAACCGGCGTGTCGTGGACGGCTTTTTAGGGCCTGGTCCCGATTAATTGGTGGTTGTAGCGGTGTTTTGTTTGCTCAGCAGAGACCGCTGGGAATTCCGCGGACCGGCTGAGTTTCCTGAGTCGGCATGCTCTGCGGAAACGGCACCCGGTAGGGAATCGCCGGCAGCACGCCGTCGGTGGTGCCCAGCACAACGTTCGGGATGCATTGCGGCAACTTCGGCACGGCCGCCAACAACGGGTGGCTCAGGTGCGGCTTTGACGGATTGGGTGGCGTCCCGAAATTGAATGTCGAAGTCATGTCCCCCACCACACTGTCGCGCCAGGCGGTCAAGTTGGGGACGGGCACACCGAACCGGGCGCGGATCAGTTTCAGTTGAGAGGTGTGGTCGAAGGTCTCGTGCGCCATCAGGCCGCCGCGACTCCACGGCGAGATGACCAGGCACGGGACGCGAAAGCCCAAACCCAGCGGACCGCGAATACCACCGGATCCGGCGACCTGGTTGATGTCGGGCACCGTGACCCATTCGCCGGGGGTGCCGGGCGGCGCGGTCGGCGGGACGACGTGGTCGAAGAACCCGCCATTTTCGTCATAGCTGATGATCAGCGCGGTCTTCTCCCACACCGCGGGGTTGGACAGCAGGATTCGCAAGGCCGTCACCATGGCCACCGCCCCGAGCGCGACCGGCAGGGCCGGATGTTCCGACTGGATGAAATTCGGGACGAGCCAGGAGACCTTGGGCAGCCGGTTGGCTTTGACGTCGGCGGCGAAGTCCATCGGATAGCTGGGCGCGATGCCGTAGCGGGCCAGATTCGACCGTGGGTCACCGGACTGCTTGAACGCCTGCACCAGTCCGTTGTTGCTGATGGGCGTATTGATGAATCGCCCGGCGTCCTTGTTCTGATAGACCTTCCAGCTGACCCCTGCCTGCTCGAGGTTCTCCGGCATGATGGTCCAGCTGTACTGATGCAGGGGTAGGAAGCCGGGCTCGACGAGTTGAGGGCCGCCGGCGACGCCGGCCGGGTCGTTCCAGGCACTCAACCAGTACAGCCGGTTGGGCAGTGTGCCGGTGAGCAGCGAGCAGTGGTAGCCGTCGCACATTGTGAACGTGTCGGCCAGCAGGTAGTGGATCGGGATGTCTTTGCGGGTGTAGTAACCCATCGTCATCGGGACATAAGGGCCCGTGCGGGTCTCGGCCTGCGCCGGCAGCCAGTTGTCGTTGGCGCCGCCGTTCCAGGAATGGTGCATGGCGGCCCACTGGTGCTCGGGGTCGTTGACGCACTCGCCGTCCAGCAGGGGCCCACGCGTCGTGTCGAGGCGGAACGGCATGGTGATCCCGGCCGGGTCCAGCGATTGACTTGCGGGGTTCCACCCCTTTTGGCTGAAAGCGGGTGACGGGTCATTGAAGCCCCGGGTTCCGGAAAGCGTGCCAAAGTAATGGTCGAATGACCGGTTCTCCTGCATCAACAACACAATGTGTTCAATGTCGGTCAAATGCCCGGAACACGGGCCCGCGCCGTAGGCCTTTTCGATGACTGGGGCAGCGAAGTCGGTCAGCAACGCTGCCGCGCCGGCGCCGGTGAGCTTTGCCATAAACTCCCGACGCGACATTCCCCGTAAGGGGTTTTCGATCACTGCCTCTGCCTTCCTGCGCAATTTCAGATCACGGTATAGTTACGAAGCTGGACAACCGCGATACGCGAACCGGCGTGTCGCATGCTGATTACGACCCGTAGCAAAGTCTGCGGCAGTTCCCGCGAGTATCGGCGCATCGAAGGTCAGGACTTGCAGCCGCCCGCAGACCGCCAGGGCGCAATACGCGGCCGAATATCGAGTGCAGCGGAAAAATTTATTGAATCCCACATTCCTAATGGATTCCTCATACGGCTTTTTCGCATCCTGCGCTCCTCGCTGTTTCGTGCCGGATTGCACGAGGTCAGCCGCGGTCGAACCGCCAATGAAGGCCCGGCGGGATACGCCGCGATTCTTAGTGGGGCATTAGGGACGTGGAACAGCTCGGGTTACCGGGCTGTGATCGGAAATTCGGTGCGGCGAATGGGTTCCGCTTTACCCGCCTGCGGTTGTAGCGTCCCGACCCATGTGGTGCACGGTGCTGGTGTTAGCTCTTGTGGCGACCGCAGACCCGGTCCGGATCGGCGTCAGCGTGGCATTGTCGGCGCGGGCGCAGTCGCTGCGACCGCTCATCGCATTCTGGCTCGGCGGCATGGCGATAAGCGCAGGAGTTGCTGCCGGTGTGCTGTTCGGCCTGCGCAACGCCACGCTCGCGGCGGTGCATCGGGTGCAGGCCGCCGCGGCCACTTCGGCCGCCGGACATGTGCAGATCGCGATGGGTGCGCTGGCACTGGTCGTCGCCGCGATCGCTGTGGGGCTCTCGCCGCGGCAGCGCATGCGGGTGGGGATGCCCGGCGGAGGTGCACCGCCGTCCCGATTGCTGTCACGGGTTGAGGGTGCGCTGCAGGCCAAGCCGGTCGGGGCAAGCTTCGCGCTCGGAGTGGGGATGCTGGTCGATTTCCGGTTACTGGCGGCCTTGACCGCCATCGTGGCGTCGGGCGTCGCGACCGTCGCGCAGATTGTCGCGTCGGGCATCTACATCCTGATTGCGCTGAGCTTCGTCGAACTTCCGCTACTCAGCCGACTGGCTGCTCCGGCGAAGACTGACCGCATCATGGCTGCGATCAACGGCTGGGCCAGTGCCCGCCGGCAGCATCTCTTCGCCGTCGTGATCGGCTTGCTGGGCGTGGTTTTGATGACGCGCGGGATCGGCCACGCCTGAATCGGCTCGGAGTCGGATTTATCCGACGCCGGAACGCGGAATCACGCTCGGCCGGTTCTGCACCACGTGCGGACTCGCGCCGCCGCGGCCCATCATGCCGCCGGGCATGCCGCCACCGGCACCGCCCATGCCCATCGGCATCGGCATCATCGGCATACCGCCGCCGGCACCGGCAGCCCCGGCGGCTTGCGCCATCTCCGCGGCGTTGACACCCAAACCCGACATGGCGGCGCTGGTCATCCCCTTCGGTATCGAGCCCTGCCAGGTGGGGGGCACTGACATGGCACCGACCAGATGCGCCTTGCCGAGATCGCCCGCCATGCCGGCGCCGAGGCCACCGACACCACCAAGGCCCTTGGCCGCCGGAGCGATGTCGCCGACGAACTTCGGCAAATCGGCCGCCGTCGCACCGGCTAGTCCTGCAGCGCCGGCGCCCGCATTGGCCGTCGAACCGAGTTGCATCAACGGGCCCATCAGCATGCTGGCCGGCATCGCGCCCATCTGGGCCGCCGACATGATCGCCTGCACCGGTGCCCCGGTCGCCAGCGACTGCACACCCGCCACCAAGGCCGGCGCGGCTACGGTCGCACCCTGAACAAGCGGGCTCACGGCGGCCGACGCCGACGTCGCCAATCCGGCGGCCTGGACCCCGACGCCCGCCGCCAAACCGGCCAGGTCAAGCGGCGGCACGGCAAACGGCGTAATGGACGCGGCGACCGCGGTCGCGCCGCCGTGGTAGCCGATCATCGCGGCGACGTCCTGGGCCCACATCTCGACGTAGTCGAATTCGTTGGCGAAGATCGCCGGCGTATTCAGCCCGAGGAAGTTGGTCGCGATCAGCGTCGCCAGCGACACCCGGTTCGCCGTCACCACTGCGGGGTGCACGGTCGCCGTCAGGGCCGTCTCGAATGCACTGGCCGCCGCACGGGCCTGACCCGCCGCCAGCTGCGCCTGTGTCGCCGCGTCGGTCATCCAGCCGACGTAGGGAGTCGCCGCCGCAGCCATCGACGCCGACGCCGGCCCCGCCCAAGGTCCACTGGCCAAGCCGACGATCACCGAGTCGAACGACGACGCCGCGGCTGTCAGCTCGGCCGCCAGGCTTTCCCATGCGGTCGCCGCCGCGTGCAAAGTGCCCGCACCGTCACCGGCAAAGATCCGGGCCGAGTTGATCTCCGGCGGCAACCACGCAAAGTCCAAAATCATCGCATCCCCAACCAGCCAGCCGCATCAACGGCACCAACGTGCTCTAACCACTCGGCCCGAAAACAAACGGCCCGAGGCCGGATCGTAAATCAATCCACACCAAAAGTCTGACTTTTAACCAAAATCCCGATACTAGGTATTCGCGCCGAGGATCGAGTTGGTTACTCGATCAGTATATTCCGTTCCCGGCGAGGTCCGTGCAGCAATTGCGCGCATCCTTGGCCAGCAATGGCCGGATCTACGCTGCGCGGACCGAACCCGACGTGGCTATCCCACGCCGGTACGCGGGATCACGCTCGGGCGGTTCTGCACCACGTGCGCGCCCGCGCCGCCGCGCCCCATCATGCCGCCGGGCATGCCGGCGCCTGCCCCGCCCATCCCCATCGGCATCGGCATCATTCCCATACCGCCGGCGGGAGCACCTTGCGCCAACGAGGCCGCGCTCGGCATGCCGCCCAGCCCGCTCATCGCCCCGCTGGCCATTCCCTTGGGCACCGAGCCCTGCCAGGTGGGAGGCACCGACATGGCGCCGACCAGATGCGCCTTGCCCATATCGCCCGCCATGCCGGCACCCAGGCCGGCCGCGCCACCCAAGCCCTTGGCCGCCGGCGCGATGTCGCCGACGAACTTCGGCACGTCGGCTGCGGTCGCGCCGGCCAGTCCCGCCGCCCCGACGCCCGCATTGGCCGTCGAACCCAATTGCATCAAAGGACCCATCAGCATGCTGGCCGGCATCGCACCCATCTGAACCGCCGACATGACCGCCTGCACCGGCGCACCGGACGCCAACGACTGCACACCCGCCACCAAGGCCGGCGCCGTTGACAGCGCACCCTGCACCATCGGACTCACCGCGGCCGAGGCCGACGTGGCCAGGGCGGCGACCTGTGCCCCGGCGCCGGCCGCGAATCCCGCGAGGTTCACCGGCGGGAGACTGAACGGCGGCAAGCTCGCGGCGACCGCGGTCGCACCGCCCTGGTAGCCGATCATCGCGGCGACGTCCTGGGCCCACATCTCGAGGTAGTCGAATTCGTTGGCGAAAATCGCCGGCGTGTTCAGACCGAGGAAGTTCGTCGCGATCAACGTCGCCAGCGACACCCGGTTGGCCGTCACCGCTGCCGGATGCACGGTTGCCGTCAGCGCCGTCTCGAACGCGGTCGCCGCGGCGCGAGCCTGACCCGCCGCCAGCTGCGCCTGCGCCGCCGCGTCGCTCAACCACCCGACATACGGCGTCGCCGCGGCAGCCATCGACGCCGACGCCGGCCCCGCCCAAGGTCCACTGGCTAATCCGACGATCACCGAATCAAACGAAGATGCCGACGCGGCCAGGTCCGCGGCCAGGCTTTCCCAAGCCGCCGCCGCCGCGTGCAACGGTCCGGACCCCGCCCCGGCGAAGATCCGCGCGGAGTTGATCTCCGGCGGCAACCACGCAAAATCCAGAATCATCAGAACTCCCAACCCTGCCAGCTGTCGCAAACCCAACCTGGGTTGCTCCGACGCACACAGCAACCCATGGCTGGATCGTAAGCCAAATCACAGGCAAAAGCTGTAGTTTCACCGAATCTTTCGTAGGGATTGGGTGCCGCCGGGACCCGAAACCCATGCACGATGGAGCATCCGTTCCAGTCCTTGTCAATTCATTGGACAGAAAGCCTTGCCGAAACGCGTCGCTTTCGGCGTCAGAAGAAACCCTTGAATATTCCGGAGAGCGCGTTCCCTGAGACAAACAGACCAGAACTTCCGATTCCGGAAGTAAGAATGCCTGAGGACATGATTCCGGCAATGAAGAAGCCCGCATTCTGGACAGCCGCGTTGTAGATGCCCGCGTTTCCGTAACCGGTGTTGAGCATCCCCGAGTTGCCACCCAGAAGCAGCGTGGTGCTGGTGTTCACGTAGCCGGAATTGCCGAAGCCCACGTTCTGTATGCCGGAGTTGCCACTACTTGACGGATCGTTGTGCCCGAAGCCGGAGTTGCCGGTGCCCACATTGCCGAATCCGGAGTTCGGGCCCGACTGGGTTACCGTACTGAAGAATCCGGTGTTGAGATTGCCGGTGTTGAAGGCTCCGGTGTTGGCATTGCCCGCGTTTGCGAATCCGGTATTGACGTTGCCCGAGTTGCCGAAGCCGGAGTTGACGTCGCCGCCGTTCAAAAAACCGCTGTTGACGTTGCCGGCATTGCCGAAACTGGTGTTCGAGTCGCCGGAATTGAAGCTGCCCGCGTTGAAGCTGCCGGAGTCGAAGAAGCCGAAGTTGCCGGATCCGGCGTTCGCGGCCCCGGTGTTGGTGTTGCCGGCGTTCCAGAATCCGGTGTTGGTGTTGCCGGCGTTACCGAAACCGAAGTTGCCCACCCCGGAGTTGCCGATCCCGATGTTGCCGGTACCCGAGTTGAAGAAGCCGACGTTTCCGGTGCCGGAGTTGCCGAGGCCGATGTTCCCGCTGCCGGAATTCAAAGGGCCGAAGCCGAATTGGTTGTCACCGGTGAGACCGAAGCCGATGTTGTTGTTGCCGGTGTTGCCGAAGCCGAAGTTGCCCGAGCCGGTGTTGCCGAAGCCGATGTTGCCGCTCCCGGCATTCCCGCCGCCGACGTTCGAGCTGCCGCTGTTTCCGCTGCCGAAGTTGCTGCTGCCGATATTCCCGCTGCCCACGTTGGTGTTGCCGATATTGCCGCTACCGATGTTGGTGCTACCGATATTTCCGCTGCCCAGGTTCTGGCTGCCGGAATTGCCGCTGCCCAGGTTCGCGTTTCCGGTGTTGCCGCTGCCCAGGTTCGTCTCACCGATGTTGCCGCTGCCGATGTTGAGGGAGCCGATATTCCCAAGCCCCAGGTTGATTCCCTGCAGCTGGGCCGGTACGGCGGCGACGGCCTGAGCGGCCGCCGCGGGCAGCCCCGGTAGGCCGGCCAGCGTCCCCTGCCACGACGACAACGCCGCAGCCGCCGCCGACACCCCACCGTGATACCCCACCATCGCCGCTACATCAGCAGCCCACATCTGCTCATACACACCCTCAGCAGCAGCAATAGCCGGCGCATTCTGACCAAACACATTCGACAACACCAACTGCACAAACACATTCCGATTCGCCGCCACCGCCACCGGATGCACCGTCGCCGCCCGCGCCGCCTCAAACGCCCCCGCCACCGCCCGCGCCTGCCCCGCCGCCTGCGCAGCACCCGCCGCCGCCGCGGACAGCCATCCCACGTACGGAGCGGCCGAACCGGCCATCGCCGCCGCCGCCGGGCCTTGCCAGAC
>NZ_LZKQ01000292.1 GCF_001668675.1 Mycobacterium asiaticum | reverse complement strand
CACCCCACCCCCCCCCCCCCCCCCCGGCCCCGCGGGGGGGGGGCGGGCCCCCCGCCCCACCCCCCCCCCCCCGCGCGGGGGGGGGGTGCTTTCGCGTCTGCTCACCCGGGGGCAGCTATCGAACACGCGTTCGAAGGTCTGTCAAAGTAGGCTTCGACGCATGCGGGTTGGCGTATTGGGAGCTAAAGGAAAAGTCGGCGCGACCATGGTTCGGGCGGTCGAGAACGCCGAGGACCTCATCCTGTCCGCGGAGGTGGATGCCGGCGACGCGCTGAGCCTGCTGACCGACGGCGAGACCGAGGTCGTGATCGACTTCACCCACCCGGATGTGGTGATGGACAATCTGAAGTTCCTGATCGACAACGGGATTCACGCAGTGGTGGGCACCACCGGTTTCACGCCCGAGCGGATCGCGCAGGTCGAGGAATGGCTCGCCGCCAAACCCGGCACGGCGGTGCTCATCGCCCCGAACTTCGCCATCGGTGCGGTGTTGTCCATGCATTTCGCCAAACAAGCCGCGCGCTTCTTTGAGTCCGTCGAGGTCATCGAGCTACATCACCCGCACAAAGCCGACGCGCCGTCGGGCACCGCCACCCGCACCGCCAAATTGATCGCGGAGGCGCGAAAAGGTCTGTCGCCCAATCCCGATGCCACCAGTACTAGCCTGCCCGGTGCGCGCGGCGCCGACGTCGACGGCATCCCGGTGCACGCGGTGCGGCTGTCTGGGCTGGTCGCCCACCAGGAGGTTTTGTTCGGCACCGAAGGGGAGACGCTGACCATCCGGCACGACAGCCTCGACCGCACGTCCTTCGTTCCCGGTGTGCTGCTCGCGGTGCGCCACATTGCCGAACACCCCGGTCTGACCGTAGGCATAGAACCCTTGCTTGACCTGCAATGACGCGCACGCTGCGCATCCAGCTGCTCATCGCCTTCCTGTGCCTGGCGATGCTGGTGTACTTCGTCCTGCTCGGCCGCATCGCCGTCGGGATGATCGGCTCGGGGCGCGGCGCCGCCGTCGGCCTGGGGGTGGCGATCCTGGCCATGCCGTTCCTTGGCCTCTGGGCGATGGTCGCGACGCTGCGGGCCGGGTTCGCGCACCAGAAGCTGGCCAGGATGATCGCTGACGACGGGATGGAACTCGACGTCAGCACGCTGCCGCGCCGGCCGTCCGGACGCATCCAGCGAGGCGCGGCCGACGCCCTGTTCGACACCGTGCGCAGCGAGCTGGAGGACGACCCGGACAACTGGCGTCGCTGGTACCGGCTGGCGCGGGCCTACGACTACGCGGGGGATCGGCGGCGGGCGCGGCAAGCAATGCGAACGGCGGTCCAGCTGGAGGCCCAGGGGTGACCAAGAAGCTGCTCATCATCCACCACACGCCGTCCCCGCAACGACATGCGAGAGTGCCGGAACTTCGTTTCAAAGATGGCACGGCGATATGCAGACATCGCTGACCAGCAGTGAAACGATACTGATGTGGGCCTCGGTACGGATGGTGGCGATGAACTGACCGCGGCGAGGCTGCTCTGCGGTGCCTGCGGGGCGCAGTACAGCCCGACGGCCAAGTTCTGCGGCCAGTGCGGTGTGCGACTGACACAAGCCACTCATTCGGCGGAGTACAAGCAGGTGACGGTGCTGTTCGCCGATGTTGTGCATTCAATGGACATCGCAGCGGCGGTGGGGCCGGAGCGGCTTCGCGAGATCATGGCGGAGCTGGTCGATTGTGCAGCTGTTGTTGTCCAGCGGTACGCGGGCACGGTGGACAAGTTCACCGGCGACGGCATCATGGCGGTGTTCGGCGCGCCTATGGCATTGGAGGACCATGCCGTTCGAGCGTGCATGGCTGCATTGGGCGTTCAGGAGCAGGCCCGGCGGATTGCGGCCGAGGTCCAACAGCGCGACGGCGTGGACCTCGAGTTGCGTGTCGGACTCAACTCAGGTCAGGTGATCGCCGGTGAGATCGGTTCAGGCTCCTTCGGTTACACCGCGATTGGTGAGCAAGTCGGGCTGGCTCAGCGGATGGAGTCGGTCGCCCCGCCGGGCGGGGTGATGCTCAGCGAGTCGACCGCCAGCCTCGTTGAGTACGATTTTGCCTTGGGCGCAAAGGAATTCGTCCTCATCAAGGGTTCTGTCGACGCGGTGCCGGCGCGTCGGCTATTGTCCCCGTCGGCTGAGCGCCGGGTAGGTCGTCGGCGTTCTCGCCTCGTGGGCCGCGAGTCGGAGACGGTTGTGATCTCGACGATCCTGGACAAGGCGCTAAAGGGCATCGGATCTGTGGTCACCCTCTCGGGGCCGCCCGGTGTTGGGAAGACCCGGTTGGTCCGCGAATCTGTTTCGGCTGCGGAAACCCGTGGCTTTGAGGTGTTCTCCACCTATTGCGAATCACATACCCGGGAGATCTCGTTCCATGTGATCTCGCGACTGTTACGGGCAATATTCGGAATCGGTGGTCTCACATCAGAGGCGGCCAGGATGCGGGTCGGCGCCGCTGCTCCCCAAGTCGATGCCGAGGACCTGCTGTTGCTCGATGAGCTGCTGGGCATCCGTGATACCGATATCCCGCTGCCCGACATCAGCCCCGACGCCCGGCGGCGCCGGCTCATCGAACTCATCAAAGCAGTTTTGCGGGGCCGGCCCAGCCCCGCTGTATATGTCGTCGAGGACGCACATTGGCTCGACAGCGTCAGCGAATCCATGCTCGCCGATCTAGCAGCCAACTCCCTGCAGATGCGGGCAATGGTGTTGATCACGTATCGCCCCGAGTATCGGGGGACCTTGTCCGATCTCGCCGAAGCTGAGTCCATCGTGCTTGCACCGCTGAGTGATTCGAACATCAAAGAGTTACTGGGGGAGTTGCTCGGGGTGGATGCGTCAGTAGGCAGGTTGTCCATGGTGGTCGCCGAACGCGCGGCCGGCATACCGTTCTGCGCCGAAGAGATTGTGCGCGATCTGGCTGAGCGGGGCGAGATCGAGGGCGAGCCCGGTGACTACCTGTGTCGCCGAGAAATCGACGACGTGCATGTACCACCCACATTGCAGGCTGCCATCGGCGACCGAATCGACCGGCTGTCTGCCACGGCAAAGCTGACGTTGAATGCTGCCGCCGTCATCGGGTCTCGATTTCGCGCCGAGCTTTTGGAGCGACTGCTCGGACTAACGGACCTGACGCCACTCATCGAAGCCGGGCTAGTCGACCAGGTCACGTACGGAGACGATGCCGAATACGCCTTCCACCATCCGCTCACTCAGAAGGTGGCATACGAATCGCAGCTCAAGGCCGCGCGCTCGGACTTGCACCGGCGCGTGGCGGCGATGATGCAACAGACGAACGTCGCGGTGACCGGTGAGGGGGCAGCCATGATCGCGACTCAATACGAGTCCGCGGGTGAGCCGTCCCAGGCGTTTGAATGGTTCATGCGCGCCGCGACCGGTTATGGGCCGCGCGACATCCGCGCGGCACGAGGAATGTGGGAACAGGCCGTACGGGTTGCCGACCAACTGCCTGCAGATCATCCCAACGGTTTGGCGATGCGGATCTCACCGCGGGCTTTCCTGTGCGGCAGCGCCTTTCGCGTGGGAGGCGTTCCAGAAACCACTGGCTTCGAAGAGTTGCGCGACTACACGGCCGCAGCCGGTGACAAGAAGTCACTGGCGGTGGGCATGGCCGGGTACCTCAACACGCTGACGTTCAATTCGCGTCACCGGGAAGCCGTACATATGGCATCCGAATTCGCCGCGCTGGTCGAGTCAATAGGGGAACCAGAGATGGTCGTGGGCCTTCTCTATGGAGCGGCGCAGGCCAATTGGGAAGCCGGTGAGGTGGTCGAGAGCCAGCGCTTGGCGCAGCGCATTATCGACCTCGCGGACGGCGACCCCGTCATGGGGAACTTCGTGATCGGATCTCCGCTCGCCTGGGCCATGAGTTTGCGGGGTATATCGGCGATGGCGTTGGGCCGGTCGGGATGGCGGGCCGACATCGAACTGGGCATTGCGATGGCGCGGTCGTATGACCCGACCACCCGAATTCTGGCCGAGATGTACAAATTCGTGCCCGCGATGGGAAACGCCATAGTGCCCGACGCGGAGGACATCTCGTTGACATCCGAGTCGCTGCAGATCGCGCTACAGTCGGGCGACAACAGCGCCGTCGCCTTTGCATACATGAATCGAGCGGCGGCGTTACTGCACTCTCCCGAGGGTGACCGAGCGGCCGGCATCGAGGCGTTGACCGCAGCGCGCGAGATGATCGTTCGCGAGAAACTTTCCCTGACATTGCGGAGGCTGACCGATATCGAGTTCGCTCGGGCCAAACTCAGGTCCGGCGAGCTCGACGGCGCCATCGCTCTGGCGCGCCAGGTGCTCGACGAGCAGTTCGCCACCGACGAGACGATGTTTCGTGGTCCTGCCACCGCGGTGCTGGGCGAGGCATTGCTGCGTCGCGGCACAGATTCCGACGTCGACGAAGCGGAAAAGTCGGTGGATAGGCTGGCCGCCGTGCCAACCGATCCGGGCTTCGTCCTGCACGAACTGCCGCTTCTGCGATTACGGGCGCTGCTGGCCAGGAACCGGGGAGATGAGTTGGGCTATCGGCAGTTCTTGGCACACTTCCGGGAGAAGGCGCTCGCGGCGGATTTTGAGGGATATCTGGCGCAGGCCGACGCGATGGGCTGACCACCCTTTACTGCAGACGAAGAGTGATGTCACACACCCGCATGGCACCCTATTGCTGTACTTGTTGCGAAATACTTGAGACCGTGGCGGCTCGGTTGTCGAGTTGCAGCCCCCAAAGGAGCGTCGATCAATGCAACCGGAAACCTCGCTGCGCCGGGTTCGGGTGTGTGGTGACCTCAACCCCGCCGTTTCACGCTGGCACTGCCCGGTGAAGTGGGTCGCGGCCATACCGTGCTCTGTGGTCGACTACATACCTTTTTGGCATCGGGACAGCTAGTGCCGCGCTTGCTCATCATCCACCACACGCCGTCCCCGCATTGCCAGGAGATGCTCGAGGCGGTGCTGGCCGGGGCGACCGACCCCGACATCGAGGGTGTGGAGGTGATCAGGCGACCAGCGCTGACGGTCTCCCCGGTCGAGATGCTGGAAGCCGACGGCTACCTGCTCGGAAGCCCGGCGAACCTCGGGTACATCAGCGGCGCGCTTAAGCATGCCTTCGATCAGAGTTATTACCAGTTGCTCGATTCCACCCGGGGGCGACCGTTCGGCCTATATCTGCACGGCAACGAGGGCACCGAGGGTGCCGAGCGGGTGGTGGACGGGATCACCGCCGGACTGGGCTGGGTGAAAGCGGCCGAGTATGTGCGGGTTTCGGGTAAGCCGAGCAAAGACGACTTGGAATCGTGCTGGGAACTCGGTGCGACGGTCGCCGCGCAGCTGATGGACTAGGTGTAGGTCGGCCGGAAGGCGTCGGCGGGCTGGCCCAGTGCCAATGCCGAACTGGTGCCGAGCGGCCCGTGCTGATCGAAAAGTATTGCGCTGCCAGTGGCGACGCCGGCCGCGCCGAAGTGACTCTGCGCCGCCAAGCCGATGTACTCGCCGTCCGGGAGCCGGCTGGCGGTCACCGTGTAGTCGGCGTTGATGTAACGCAATCCGCCCGTGCCCCAATGGGTTAGCGAACTCGTCACATCGCCGACGAACGCCAGACGCGTCAACGGGGTCAGCGCAAACCCGTGCACCATGGGGCGGAACAGCCGCGTCCAGGCGAACTTCGGCGAGTGCGCCTGTTCCCATTCGCCCGCCGCGATACCGGGATTGCCCGCCTGGGTCGCACCGTAGCCCCAGATCAGAAACGGCATGTCGGTCGGGAAGCCCGCGGAGCTGGTCGGCAGCGGCGGCATCTGCACCGGGGCCGTCCACACCTGTCCGTCGGGATGCTCACCCTGCCGGAGGAACAGTGCGCTGGCTCGGGCGACGGTTCTGCCGTTTTGCAGCAACGCACCGTCGATGAGCTTGATGCGTCGGCCTTCGCGCTGCACCGAGGTCTGGATCTGCACCGGCTCGAGCAGCGCCGGGCGCAGCAGGTCGACGGTGACCCGGGCCGGTACGAACTCCGGGTCCAAGCCAGTTTGCTCGATACCCCAACCCAACAGGCCACCGACGATCTGACCGCCCATCGCCGCGCCCCACGGCCCTCGCGTCATCGGACCCGGCAGATACGAATCACCGTCGACAGTGAAGAACGCCTCGGGCATGATGGCGGCATCGTCGATGGTCACCGGTATCACGATAGGACACCCGAGAGCGAGGTGCGGGCATGGCTCCCAATGCCCCCGTCATTGAAATTTCCCGTAACCACAACCCATTCCAGCGATCCGGGATAACCGTCGACGACGCCCACGTCCCGCACTACGACGGGATCCCGGCCACCCTGCTCGACCTGCTCGCCGACCATGTCAAAGACCGCCCGGACAGCGAAGCCGTGGTCGAGCTCGGATCGGATCGGCTGACCTACCGGCAGTTGTGGGACCGCGCGTCGCGAGTTGCCGGCGGACTGCGCGCGGCCGGGTTGCAGCGGGGCGACCGCGTCGCGGTGCGCCACCCCGCGGGCATCAATTGGGTGCTCGCCTTCTGGGGCACGGTGATGGCCGGCGGCATCGCCGTCGCTGTCAACACCAGGTCGGCGCAGCCGGAGGTCGACTTCGTCCTGTCCGATGCCGATGCGCGCATCGACCTCGCCCCGGACAGTCCGATGCCCGACGGACGCCCTTATGTGACCGAGCAACTCGACCGCACCGACGTTGCCGCGCTGTTCTACACCTCCGGCACCACCGGGCACCCGAAGGGGGTGCCGACCACCCATGAAGCCTTCGTCACCAACACCGAGAACGGTGTCCGGTGCCTCAACCAACCCAGGGACATCGGTGAGGACATGCGCACCCTCATCTCGGTGCCGCTGTTCCACGTAACCGGGTGCAATTCACAACTATTGGCTGCCACCGCAGTTGGCGGAGCGGCGGTCATCATGCCGGCGCTCAATCTTGACCAGCTTGTCGCGACGCTGGCCGCGGAGCGTATCTCGGTCATGGTGACGGTACCGGCGATCTACGCCCTCCTGTTGCGGCACAAGGACTTTGCCGCCGCTGACGTTTCCGGGGTGCGCTGGGTCGGTTACGGCGGTGCGCCCATCGCACCCTCTCTGGTGCGCTCGGTCAAGAACGCCTTCCCGCAAGCCACTGTGTTCAACGGGTACGGAATGACCGAGAGCGCATCGCTGATGACGGTGCTGCCGCACGAAGAGGCGGTCGAGCACGCCGACTCGGTGGGCTACGCGGTGCCCTCGGTGGATCTCGCCGTGATTCCACTCGACGACGGTTCCGGCGACCTGATCGGCGAATTGGTCGCCCGAGGCCCCAACGTCACCGCCGGTTACTGGAATCGGCCGGATGCGACCGCGGCCACGTTCGTGGATGGATGGCTGCACACCGGCGACGTGGTCCGCGTCGATGACGCGGGACGGGTGCACATCGTCGACCGGCTCAAGGACATCATCAACCGCGGTGGTGAGAACATCTCCAGCGTCGAGGTCGAGGCCGCGCTGCTGGCAGCACCCGGGGTGTCCGACGCCTGCGTCCTCGCGGTACCCGACGAGGTGATGGGCGAGAAGGTCGGTGCGGTGCTGGTCGGCGACGAGGTCGACGTGCCGGCGGTGCTCGAACACTGCCGCGAACAACTCGCCGATTACAAGATTCCGCAGTACATCACCGTGTCGGCGACACCTTTGCCGCGCAACGCCGGCGGAAAGCTGCTCAAGGGCAAGCTCCGCGAGCAGGTGCAGTGGAGTCAAGCCCTGCGCTGAGCGGCGGCATCGTACCCGCTGAGTTATCCTCGGGACAACGATTGTCATCACGACAGTTCGGCGTGCGTAGTCGTAGCTACGCCGCGGCGGTTTTGATCGTGATGCACAAATGGACGGCGGGGATGGGCCGAGGGGGAAGCGTCGGTCGCCACCGCCTCGACTGGAAACGGACTTGGTGTTGGATTTTGGCGCGCTGCCGCCGGAGGTCAACTCCGGCAGCATGTATGCCGGCGCGGGCCCTGGACCGTTGCTGGCGGCTGCGGCTGCCTGGAACGGCATTGCCTCCGAGCTCGGCGCCGCCGCCCTCGCCTTCGGCGCGGTGGTTACCAGGCTGACGACCGAGCAGTGGGTGAGTCCGGCGTCGCTGTCGATGGCCGCCGCGGTGCAGCCGCTGCTGGATTGGTTTGCCCAGACCGCCGAATCCTCGGCACATGCGGCGTCGCAGGCCATGGCGTCCGCGGCCGCATTTGAACGTGCATTTGCTTCGATAGTGCCGCCGGCCCAGATCACGGCCAACCGCGCGCAACTCGCCCGGCTGATCGCGACCAACACCCTCGGCCAGAATGTGCCGGCCATCGCCGCGGCCGAGGCGCGCTACGGCGAGATGTGGGCCCAGGATGCCGCAGTCATGTATGAGTACGCGGCCGCCTCCGCCGTGGCCGGCCGATTGAACCTCTTGGCAGGTCCGGCCCCCGTCACCAACCCGGCCGGAGCCGCCAACCAGGCCGCCGCCACGGGTGCCGCAGCGCAGGAGAGCCTCAGCGCCCTGGTCACCCACGGCCCTGCCGCCGTGCAGAGCCTCGCCGCGCCGGCCGCGCCGGAGGCCGGCGGACTGATGGGCCTGCTCCGCGACTTCGACAGCGCCGACCTCGGGTGGTGGGAGTTGTTCCACCACAACAGGGCGACCTACTCGGACTACACCATGGGCGCGCTCAGTAACCTCGCGCCGGCAGCGGAAGAGGACGAAGCGGAGGAAATCGCCGCGGAGGCTGCCCCACCAGCCGCGACGGCGGCCGCAGCCGCCCGCCCGGCCGCAGCGCAGATCGTCGCCACACCGGTGTCGGCGGCACTGGGCAAAGCGTCCTTCGCCGGCAGCCTGGCGGTGCCCGCTACCTGGTCCGGCGCGGTACCCGCTCCAGTCACCAAACCAGCGCTGGACGGCACCTATTGGGCAGTGCCGGAGGCCGAGAACGACCAGGGAGCGGTCCCGGCACCTGGAATGATCGCGGAGTCCGGCGACGTGGGTGCGCTGCCGGTGCCCAGGTACGGGGTCAAGCCGACGGTGATGCCTAAGCGAGGCATCATCTGAGGCAGGCCGTAACGTATGCCGTATGCGGCCCCAACCGCGCGACGGCGACACCACCCTGCTGATTGCGAACCGCGGCGAGATCGCCCTTCGAATCATCCGCACCGCAACCGAATTGGGTATCCACACCGTCGCGATCTACGCTGACGACGATGCCGAGAGCCCGCACGTCCACGCGGCCGACGAAACGCTCCGCGTGCCGGCCTATCTGGACCAGGAGGCGATCCTGGCGGCGGCCAAAGACTGCGGCGCCGAGCTGATCCATCCCGGTTACGGATTCCTCAGCGAGAACGCCGAATTCGCCCGGTCCTGCGCCTCGGCCGGCTACACGTTCGTCGGTCCGGACGCCGATGTACTCGACTTGGTCGGAAACAAGTCGTCGGCCCGCACCGCCGCGATCGCCGCCGGCGTGCCCGTGCTGGCCGCCACCGAAGGGCCCAGCAGCCTCGACGACGTCCGCGCTTTCTTCGCCGACACGGATGGACCGATCATGATCAAGGCCCTCGCCGGTGGCGGCGGGCGGGGGATGCGCAGGATCGAGCGGGCCGACAAGATCGACAGCGCCTACCGCCAATGCTCCGCGGAGGCACAACTCGGCTTCGGCAACTCGGCGGTCTTCGCCGAGGCCCTGCTGGCCGATGCGCGACACATCGAGGTGCAGATCGTGGCCGCACCGGTCGGCCACCAAACCCGCGCGCTGGCGCTGGGCGACCGCGACTGCAGCATCCAGCGCCGCTACCAGAAGCTCGTGGAAATCGCCCCCGCGCCCGCACTTTCCGACGAGTTGCGTCGTGCCCTGCATCAAGCGGCGGCCCGTGTTTGCGCCCGCGTGAACGTCCGCGGCCTGGCGACCGTCGAATTCCTGGTCAGTGGCGATGAATTCGTTTTTTTGGAGATCAACCCGCGGATCCAGGTGGAACACACCGTAACCGAGGAAGTCACTGGCGTCGACCTGGTGGCGATACAGCTGGCCATCGCTCGCGGCGCGTCCTACTATCAGCTCGGCCTGCCGTCCGGAATCGCCTCCGATGGAACGGAAGTCATCGGCGAGCCCGCCGCCCGAACCGGCATCGCGATCCAAACCCGGGTCAACATGGAGACTTTCGGACCGGACGGATCCGTCCTGCCCGCGACCGGCACCCTGACCCTGTTCACGCCGCCGAGCGGTCCCGGGGTGCGGGTGGACACCTACGGCCGAGCCGGGCTCGTTCCCAGCCCGCGGTACGACTCGCTGCTCGCCAAGGTCGTCACCCACGTGCGAGGCACGTCCCTGGCCGCAGCCGTTCGAAAGGCGCGCACCGCCCTGGGCGAGTTCGCCGTCGAAGGGATCGCCACCAACATCGACCTGTTGCGAGAGTTGCTGTCGGACGACCAGATTCAGCGAGGTGGGGTCTCCACCAGCTTCCTCGACGGCAAGCTTCCCGAACTTGCCCAGGCGACAACGCGCGCGCAGCAGCACCACGCCCGCGTCGGGGTCGAGCTCTACCCCGGCGAGGATGTCCTGCGCGCTCAGCTGGCGGGCACGGTCGTCGAAGTTGCCGCCGAAGGGACCGACATCGGCGCCGGCGGACAAGCGGTCGTGTTGGAGGCCATGAAGATGCAACACGTCCTGTCCGCTCCCGAAGCGTTGCGGACGGTCCGCGTTCTGGTCCGGCCGGGCGACGTGGTGGGCACCGGAGACCCGCTGCTGGTGTTCACCCGCACGGGGGCCGGCGAAGGTGGCGAATCACAGTCAACCCCAACCGATCTCGAGCAACCCCGCGCCGATCTCGACGAAGCTGCCGGGGTCGACCAGGTCGGCGATGTTCTCCCGGGCGGTCCGGCGACCTTGTTTGTGCCGCTTGGCCACGGCGGCTTCCCGTCCCTCGTCCAGTGTGACCAGGTGCCGTTGGCGCACTTCGTCGAGATCGGCGCGGGGTTGCTCGAGATCGGTTGGGGTTGACTGTGATTCGCCACCTTCCCCGGCCCCCGTG
>NZ_LZKQ01000291.1 GCF_001668675.1 Mycobacterium asiaticum | reverse complement strand
CCCCCACCCGGCGTCGCGGCGCCCCGGCTGCTGGCCAGCCCCCCCCCGCCCGGCAGGCCGGGGCGCGCCGGGGGCGGCCCCCCCCCCACGGCCACGAGGTGGGCTGGTCGATGCTTCCGGTGGCGCGTTCGGTGTTGCGGCGCATCGGTGACGACACCGACGTCGTGACCTTCGTCAGCCGCTACACCCGATCGCGCTTCGCACCGGCGTTCGGGCCGGCTGCCGCCATGGAGTACCTGCCGCCGGGGGTGGACAGCGACCGGTTCCGCCCCGACCCCGCCGCGCGCGCGGAGTTGCGCGAGCGCTACGGGTTGGGTGAGCGGCCCACCGTGGTGTGTGTATCCCGGCTGGTGCCGCGCAAGGGCCAGGACATGCTGATCAAGGCGCTGCCCACGATCCGGCAGCGGGTCGATGGGGCCGCCCTGGTGATCGTCGGGGGAGGCCCCTACCTGGACACCTTGCGCAAGTTGGCGCGCGAGGCCGGGGTGGCCGATGAGGTGACGTTCACCGGCGGCGTTCCGGGCGATGAATTGCCGGCCCATCACGCGATGGCCGACGTCTTCGCGATGCCCTGCCGCACCCGCGGCGCCGGGTTGGACGTCGAGGGCCTGGGCATCGTCTTCCTGGAAGCGTCCGCGGCCGGGGTGCCGGTGGTGGCCGGCCGCTCGGGCGGGGCGCCCGAAGCGGTGCAGCATGACAAGACCGGCCTGGTCGTTGACGGCAACTCGGTGGACCAGATCGCCGACGCGGTCAGCGGGCTGCTGGCCGACCGGGACCGGGCCGCCGCGATGGGCGCCGCGGGCCGCGACTGGGTGCGCAAGGAATGGCGCTGGGACACCCTGGCCGCCCGGCTCGCGGATTTGCTCGGCTAGCCGTGCCGAGCAGACGCGTGAGCCCCCGACACGCCGTGCGTGCGGGGGCCCACGCGTCTGCTCGCGGGATCAACGCGACCGGCGCAGATCAGTCCTTTTCGTAGATCGCCTCGATGTCGGAGGCGAACTTCTCGGCGACCACGTTGCGCTTGACCTTCATCGTCGGAGTCAGCTCCCCGGTGTCCTCGGTGAAGTCGACCGGCAGGATGCGGAACTTGCGGATCGACTCGGCGTTGGACACCTGCTGGTTGGCCTTCTTGACGGCGGTGTCCACCTCGGCGACCAGGTCGGGGTCGGTGGCCAGGTCGCCGACGGAGGCGCCCTCGGCCTTGCTGTTGCGCTGTTTCCATCCGCCGAACGACTCCGGGTCGATGGTGATCAACGCGCCGATGAACGGCTTGTTGTCGCCGACCACCATCGCCTGGCTGATCAGCGGATGCGACCGCAGCTGGTCTTCGAGCACCGCGGGCGCGACGTTCTTGCCGCCCGCGGTGACGATCAGCTCCTTCTTGCGCCCGGTGATGGTCAGGAAGCCGTCCTCGTCGATCGAGCCGAGGTCGCCGGTGCGGAACCACCCATCGGTGAACGCGTCTTCGGTGGCCTGCTCGTTGCGCCAGTAGCCACCGAACACCACCCCGCCCCGTACCAACAGCTCCTTGTCCTCGGCGATCTTGAGGCTGTTGCCCGGCACCAGCTTGCCGACGGTCCCGATCTTGAGTCCGTTGATCTGGTTGACGGTGATGGCCGCGCTGGTCTCGGTCAGGCCGTAGCCCTCGTAGATCGTCAATCCGACACCGCGGTAGAAGTGGCCGAGCCGGGCGCCCAGCGGCGCGCCACCGGACACCGCGGCATGGCACTCCCCGCCGAGTGCCGCCCGCAGCTTGTGGTAGACCAGCCGGTCGAAGACCGCGTGCTTGGCGCGCAGCACCAATCCCGGTTTCCCGTCGTCCTGGGCCCGGCTCCACGCCACCGCGGTGTCCGCGGCCGCCTTGAAGATGGGCCCCTTGCCGTCATTAGACGCATTCTGCTCGGCGGTGTTGTACACCTTTTCGAATACACGCGGAACCGAAACCACCACAGTGGGTTTGAATTCCGCGAACAGCGGCAGCAGGTTTTTGATGTCACTGGTAAAGCCCACGGTGACTTGGCTGGTGAACGCCGACAAGGTCAGCGCCCGGGCCAGCACGTGCGCCAGCGGCAAGAAGACCAGCAGCCGCTCGCCCTTGCGCAACAGCGTCGGCAGGCATTCCTGCACGCCGCGGATCTCGTGCAGCAGGTTCGAGTGGGTCAGCTGGCAGCCTTTGGGCCGGCCGGTGGTGCCCGAGGTGTAGATCAGCGTCGCCGCGTGCTCGGCGCGCAGTGCCTCCTGGCGCGCGGTGAGCTCGGCCGCGTCGACCGATGCAGCGGCTTCCGCCAACTGGTCCAACGCCTTGGGCCCGGAGCCGTTGATGTGCAGCACCCGGCGCAGGGCGGGCAGCTCGCCGGTCAACTCGGTGACCATCGCGGCATGCGCGTCGGTCTCGGCGAACGCGACAACCGCCTCCGAGTCCTGCAGCACCCAGCGCACCTGCTCGGCCGACGACGTCTCATAGATGGGGACGGTGACGGCGCCGATCGACAGGATCGCCAGGTCCAGAATCGCCCATTCGTAGCAGGTCGCCGAGAAAATCGAGACCCGATCGCCCGCCTCAACCCCCAGGCCGATCAAACCCAGGGCGGCGGACCGGATCTGCTCAGAGGCCTGCGCGCACGTCACGTCGGTCCAAGCGCCGTCGATCCGCCGCTTGTAGATCACGTAGTCCGGGTCGTCACGTTCGTGCTGGTACACGACCGCCGCGACGTTGTCGTGCTCGTCGACGGTAAAGCGGGCGGGGACACTGTACTGACGCACTTGAAGTTACCTCGCTTGACCTAGGGTGGCGCTTCTCGCCAGGGTTGCTGTCACCAGCCTAATCCGGTCATTCCCGCAGCATGGAGACCCCCGGTCCGGACCTCGCCTGGATGGCTGAACGGTCCGATATGTGAAGCTGAGGCAATGAACAGCATCCAGATCGCCGACGAAACATATATCGCCGCCGACGGCGCGCTGGTCGGGGCCGCGATCGCCGATCAGTCCAAGTGGCGCCGGTGGTGGCCCGATCTCCGGCTGACGGTGACCGAGGATCGCGCCGAGAAGGGCGTCAGGTGGACCGTCGCCGGGGCGCTGACCGGCACCATGGAAATCTGGCTGGAACCGTCGATGGACGGCGTGGTGCTGCACTATTTTCTGCACGCGGAACCGACCGGAGTGTCCGGATCGGAGCTGGCCAAGCTCAACCTGGCCAAGCTGACACACCGCCGGCGGGTGGCGGGCAAAAAAATGGCCTTCGAGGTGAAAACGACCCTGGAAGCCGCACGTCCGGTCGGCGTTTCTCCGGTAATTTAACCGGGTCAAGATAGGCGTCAGGAGCGGTGCAAAAGAGTAGCGTTCCTGCAGGGAGACGGGGGCGCTCCCACAACTGACCGGATCCGAACCGGGAAAGGGAAGCAGCCAAGTGGCGGACAAGACGACTCAGACGATCTATATCGATGCCGATCCCGCCGAGGTGATGCGGGCGATCGCCGACATCGAGTCCTATCCGGACTGGATCAACGAGTACAAGGAAGTCGAAGTTCTCGAGGCCGACGACGAGGGCTATCCCAAAAAGGCGCGCATGTTGATGGACGCGACCATCTTCAAAGACACCTTGATCATGAATTACCAGTGGCCGGCCGACCGCAAGTCGCTGAGCTGGACCCTGGAATCCAGCTCGCTGCTCAAGTCCCTGGAGGGCACCTACATCCTGGCGCCCAAGGGATCTGGGACCGAGGTCACCTACGAGCTGGCGGTCGACCTGGCCGTGCCGATGATTGGGATGCTCAAGCGCAAGGCCGAACGGCGGCTGATCGACGGCGCATTGAAGGATCTGAAGAAACGAGTCGAGGGCTGAGTGATTCCGCGGCGCCCGCCCCGGCCCGGATCAGTCTGTTCGTAGGTAAGGGTGGGGTAGGAAAATCCACCCTGGCGTGTGCGACCGCGGTTCGCGACGCCGGCGATGGTCAGCGCGTGTTGGTGGTGTCCACCGACCAAGCCCATTCGTTGGGTGACGTGCTGGGTGTCCCGGTGCCACCGACCGGCCAGGGCGACGCGATTCGCGTGCTTGCCGACGACGCAGAGACCGGCGGCGGTTTGCTCGACGCGCTGGCGCTGGACACCCTGGCGCTGCTCGAAGACCGGTGGCGCGACGTCGTCGACGCCCTCGACGCGCGATTCCCCGAATCCGAGCTGAGTCGCATTGCGCCCGAAGAACTTTCGGCGCTGCCCGGTATCCAGGAAGTACTCGGCCTACATGCCGTCGGCGAGCTCGCGATGTCGGGCCGCTGGGATCGTATCGTGGTGGACTGCGCCTCGACCGCAGACGCGCTGCGCATGCTGACGCTGCCCGCCACTTTCGCGCTGTACGTCGAACGGGCCTGGCCGCGGCATCGCCGGCTCAGCATCGGCAGCGATGACAGCCGCTCGGCAGCAGTGGTCGAACTGCTGGAACGGACCAGCGCCGGCGTGGAACGGCTGAGTTCGTTGCTGACCGACGGAGATCTGGTCGGCGCGCACCTGGTCCTCACGCCCGAGCGGGTGGTGGCCGCCGAGGCGGCGCGCACCCTGGGGTCGCTGTCGTTGATGGGTGTGCGGGTCGAGGAGCTGCTCGTCAATCAGGTACTGGTCCGGGACGAAACCTACGAATACCGCAGTCTGCCCGACCATCCCGCGTTCTACTGGTACGCAGAACGCATCTCCGAGCAGCGCGCCGTGCTGGAAGAACTCGACGCCACCATCGGCGATGTGGCGCTGATCCTCATCGCCCACCAGGCTGGGGAACCGATCGGGACCAAGGCGCTGGCCGAGTTGCTGGACAGCGCCCGGCGCCGTCGCGGCGCCGAGCCGCCAGCCCCCGTGCGTCCGGTCGTCGACCTGGAGTCCGGCTCCGGCCTGGATTCGGTGTACCGGCTGCGGTTGGCGTTGCCCCAGCTCGACCCCGCAACGCTGGCGCTGGGCCGCTCGGATGATGATCTGATCATCAGCGCGGGCGGGGTGCGCCGGCGAATTCGGTTAGCCTCGGTGCTACGGCGGTGTACCGTGCTGGACGCACAGTTGCGCGGCGGTGAGCTGACCGTTCGATTTCAACCGGATCCGGAGGTATGGCCAAAGTGACTACGGGTCATACCGATATCGGTCCGGAGTTGCGCAAATTGGCGCAGGCCATCGTGGACGGGATCGACCCCGCCGTGCGTGCCGCGGCGACCCTGGCGGCCAGCGGCGGAACCGGCAAATGCCAGCAGGTGTGGTGCCCGGTGTGCGCGCTGGCGGCGGTGGTCAATGGTGAGCAGCACCCGTTGGTGACGGTCATCGCCAACCACAGCGTCGCGTTGCTGGAAGTGATTCAGTCCATCGTCGACGACATGCACGACGCGGCCGATCCCGCGCCTGACGACGACCCTCCGCACGGCGGTTTGCCCACCGAACCCGCCCCGCCGAGCGCCAACGGCAACGGCGCTGCTAGGACCGGTTACCAGGCCATCCCAGTTACCCTGCAGGAGTGAGCCAGCGCGAGCGGTCCTAGTTCGCGAGGTGGTCCGCGCCTTCGCGGATCGGTACAGTTGGCGCAGACACCATCCGGTGCAGCCGAGAGGGAGTTATGTGGTACTACCTATTCAAGTACGTTCTCCTCGGCCCGCTCCTGTCCTTGCTGGGGCGCCCGAAAGTTGAAGGGCTGCACCACGTTCCGAGTTCTGGGCCGGTGATCCTGGCCAGTAACCACCTGGCGGTCATGGACAGTTTCTTCCTGCCGCTGGTGGTGCGCAGGCGCATCACCTTCCTGGCCAAGAGCGAATACTTCACCGGCACCGGGGTGAAGGGCTGGTTCAACCGCTGGTTCTACACCGCCGTCGGGCAGGTGCCGATCGACCGGACCGACTCCGAAGCCGCTCAGGCCGCGCTGGAGACCGCCAAGCAGGTACTGGCCCAGGGCAAGCTGCTGGGGATGTATCCCGAAGGCACCCGCTCGCCGGATGGCCGCCTGTACAAGGGAAAGACGGGGCTGGCGCGACTGGCATTGCAGACGGGCGTTCCGGTGATCCCGGTGGCGATGATCGGCACCAACAAGGTCAACCCGCCCGGCACGTCGATGCTGCGGTTCGGCCGCGTCACCGTGCGGTTCGGCAAGCCTATGGACTTCTCGCGCTTCGACGGGCTGGCCGGCAACCACTTCATCGAGCGCGCCGTCATCGACGAGGTGATGTACGAGCTGATGGGGCTGTCCGGTCAGGAATACGTCGACATCTACGCCGCCAGCGTGAAGGACGGCAGCGCTGGGGATGGTGATGCGGACGGGTCCAAATCGGATTCCGCCCCGGACTCCACGAGGGCCGACCGGATTCCGGAAACGCAGGCTGGTTGATCGGCGGGCCTGATCAGCCCGCGGCCGCTACCGGGGTGCGTTCCCGCGACGCCAACCGAGCCGGCGCCACCTGCGCGGTGACGGTCACACCGGCGACCACGATCACCGCCAGCGCCCACCACACGTAGGACATCCCGAGCAGTTGCCGCCACCAGGCCGCCGTCGTCTCGTGGTGCTTGGGCAGCAGGTCGATGGGCGTCCACCGCATCAACGCCAGCCCCAGCAGGGTGACGACGCCGAGCGCGACGTTGCGGCGCCGCCAGGCCAGCACCCCGGTCACCAGCACGGCCGGCAGCATCCACACCCAGTGGTGCGACCACGACACCGGCGAAACCACCAACCCGAACAGGGCCACACAGATGACGGCCAGGGGTGCTTCGTCGGCCCGCAGCACCCGGCGCATCGCCCAGATGGTCGCGCCCAGCACCAGCAGACAGGCCAGCACCCACCACGGGAACCGTTCCTGCTGCTCGAGCCCCAGGCGGGCCAGGGCTCCCGCGATGTTCTGGTCGGTGTTCAGCGCCGCCTCACCGATGCGGTCGGTGTGGTGCAGCGTGCGGGTCCAGTACTCCCAGGAATCACGCCAGGCCAGCGCGAAGCCGACCAGCGTCGCGGCAACGAAGGTCACGATCGAGGTGACCGTGGCGCGGGTGTCCCGCCGGAGCAGGAAATACAGCAGGAACACGGCCGGGGTGAGCTTGAGCGCGATACCCAGGCCCAGCAGCACTCCTCGCGGCCACGGCGTACGGCGGGGGAGGCAGTCGGCGAGCACCAGCGCCATCAGCACGGCGTTGATCTGGCCGAAGGCGAAGTTCGAGCTGATCGGTTCCAGCCAGATCGACGCCGGCGCGACGATGACCACGGCCAACCACCAGCGGCGCAGCCAGGCCGGGCCGGCCAGCAGGTCCGAGTCGGCCCACACGTCGAGGCGGGTCAGCACGATTGCCGTCGACACCAGCAGCACCGCGAGCGTCAGCGCCGTGATCGCGACGCTGGCGACCGGCATCCCCATCCAGGCGAACGGGCTGAACACCACCGCGGCCAACGGGGGATAGGTGAACGGCAGGTCCACGATCGGTGTGTGGAACATCACGTTCCCGCTGTACAACGGCCGACCGTCCAGCCAGGCGCGCCCGCCCATCTGATAGACGTCGATGTCGATCCGGTAGGGAATGTGCCCGAAGAGCTGCCAGCACGTGTTGGCCAGCGCCAGCGCGGCCAGCAGCCAGAGCAGGCACCACAACCACACCCGCCCGGATCGACTGCCCACCACGGGCGACTGCCATCTACTCATGTCGCAGACAGCCTAATCGTTATCCTGCGTAGTCTTGCCCGCGCAGCGCGGCTTCCGGCGCGGGCGCGTCGGCGGGCGTAGCTTTTTTCTGGTGCGCCATTGGCTGGAGCATGACATCGTCGACCGCGGCAGGCTGCCGCTGCTGTGCTGCCTGATCGCCTTCATCCTGACCTTCTTCGTCACCCGGTCCTGCGTACGGTTCATCCGCCATCGCGGCGACCGGGGCAAGCCGGCGAGGTGGTGGCAGCCCCGCAACATTCACATCGGGGCGGTCCACATTCACCACGTGACATTCGGTGTGCTGCTGGTGATGGTGTCCGGGTTGACCATGGTCACCTTGGCGGTGAACGGCGATGGACCCGAGTTGACCGTCGCGGCAACCCTTTTCGGGATCGGTGCGGCCCTGGTGCTCGACGAGTACGCCCTGATCCTGCATCTGTCCGACGTGTACTGGGAGGAGGACGGCCGCAGCTCGGTGGACGCGGTGTTCGCCGCGGTGGCCGTGGCCGGGCTGTTGATGCTGGGGCTGCATCCGCTGATGTTCATCCTGCCGATCCGCCACGACGGCAATTGGGTGACGCTGCAGAGCACGCTGGTCGGCGCGCTGGTGCTGACCCTGCCATTGGCCGTGGTGGTACTGCTCAAGGGCAAGGTGTGGACGGGTCTGCTGGGCATGTTCATCGTTGTGCTGCTGGTGGTCGGGGCAATCCGGTTGTCCCGGCCGCACGCACCGTGGGCGCGCTGGCGCTACACCACCCGGCCGGCCAAGATGCGGCGTGCCCTGCAGCGTGAACGCCGGTGGCGGCGCCCGGTGGTGCAGGCGAAGCTGTGGCTGCAGGGCGCGATCGCTGGAACGCCCGGGCTGCCCGACGAGCGCGCGGTCGCTGCCCAGCTGGATCTCGATGTGCATCCCGCGCCGCCGCCCGAGGGCACCGAGCCGATTCCGATCGCCCGGTGAGCAGACGCGTAAGCCCCCGCACGCACGGCGTGTCGGGGGCATACGCGTCTGCTCGGCACGGGGCCGCGCCCGGACGCACTAGCCCGCATTAG
>NZ_LZKQ01000290.1 GCF_001668675.1 Mycobacterium asiaticum | reverse complement strand
CCACCCGTGCCGACGGCCCGACCTTCAGGCCGGAGAGTTTGTGCGCCAATCGGTTCGAGGCCTCGTGCCGTTCGCGGCGACGCAATGGCACTCCTATTCATTCGACGTTTCGGTATGGGAGGTCTGGGGCACCTTGCTGTTCGGCGGCCGGCTGGTCGTCGTGCCGGAAGAGGTGGCGGGTTCGCCGACCGACTTTCACGCATTGCTGGTCTCCGAACACATCGACGTGTTGACTCAAACACCCTCCGCGGTCGGGGTATTGGCGACCGAAGGACTTGAGGCCACGGCGCTGGTGGTGGGCGGGGAGGCCTGTCCGACCGCGGTGGTGGACCGCTGGGCACCCGGCCGGGTGGTGGTCAATGCCTACGGTCCCACCGAGACCACCGTGTACGCGGCGATGAGCGCGCCGCTGGCCCCCGATGCAGGCCCGCCCCCGATCGGGTCCCCGGTGTCCGGGGCTGCACTGTTCGTGCTAGACGAGTGGTTGCGGCCCGTGCCGCCCGGCGTGGTGGGTGAGCTCTATGTGGCCGGCCGCGGAGTGGGCATCGGCTACTGGCTCCGGGCGCCATTAACGGCGGCGCGTTTCGTTGCCTGCCCGTTCGCGCCGGGTCAGCGCATGTATCGGACCGGGGACCTGGTCCGTTGGCGCAGCGACGGCCAACTCGACTACCTCGGGCGCGCGGACGAGCAGGTCAAGATCCGCGGTTACCGCATCGAGCTGGCGGAGGTACAGGCCGCGCTGGCCGCCGTCCCGGGCGTGACGCAGGCGGCGGTGATCGCCAGGGAAGACCGGCCCGGGGACAAGCGCCTGGTCGGTTACGCCACCGGAAGTTTCGACCCGGCCGTCGCCCGCAGCGCGATCGCCGAACAGTTGCCGGCCTACATGGTTCCCGCGGCGGTGGTGCAACTCGACGCGTTGCCGCTGACGGTCAACGGCAAACTGAACGCCTTAGCGCTGCCGGCGCCGGAATACCGCCGCCACCACCGGGATCCCGGCAACGCGACCGAGGAGGTCCTGACCCAGATCTACGCCGAGGTGCTCGGGCTCGACCGAGTGGGCGTCGACGAGCCGTTCTTCGAGTTGGGCGGGGACAGCATTCTGGCGATGCAGGTGGTGGCCCGCGCCCGGGCCGCGGGTGTGATCTGCCGGCCACGCGACATTTTCGTCGAACAGACCGTAGCCAAGGTCGCCCAGGCCGCGCATCGCGGTGACGGTGACGCCGACATCCTCGACGAGGGGGTCGGCGACATATTGCCGACGCCCATCATGTGCTGGCTGTGGCAGCTGGATGGCCCGCTTGAACGGTTCAACCAGACGATGGTGCTGCAGGCGCCCGACGGGGCCGAAGCGGCGGATGTGGCCGCGATGGTGCAGGCGCTGCTGGATCGCCACGCCATGTTGCGGTTGCAGGCCGGTCCGACGGGAATGACGGTGCCGCAACCAGGTTCGCTGACGGAGCGTCTGCACGAGGTCGCCGAGCTGAGCGACCGGGTGCTCGCGGAGGCCAGGGCCCGATTGGATCCAGCGCGCGGACGCACCCTGAACGCGCTATGGTGCGCCGACACCGGGCAGCTGGCGCTGGTCATCCATCACCTCGCCGTCGACGGGGTGTCCTGGCGAATCCTGCTGAGCGATCTGAACTTCGCCTGGAAGCAACGTCAGAGCGGCCAGGAGGTGGAGCTACCTGCTGGCGGCACATCGTTTCAGCGGTGGGCCGCGCTGCTGCACGAGCATGCGCAGCTGCCGGCCGTCGTCGCCCAAGCCGCCGCGTGGCGGCAGATCCTGGCGGCGCCGGCGGCGTTGCCCGCCGTCCGGACGGATACCGACACCTTCGCCACTGCCGGCCATCTGGTGGTGCAACTGGACACCGAGCTGACCCGGCAATTGCTGGGCCAGGTGCCGGCCGCCTTCCATGCCGGTGTGCAGGACATCCTGCTGATCGCGTTTGCGTTGGCCTGGAACGAGTTTCTCGATCGTGCCGAGGCGGTCGTCATCGACGTCGAGGGCCACGGCCGGCACGAAGAGCTGGGCCCGGTGCTCGATCTATCCAGCACGGTGGGCTGGTTCACCACCAAGCACCCCGTGGCGTTGCGTGTTGGTGGGCTGGATTGGGCTCAGGTGGTGGCGGGCGGGGCGGCGTTGGGTGCGGTGGTCAAGGCCGCCAAGGAGCAGTTGCGGGCGCTGCCGGATGG